>NZ_PSZN01000002.1:0-220224 GCF_002964965.1 Apibacter adventoris
AAAAAAACACTTATATAATTATTATATACATTAAAAAGCCTCTTTACAATAACAAAAATTAAATAATAATTAACATAAACAAACAATAAATAATAATATAACATTAAATTGTTATATATATTTTATATTTAATAAAAATTACATTAAAATATATTATTTTATTTAAATTTGTGCGCAGATAAAATTTATCTTTAATAGTTTATAGTTTATAATTTTTAAATTAAAGTTCATTCAAAATTAATTTCAATGAAAAATTTATTTTTTACATTAATCACTTTCAATGTAAACATATTATTGGGTCAAATTGGAATAGGCACTCAGGATATAGAGACCGGACTAGTGCTAAAAATGGATAGTAAAAATTCTGGTATTTTAATTCCTCGATTAGCATTACAAGGAAAAAACATCCAAGCGCCTTTAGAAGGAGAACCTAAAACAGGATTAATTGTTTATAATACGCAAAGAAGCGGAACACCCCCTAACTATGTTTCTCGCGGATTTTATTATTGGGATGAAAAAACGTCTAGTTGGACGTCGGCATACATTCCTATTAGTCATTCCATTGCAAAATTTGCAAACTATGGAACAAATGTGGATTTTAACACTAAAGTTAATCCACTTAATATATTTGACGTGGAGTTATTTAATGAAGATCCTTCTTTATATAAAAAATATTTAGACGGGATTAAAATTTATGAAACCGGTCTTTATAAATTCACTTTAAATTTAGATATGGACGGTACCAGTGATAGGGATATTTTTGAAATTGACATATTTGTAGATGACTACAAAATACCCGAAACATTTTATGTCTGTACTGTAGATAATGCTGCTGGATCAAGCCAAGATATTGGATACGTATTTACAGTATACATCAATATTCCACGTAATAGCTCTGGATCTTATATATACTTTAAAGGTAAAGAGGTAGACGGAGCAGCTAAAGTTACATTTAGAAAACCTAAGACATCCTCAGTAACCATTGAAAAAGTACGATAACTTAATTTTCAATTTAAAACATGAAAAAAATAATTTTTACAATAATACTTATAACAGTATTTTCTTTCACATTATTCAGCCAGGTAAAAATGGGTGAACAAAATGGTCTTATCCTTCAAATAGATAGTGAAACCAAAGGAGTATTATTCCCAATTGTTGCTTTAACAAACAGAAATTTACAAACACCTCTTACAGGTACTGTTCCTACAGGTACTTTTATTTTCAATACTAATACTTTTGGTAATTTTCCTTATGAAGTAACTCCCGGATTCTTTTGGTGGGACAATGAAAATTCACAATGGAATCCTTTAGCTTCGAGCAGAGAAAATTTTACAGCTAAATTTACAAATGTTGATTTTGGGGAACCTATTGATGGTGCAAATAATGATTACTATGATGGCAAATCAAAAAACATGAAAATATTTGGAAATATTGTTTTTAATGAAAATTATGAAGCCTTACAAAAATATAGAGATAAAGATGATTTTTTAAAATTTAATTACTCCGGATTATATGCCATAAGCGTAGTACTTTCATTAAATAAATTTAATAAGAATCCTGCAATTGCACTAAAAGTCAATTTAGCTTTAAATGATAAACCAGTGGGAATTTCTCATTACGTAAGATCCTCTGCAGCTGTAACTTCTAAATCCGGAAGATTTTTTTCTAATTGCTTTACAGAATATATAGAAGTAAAAGAGGGAGATATTTTGACCCTAAAATCTGTTAGAGCCACTTTACAAGACCCAAAAACTTATAAAGTAAACTTTGATCAGCTAGGTAGTTCTTCTATAACCATATCCAGAATCAGATAAATTTAAACCATGAAAAAAATTATACCATTGTTATGCAGTCTTTTAATATGCCCGGTAATAAAAAGTCAAATAGGAATTAATACTGCTCAAATAAATAGTGCGTCAATGTTTCATATAAACAGTAGTACGAAAGGTGTTTTAGTACCTAGAATACAACTAAAAAGTATAAATAGCCATAGCCCTCTACCAAAAGATATAACTGAAGGCACATTAGTTTTTAATGAAGGTATTGCCGGAATCGGAGATGATAAAATATTTTCAGGGTTCTATTACTGGAAAGATTCAAAATGGAATACTTTAATGAGCAAAAACGATGATACCGATTATAAAGTTGTACAATTTTCCAACAATCCCGATTCTAATTTTAATTTTAATGGTTCTACTATAGGTTTTGGTAAGGAGACGGATATTTTTGGAGTAGAAATTTTTAATGATGATCCTAATTTATATAAAAAATTATCTGATAATTCCATTCAATTTTTAAAAGACGGATTATATTTTATTAATTTAAATTTAGCTTTAGAAGACGAAACTTCAAATAATAAAATATATGGGGTAAACTCTAACGTTGAAATTTTTATGAGTTTTACTATTGAACATAATGGTACAGAAACCCAGCCTGCCGAAGGAACTCTAACAATGGTACCTCAACTACATGACACTGGTTCCGAACTTATCAGTGATACTACCCCTAGTACTATTAATACTGCCAGTTCAAATAAAACATATTATACAAGAGGAAAGTTTACTTTTACCCAATACTCTTATTTACAAGCAAAAGAAGGAGATATATTAAGGCTAAGATCTCTTCAGACAAATACTACAACAAGGGCAAATGGAAGAGTTTCTTATGATAAAGAATCTTTATCTAATATAACTATTATAAAGTTAAATTAAACGTTTCCAAACTGGGAAAAAAAGATTAAAATAATTTCAAAAGGATTTAACTAACTTTGTTAAATCCTTTTTTTAATTTATGAGATCTAGCTATACCATTTATAACGCCTCTGCCGGGGCTGGAAAAACCTATACTTTGGTTAAAAATTTTTTATCTATTTTATTAAAAAATAAACAGCCTGAAAGTATACGTTCTATTTTAGCGGTAACATTTACCAATAAGGCCGCAAATGAAATGAAAGCCAGAATACTTAAATGGCTTAAAGATTTTACTGAGGAGGCTACTTACTTATCAAATTCTATATTACAACAAATAGCATATGAAACAGGGATTAATATAGAAATTTTACATCAAAGATCAAAAAAGTCTTTATCATATCTATTACATCACTATTCTTTATTAAGTATAAGCACAATAGATAAATTCAATTTAAGATTAATGAGAGCTTTTACTAAAGAACTAGGACTTTCTTATTCTTTTGCTGTGGAACTAGATACAACAGAATATTTAAAACAATCTATAGATGAATTAATTGATGAATTAGGTACAGACAATCCATTTGCAGAAGTTATTCTGAATTATATTTTTTGGAAATTTGATAGCGAATCTTCTACAGACATAAGAAAGGAATTGCTTATATCTTCACAAAATTTCCTTAAAGAAATGCATTTAGAAAAAATCCATTCTTTATCTTCTAAAGATTTTGAAGATTTTAAAAAATTGAATGTTCTTCTTTTAAAAAGAACTTCTTCCAATCTTAAAAAAATTAAAGAAATTGCTAAATGCGCCATAAATTTGATAGAAAATTTGGGATTACAAGCTAATGATTTTTACCAAGGAGGCAGAGGAATGGGAGGATTTTTTTATAAATTAACTGATGAAACTCTTATTAAACAAAATTATGCAGCTATTAATCTAAAATCTAATTTTTATAAAGATTTTTGTGAAAATGAAAAATATGCAAAATTAAAATCTACCAAAATAAATGAAATTGAATCTATCGCACCACAACTTATAAAATATTTTTACCAGACTAAAGAGTTAATCAACCGGATTAAAATAGATGAATCGGTAAGACAAAATTTAATCACTATTGAGTTACAATCAGAAATATCTAGATTTTTAAATCAAAAAAAATCAGAAAATGATATTCTTTTTCTTTCAGATGTAAATCCAATAATAAATAATCATTTAAAAAATGAGCCTGTTGCCTTTATATATGAAAAATTAGGAGGAAAATATAATCATTATTTTATTGATGAATTTCAGGATACCTCACAATTACAATGGAATAATTTTTTACCATTAGTAGAAAATGCAAAAGTAACTTATGGTTCTTCAATTACATTAGTAGGAGATCCTAAACAATCTATCTACCGGTTTCGATCAGGAAAACCTGAAATTTTGATGAACCTGATTTCTAATTCTGAAAAGGAAAATATTTCTATCATAACCTTACCAAATAATTACAGAAGTCTGCCCAACATTGTCAATTTTAATAATGATTTTTACCAATTTATTGCAGAAACTGAACTCACAAATGAAGAAAACAAAAAATTATTTGGTAGCCATTCTTACCAAATTCCATATCTAAAAAATGGAGGAAGGGTTCAAATTTCATTTGTTTCTCCTGATATAGAAGAAAACAGCCCATTGGTCAATAGAATTTTAGAAATTATTGAAGAATCAATTTCAAACAGTTTCAATTTTAAAGACATAGCTATTTTAACCCGGAACAAGAAACATAGTTTCCCTATTATTGAAGCGTTAACCGAAAAAGGGTATCCAGTATTAACAGAAGAAGCATTATTATTATCTTCTTCTCCAGTCATCTTAACTATTATTTCCGCATTAAAATGGTTAAATACTCCTCAAAACAAAGAAGCTTTAATTTATACTCTATACCAGTTACATATACTACGAAAAATAAAATTAGTAGATTTTACTTCAGAAATGCTTAAAATAAAAGATTTATCTTTTACGGATACGCTTCTTTACCTAAAAAACACTTTTGAAATAAATATATGCGATACGCTGAATAACAATTTAAGTTTCTATGATTTTGTTGAAAATTTGATAAGATCTTTAAAATTTGGAAAAGGAGATGAAATGTATCTTTCTGCTTTATTGGATGTAATTTTACATTTAGAAAAAAACGGAACAATAAGTATAAATGATTTTTTAGAAAATTGGGAATTAAAAAGTTCAAATCTTTCTGTTCAATTTCCAGAAAATATGAATGCTATACAAGTAATGACCATTCATAAATCTAAAGGTTTAGAATTTCCAATAGTTATTTATCCCTTGGCAGAAAACCGAGTTTATCAAGACGAATATTGGTTTCCTTTGGAGGAAGATTTGTATAATGGCTTTAACCAATACTACACCTATGGAAAATCAGGTGTAGACCAAACTAACGAAGCTATTGACGAAGTTATAGAAATTAAAAAAAGTGAAAATTTTATAGATGATTTATGTGTTCAGTATGTAGCTACCACAAGAGCTTCTCAACAACTTTTTATATTAAAAGAACAAAAAAATTCAGATATAGGTAGAATAGAAAAATTCCTAAAAAAAAATCATTTCCCTACAGAAGGTATAATAGAACTATATCCGGACATCGAAACTCAAAAAATAAATTTGGATAATAAAAATTCTCTTGAAGAAAAAAATATTGATTGGATTTCAGAAAGCTGGTCGCAAAAAATAAAGGTAAGTACAGAAATTGGAAAAAAATATACAAAAGAAAATAAAAAAATCAGATATGGAAATATTATCCATCAGGTTTTATCCGAAATAACAACTGAAAACAAAGTTTACCCTATTATACAAAAACTCATTTTTGAAGGAATAATTGATAGGGAAGAAGAAAAATTAATCACTCAAACTATTAATTTAGTAATCAAACATAAACAATTAAAAAATTATTTTTCCGGTCAGTATTTTATATATCCGGAGAGAGAAATCTTATTTGAAGGAAGATTTTATCGCCCTGATCGTTTAGTAGAAATTAACGGATTTATATCAATACTAGATTTTAAAACAGGAAAAAAATTACCAAAACATAAAAAACAAATTAAAGAGTATGCTAAAGTTTTAGAATCTTTAGGGAAAAAAATAAAAGATAAAATATTAGTTTACATATTTGACAAAATTGAAATAGTAAAAGTAGATGCTAATCAGGACACAACTGAGAATTTACAAATTAATCTATTCACATAAAAATAGATTATTCATTTATAACGAAAAGTTCTTCAGAGTCTCCATGAAAAATTTTTCCATCCTCGCATTTAATTGTCTTAGCCGGAAAATTTTTAATCATTGAATAATCATGTGTAGCCATAAGAATAGCACAATGGTTCTTTTTGGAAATATTTTTTAATAAGATCATTATTTCATTAGAAGTTTCCGGATCCAAATTTCCTGTAGGCTCATCAGCCAATATTAAAGCCGGATGATTTAATAATGCCCTGGCTATTGCTACCCTTTGTTGCTCGCCGCCTGAAAGCTCATGAGGCATTTTATGTTTTTTGGTACCCATTCCTACACTGTCTAAAACTTCTTCTACCCTTTCACCAATGGCAAATTTATCTTTCCAACCTGTGGCTTTAAGTACAAAAATTAAATTTTTTTCTACAGTTCTGTCTGTTAATAACTGAAAATCTTGAAAAACTATCCCTAATTTCCTTCTTAAAATAGGTATTTCACTATTTTTTAGAGAAACCAAATCTATATCTACTACTCCTCCTTCTCCCTCTAACAAAGGAAGATCCCCATATAAAACTTTTAATAGCGAACTTTTACCACTTCCTGTTTTTCCTATAAGATAAGAAAAAGCCCCTCTTTCCAGCTTCAGATTTACATTACTTAGTATTAAAAGATTTTTCTGGTAAATATTTGCATTTTTTAAATATAAAATGGTATCACGCATTTTTAATTATTCTATCTTTAGGTTCTTATTATATTTCTACAAATGTAGTAATTAAATATATACCTTATTTTTAAACTTTTGTTAAAAAAAACTCATATGCAGTATTTTTAGTACTTTTGGTATATATTTAATTCTAAAATAACGCATGAAAAAAGTAATTCTTATTATTACAGCAATTACTATTCCTACCTTAGGACTATTTGCTCAAAATAATGCAATCAACCTCCAGTACATGGACAAATCAGTAAGACCTCAAGATGATTTTTATAATTATGTAAACGGGAACTGGATGAAAACAACAAAAATCCCTGCGGATCATTCCCAATGGGGAAGTTTTAACCAATTAAGAGAAACTACCGATTCTATTTCTTTACAAATTTTGAAAAAATCATTAAATCAAAAGTTTCTTAAAGGAAGTGAAGGTCAAAAAATTGCTGATATTTATGCTTCGTTTATGAATATGGAAGTACGAAACAAACAAGGAATTGCTCCTATTAAACCATATTTAGATAAAGTTGATAAAATAAACAATTATAACGAATTGCAAAATTTATTAGTAGAATTTACCCCTATAGGTATGAATCCTTTCTATGAATTTTATGTAGATCCATCTCCTAATGACAGTAATAAAAACATGGTATATTTAGATTGTGTGAAATTGGGTTTGGGTAGAGATTATTATCAAAAAAATGATGAAAAATCTGAGCAAATATTAAAAGAATATACGCATTACCTAGCACAATTACTAAAAATTATTGGTAATAAAACCCCTGATGTTACTGCCTCCAAATTGGTAAATTTTGAAAAACAATTAGCCCTTAGCCTGCTAACCATTGAACAAATAAGAGATGCTAAGCTACAAAACAATCCTTATTCTATAAAAGATTTATCTAAATTATCTAAAAATACTGATTTTGCAAAGTATTTTACTGATTTGGAAATAAAAGCTGACACTGTAATTATCCCTGAAAAAAAATATTATGAAAATTTTGATAAAAATATTAGTTCTCAAAAAATTTCATTACTTAAAGATTTTATAAAATTAGAAATTATAAGAAAAGCTGCCGGTAGTTTAACAGAAGAATTAGATAATGTAAATTTTAATTTTAATGGGAAAATTCTTCATGGACAAAAAGAACAGAGAGCTTTGGACAAAAGAGCCCTTACTTGCATTAACAGTTTAATTGGCGAGGCATTTGGAAAACTATATGTAGCTGAAGTTTTCCCTGAAGAAGCTAAAGTAAATGCTAAAGAACTCATAGATTACCTTAAAAAATCTTTTGTTACTCACATTCATAACTTAACTTGGATGTCTGCTTCTACAAAAGAAAAAGCAATAGATAAACTTAATAAATTTACTGTAAAAATCGGATATCCTGATCAATGGAAAGATTATTCCAAATTAGAAATTATTTCTATAAATGATGGGGGATCTTATTTCCAAAATAGTTTAAATGCAAAAATATTTAAGTATAATAAAAACAAAGATAAAATTGGTAAACCGGTAGATAAATCAGAATGGTTTATGTCTCCTCAAACCGTAAATGCATATTATAACCCCGCTTATAATGAAATTGTTTTTCCTGCAGCTATTTTGCAGCCACCTTTTTATGATTATAAAGCCGATGCGGCAGTAAATTTTGGAGGAATAGGCGCTGTAATTGGACATGAAATGACTCATGGATTTGATGACAGCGGTTCCCAATTTGATGGAGATGGAAATCTAAAAGACTGGTGGTCTCCGGTAGATAAAATTAAATTTGAAAAAGCAACTCAAGCTTTGGCTGTCCAGTTTAATGCTTGTGAACCTCTACCTGGCCAACATATTAATGGACAATTAACATTAGGAGAAAATATTGCAGATTTAGGTGGTTTAGCCATTTCTTTTGATGCTTTACAAATGTATTTAAAAGATAAGGGCTCTCCAGAAAAAATAGAAGGATATACTCCTAATCAAAGATATTTTATGTCTTGGGTTACTATTTGGAGAACTAAAATTACCGATCAGGCTTTAAGCAACCAATTAAAAACAGACCCACATGCTCCGGGGTATTACAGAGCCACCGTTCCTATTAAAAATGTAGATAATTTTTATAATGCTTTTGATGTAAAACCTGGTGATAATATGTATAGAGAGAAAGATAAAAGAGTAACTATCTGGTAATTATAAAAAAATATATTTTATTTTATCCCTGTATAAATTAAAATCTACAGGGATATTTTATATAATTTATTAACTTTGTAAATTATTATTTAATATAATAAATATGAGATCTTCTTTCAAAATTATAGTTTATGCAATACTGTTATCTTTATTATTAAACTATATTGTTTATTATGGATTTACTACAAATTATACAGGTGATGTATTTTCAGAAGAAGGTTTCAAAAATCAATATAACAATTCTGTATATAAATTTCGTATATTAAGTAAATATATTCTATATTTCATTTATGAAGCTATTAAATCCCCTAATATTCCTGATTCAAGATTACTAATTTTAGATAGCCATGCTTCAAATAGTTTCTATAATTCTTACTTTATTTTAAATACCTTTTTTACTTCTCTTGTCTCAATTATATTGGTATTAATACTGAATAATCCATTAATAAAAATAGCAAAAAACTATAAATTGCTATTAATTTATTCTATCATTTCTGCTATATGCCTCACGCAATTTGTAGTTGTTCCTTATGATGTTTCAGCTTATTTTTTCCTTCTTGTATTTATATTAATGTCATTAGAGTATTTAATAAAAAGTCGTATAATATACTTAATTGGTATGTTTTTCATAATTTTTATATCAGCACTGAATAGAGAAACTTCAGCTCTTTCAATTTCGTACCTTATTTCCATTTTATTCTTTAAATATGGAATTTCTAAAAAAATTTTCTATCCTGTTTTACTAATGATTTTAGCATATTTAATTGCATATATTGGACTTAGACTTTATTTTCAAAACAACACAATTTTTATGCATATAACTTTTTTAAGTATTCTTCTCCCTAAAAACTTAATTGGGCTGCTGGCTTGGATATTATTATTTATTTTATCTATATCTTTAGCTAATCATAAAAAAAATAAATTATTGATAATTTATTTTCATATTCTAAGTATTCCTTATATATTCAGTTGCTTCTTTACCGGTTTAATATTTGAAATGCGTTTATATATTCCTTTATTTCTTACTTCGGTTATTCTAGCACTAATGGACACAGATAAAGTAAAAAATTTAAATTAGTATCTAATTAGATATATACAATTAATTATGAATTTTCTTATAGCATGATATAACTTTTATTACATTATTCTAAACAACAATTTATATAAACATAAAAAGAAGAATAGATCCTTTCTTAATTTTGTTTACTTTAAATCTGGTTACAATGTAAAAAAAAACAATTAATGCTATTTAAAGCAAGAAATTTTCTAATATATAATGAAAGTAAAATTTATATAATGAATGAATAATTATTATTAAGCTTACTTTTGGCAGAATATTTGAAATAGAAACATATTATTTATAATATTAATATAAAATGAAAAAGTTTGCAAAAATTAATCTGATTGTTTTCATAATGACAATAATCTGTTTCACTATTAAAAGCTGTAATACAACCAATACCATTACAGATAAAATAGAAAATAAAGACTTAGAATCTAAATTAAATAAAACTTGGGTATTAAAATCTATAGAACAAACAAATGTTTCTGATGCTTTTAAGGAAGATATACCCTCTTTGATGTTTGATTTTACTAATCATACCGTATCAGGTAATAGTGGATGTAACCAATTTAATGGTGGATTTGCTTTATTAGGTAATTTATATGCTCCTACTCCTTTAATAACAACTCGAATGATATGTCCTTCTAAAAATCAAGAATCTAAATTATTGGATTTATTAGCTAAAAAAAGTACCTTAATATTTAATAACTATACACTTCAATTTGTTCAAAACGGGAAAGTAGTATTAGAATTTATACCAAAATAAAAACAATATTAACATATTTAATAATTTAATCAATTTATATATTTAAACATGAAAAAAATAATTTCAAGTGCTCTATTAATTTTAGCCTTATCTTTTGCTACGCAAAGTTGTAACTCAACAAAAAACAATAATTCATCTAAAAGTCAAAGTAAAGAAATATCGAATAAATTAAAAGGTACATGGACTCTTAGTTCTATAGACGGAATTACAGCTACTAATGCATTTAAAGGAGAAATACCAAGTATTACCTTTGATTTCAATTCCCATAAAGTAAATGGTAACAGTGGTTGTAACCAATACAATGGAGGATTTTCTCTTATTGGAAATATATTTACTCCTACTCCTATGATGTCTACTTTTATGTCTTGTCCTGAAGTAAATCAAGAAAATAAATATATAGAGTTAATAAGTAAAAAAAGTACTTTAGTTTTAAAAAATAACAATTTACAATTTGTTCAAAATGGAAAAACAGTTTTAGTTTTTACCCCTTCGGCAAACTAAAATGAATCAAAGAAAAATAAAAGGTGCTATCTTGGCAGATAACACCTTTTATTTTTCCTTAATTTCCAGTTATTTATAAAAAAATCATATATTTGCAGTTCTATACATAAAAATCATTAAAATAATATTGGAATGTATCTAACACCAGAAGTAAAAAAAGAAATTTTCGCAAAACACGGTAAAGATGAAAAGAATACCGGAAGTGCAGAAGGGCAAATAGCTTTATTTACCTTTAGAATTAACCATCTAACTCAACATTTAAAAAAAAATCACAAAGATTATAATACAGAAAGGTCTTTGGTTGCTTTAGTAGGTAAACGAAAAAGATTATTAGATTATCTGAAGAAAAAAGAAATCAACAGATATCGAGCAATAATCGCTGAATTAGGTATTCGTAAGTAATATCTTGCAAAAGAGGTAATTATAATTACCTCTTTATTTATTTTAAAAAATAAAAAAGCTAATAAAGAAGAGAATTTGTTTAAATTATATGTCTATCTTTTTAGATGTAACCATAGAGCACTGAAATCCATTAATCTCATTATAATTTTAATGGACTTGAGTGTTCTCTGAAAGTTTATCAACAAGAATGATACTATAAATAAATGTAAGATAACTTTTTTATTGCTTTATATATTTAATATAATATTAATTTAATTTTAAATTTTTTATGGAAATTCCAAAAGCAATTACAGAAAAAATTATCTTAGATGATGGAAGAGAAATTATTCTTGAAACCGGTAAATTAGCAAAACAAGCGGATGGTTCTGTTGTTGTAAAATGTGGCGGAACAATGTTGTTAGCCACAGTTGTATCAGCTAAAGAAGCAAACCCCGGAGTAGATTTTTTACCTTTAACTGTTGATTATCGGGATAAATTTTCTGCAGGAGGCCGTATTCCTGGTGGGTTTATGAAAAGAGAAGGAAGACCCACAGATGAAGAAATTTTAACTATGAGGCTTGTTGACAGAGTTTTAAGGCCTTTATTTCCAGATGACTTTCATGCAGAAGTTCAATTAATGATTCAACTTATTTCTTATGATGGTACCATTTTACCTGATTCACTTGCCGGTTTAGCAGCATCTACAGCCATAGCAGTTACAGATATACCATTTAATGGACCAATTTCGGAAGTTAGAGTTATACGCCAACAAGGTAAATATACCATTAATCCAAACTTAAAACAAATGAATGAAAGTTTTGAATTGGATATAATGGTTGGAGCCTCTAAAGATTCAATTGTCATGATTGAAGGAGAAATGAGTGAAATATCTGAAAAAGAAATGATAGAAGCTATAGCTATCGCTCATGAAGCAATTAAAAAACAAATAGATGCCATTGAAAGATTAGCTAATAAGGTTCCTAAATCTTTAACAAAAAGAGAATATTGCCATGAAGTACATGATGAGGATCTAAGAAAGGAAATTACTGATTTTGCTTATCAAAAAGTATATGACATTGCTAAAACACCTTCTGAAAAACACGAAAGAAGTGATAAATTTCAAGCTATATTAGATGATTTTCTTTCAAAATATTCTGAAGAGGAAATGGAAGAAAAGCAACCTCTAGCGGCTATATATTTTCATGACATTCAAAAAGAAGCTGTACGACAATTGATTTTAAATGAAAACATCAGGTTAGATGGTAGAGACAATAAAACTATTCGTCCAATATGGTGTGAAGTAGATTATTTACCTGGAGCTCATGGATCTGCAATTTTTACCAGAGGAGAAACTCAATCATTAACTACTGTTACTTTAGGTTCTAATTTAGATGCAAATAGGGTGGATAACGTTATTTCTCAACATGAGGAAAAATTTTACTTACATTATAATTTTCCTCCATTTTCAACCGGAGAAGTTAGACCTGTAAGAGGAGTTTCTCGAAGAGAAATTGGGCATGGTAACCTTGCTCAAAGAGCATTAAAACATGTTATCCCTGATGATACACCTTACACTATCCGTGTAGTTTCAGACATACTTGAATCTAATGGTTCCTCTTCAATGGCTACTGTATGTGCAGGAACTCTTGCACTTATGGATGCAGGTATACAAATAAAAAAACCCGTGTCTGGAATTGCTATGGGATTAATAACAGATAAAGAATCAGGAAAATGGAGTGTTTTATCAGATATTTTAGGTGATGAAGATCATTTAGGAGATATGGATTTTAAAGTAACCGGAACTGCCGATGGTATTACCGCTTGTCAAATGGATATTAAAATTAAAGGTTTATCATTTGAGGTTATGGAGCAGGCTCTTAATCAGGCTAAAGAAGGAAGACTTCACATACTAGGGAAAATATTAGATACTATACCTGAGCCTAATAAACAATTGAAGCCTAATGCGCCTAAATTAATTTCGTTAGAAATCCCTAAAGAATTTATTGGTGCTGTTATTGGTCCTGGTGGGAAAATTATTCAACAACTTCAAAAAGATACCGGAACAACTATTACCATTGAAGAAAGCGATGAAATAGGCAAAGTAGAAATTTCAGGAGTAGACCAAGCAATGATTGATGATGCCGTAGCCAAAATTAAACAAATTGCTTTTGTTCCGGAAGTAGGTTCTACCTACAAAGCTAAAGTAGTATCAATAAAACCTTTTGGTGCTTTTGTTGAAATATCTAAAGGTGTTGAAGGGCTAGTTCATATTTCAGAATTAGAATGGAGAAGAATAGAAAAGGTTGAAGATTCTGTTAGGTTAGGTGATTTTATTGAAGTAAAATATTTAGGTATGGATGACAAAAAGAAAATGAAGCTTTCCAGAAAAGTTTTACTTCCGAAACCCGAAAAAAAAGAAGAAAATAAAAATTAGTTATCAAAAAACATATAAAAAAACACCAGATTATAAAATTTATAATCTGGTGTTAAAATTTGTTTATATATAAAATACTTAGAATTATATTTGTTATTTAAAATTACTATAATATTTATATATCATTTTATAAAGTATAATTTATGAAAGAATATAAACCGATTTTAATATGTCTACTTAAATTTTTTTCTGTTTATTTTATTCTGATAAGCTTATATAATTTATATTTAAATCATTATCAAATTCAATTACATACCTGTGATCCTTTCACCAAAATAGTAGCACAACAATCTTCATATTTATTAAAAATAATAAAAATTAACAGTTCTACTTTACATATTAACCAAGATAATTATATGCTCTTTTTTATTAATAAAAAATTAGTTAGCATTGTTAATGAAGGATGCAATGCTCTTTCTATAATGATTCTTTATCTTGCTTTTATTATTTCGTTTGCTTCAACATGGAAAAAAACAGTAATCTATATCTTGGTTACGCTAATTATACTGCATATTTCCAATATTATCAGAATTGCTTTTATAAATTACTCCGCATACTTTTATCCTATGTATAGAAATGAACTTCATGATTATATATTCCCCGCCATCATTTATGGATTAGTAATATTATTATGGATTATTTGGATTAATTTTTTTGTTTTAAAATCTGCAAAAAATGAGACAAATAATTAAAATTGTTGGAATTGTTATATGTTTTTTGTTATTAATTTTTATAAGAAAATATGAAACTGTTTTATTTTACGATCCTTTATTATCTTTCTTTAAACAATCAGATTTTAATCACTACAACCCTCCTCCCTTTGATTCCATAAAATTATTATATTCTTTAATATTCAGATATTTTCTTAATAGTATAATATCCATTATGATAATTTACTTATGGTTCAAAAATAAAAAAATCACTAAATTTTCCTGCTTTATATTTATTATAGTTTTTATACTATTTACGATATTATACTTAATATCCATAAGCAATAATTTTTTATTAGGATATATGCCAACCTATTATATAAGAAGAATACTAATTCATCCTTTATTATTGCTATTACTTATACCAATATTTATTTATACCCTTAAGTTTTCTAAAAATTAAACATCCGTAGGTGTTTTTTCAACTGTAATATTATCATTATTTTTAATTCTTTGTTGCCTTTTTACACTTTGCGCTTTACTACTATATCCTATAATAGCTCCAAAAAGTAACCCTAATCCTGCCCCTATAAGTATTCCTATAATGAGAGTATAAGTTAAAAAAGGTTCTGTAGAATCACTATATCTTATATAACCAAGAATTCCTCCTATTATTAAAAATATAAATCCTAAAATTAGCGAGCTTTTCATTTTTTATTTTTTTATTACGATAAAATTAATAAATTTATTAAGATAATTTTAAATTTTGTCTAACTACTTCATATAAAAAAACACCACAGGCCACAGAAACATTTAATGATTCAATTTTCCCTAAAATAGGAAGTTTTAAATTCGCATCTGCATTTTTTAGCAATTCTTTAGAAATACCTCTTTCTTCGTTTCCGACAATAATTGCTATAGGAGGATTGAGATTTTCTTCATAAATTAGTTTATCTGTTTTCTCTGTAGCACATACAACTTTTATTCCACTCAATTTTAAATAATCCAGAACTTTTAATAAATTTTTTTCTTTACAAATTTTCAAATTAAAAATTGCTCCTGCTGAGGTTTTAACAGAATCAGAATTTATAGGTGAAGATCCCTCTTCCGGAATAACAATAACATCAACTCCGGTAATTTCTGCCGTTCTACAAATAGCTCCAAAATTTCTAACATCAGTTAGATGATCCAAAATTAGTACAAAAGGCATTTTTCCTTCTTCAAAAAGTTGAGGAATTACATCTTCTATACTAAAAAACTGAACGGGAGAAAGAAAAGCACAGGCGCCTTGATGATTTTTCTTAGTTAAACGATTTAGTTTTTCTATAGGTACATATTTTATATAAATGCCCGCCTGAGATAATTTTATTTTTAATTTTTTAATATTATCTCCTAACAAACCATTTTGAATAAATACTTTATCAATGGTTTTTCCGGAATCTATAGCCTCAATTATTGGATGTATACCGAATATAAAATTTTTTTCCATTAATTAAAAAATCTATGTATATATAATAAAGTAAAATTATCTAGTTTATTAGTTAAAGAAAATTTTATTCCTAATCAAATATTTATTCGTGTCTTCTATAAAAGATAATATTTCTTCCTTACCTATTTTTTTTTCAGAAGAAGTTTTAAACATTTCAGGAAGCTCCTCCCAAGTATTCCTTAATTCTTGAGAATACTTTTTAAAATTATATAAAAATTCTCGCTGAGAAATTTTATCAATTTTTGTAAAAACTAAATTAAACGGTATACCATTTTGCCCTAGCCAATTTATAAAATCTACGTCTAGTTTCATAGGTAAATGCCGAGAATCTATTAAAACAAATAGATTTACCAAGTTACTTCTTCTTAATACATATTTCTCTATCATTTTTGAAAAAGATGCTCGCTCTGATTTGGATACTTTTGCATAGCCATATCCGGGAAGATCGGTTAAATACCAACTATTATTAATTACAAAATGATTGATAAGTTGAGTTTTACCCGGAGTAGAAGATGTTTTAGCTAAACCCTTTTTATTAGCTAACATATTTATTAAAGAAGATTTTCCTACGTTAGATCTTCCAATAAATGCGTATTCAGGCTTATTTGCTTCCGGACACTCTTCTAAATACTTACTACTTTTTATAAATTCTGCTGAAAGTATATTCATAATTTCACAATTTATGCTTACTAAATCTACTTATTCACATCTTTCAGCCATTTTAAAAGAATCTTATTAAATTCATCAGGTTTTTCCATCATAGCTGAATGTCCACATTTATCAATCCAAAACAATTGTGATTTTGATATACATTCATTAAATTCAACAGCTACTTCTGGAGGTGTAACATTATCTTGTTTACCCCATATTAAACACGTATCCTTTTGAATATTTTTTAACTCTGATGATAAATTATGTTTCATAGCACTTCTGGCTATCTGAATAGTTTTTATCGCTTTAGATCTATCTGATACCGTTTCATAAACCTGATCCACTAATTCCTTGGTTGCTACCTTAGGGTCATAAAAAACCTCTTCAGATTTATTTTTAATATATTCATAACTTCCCCTTTTTGGATAAGTATCACCAAAACTTCTTTCATATAAACCGGAACTCCCTGTCAATACCAATGCATCAACACATTCAGGCTTTTTGAGTGTTAACATTAAAGCTAAATGTCCACCTAAAGAATTCCCAATCAATATGGCAGGTTTTTTAACAATACTTTTTAAAAAACTAGCAACATGACCGGTCAAACCTAATATATTGGTTTTTAGCGGCGATAAGGAATACAATGGTAACTCCAAAAAATAAACTTTATATCCATGATTAGAAAAAAACTCTATTTGATGTTCAAAATTACTCAAACCTCCCATTAATCCATGTAATAAAACTATAGGCTTACCCTCTCCTGCTTCAGTGTAAATATGCTTTTTTTCCTTACGAAAATTAAATATCATCCCCCTTAAATCATAAAACTAATCTAAATGCAAAAATACATTATATTATTACTAAATAAAAATAATATTTCACAATTAATTTTCTCTATTTCTTAACAGAAATAATCATAACCACATAAATATTTAAAAACCCCAATAACTTATTAACAAAAGTGGGAAAAAGTGGATAAAAGTGGAAATTATTTTTTACTTTTGAAAACTAATTTAAAAGTGAATTTAATAGGAACATATGAGTGTACCCTGGATGCAAAAGGGAGAATGTTGTTACCTTCAGGTATTAAAAAACAACTAGATAGCCTATTGCAAGATGGTTTTGTTCTTAAAAGATCCGTTTTTCAACCTTGTTTGGAATTACACCCCATGTGTGAGTGGAACCAAATAATGAAAAAAATTAATTCACTGAATCGTTTTGTAAAGAAAAATAATGATTTTATAAGACAATTCACTGCAGGATTAAAAAATGTAGACATAGACAATAGCGGAAGATTACAAATTAGTAAAGACTTGATTCAATTTGCTAAACTAAATAAAAACATGGTAGTTGTAGCATCTGTAAATATAATAGAAATTTGGGACAAAGAGCTTTATGAAAAAGCTGTAGATGTTAATGATGAAGACTTTGCAAATTTAGCAGAGGATGTAATGGGTAATATGTCTGAAGATGAGCTACCATAATTCTGTTTTATTACAAAAAAGCATTGACCATTTAGTCTTAAATCCCAAAGGCATATATGTGGATTGCACTTTTGGTGGGGGTGGCCATTCTAATCTGATTTTAAAAAAATTAGAGGCAAAAGGAAGCCTATATGCTTTTGACCAAGACGCAGATTCTCAAGATAATTTAATTAATGATCCTAGATTTACTTTTATAAATCAAAATTTCAGATATTTAAAAAATTCCTTACGTTTTCATAACATCACTTCTATAGATGGAGTATTAGCTGATTTAGGGGTATCATCTCATCAATTTGATAAGGCAGAAAGAGGTTTTTCTACTCGTTTTGAGGGACCTTTAGATATGAGAATGAATACACAACAGTATCTTTCAGCTAAAGAAATTGTTAATGAATATTCCGAAGAACAATTATCAGAATTATTTTATTTGTATGGAGAACTTCCACAAGCTAGAAAAATAGCAAAAGAAATTATTACTGAAAGAAAAAAAAGTATCATTTCCACTACAAATCAATTAAAAGAAATATTTAAAAAAAATATTCCAGAACATAAACAAAATAAATTTTATGCACAATTATTTCAAGCGCTAAGAATAGAAGTTAACGATGAAATAAAAGCTTTGAAAGATTTACTTTTACAAAGCTATGAAATCTTAAAACCTAGAGGGGTTTTAGTATTTATAGCTTATCATTCTTTGGAAGACCGAATAGTTAAAAAATTTATAAAAACCGGACTTTTCAATGGTGAGCCAGAAAGAGATTTATATGGAAATTGGAATAAACCTTTTGATTTAGTTTCCTCTAAACCTATTATACCAGATGATGATGAGATTAGAGAAAACCCGAGGGCGCGTAGTGCAAAAATGAGAATTGCAATAAAAAGAGATGGCAAAAAGAATTAAATCAAAAACTAGAAGTATATCGGACATACTCAAAGGTAAATTTCTGATAGAAGGTGGTGCCTTCTCCAGTTGGAAATTTATACTATTTATTGTGGTTCTTGCCCTTATATCTATTTCTTCTTCACATAAAGTAGATGAAAAAGTAGTAAAAATTTCAGAACTAAAAGAAAAAGCAGAAGAATATAAAGCTCGCTTTGCTCTAGTACACAGTAAACTCATGAAATTAAAAGTTGAATCTGAATTAGAAAACATGGTAATTTCAGATTCTCTTTTAGCATTAGAAAAGCAACCTTATAAAATACTTGTTCCCAAAGTAAAAGATGAATAACGAGCGTAAAAATATATTAGCCCGCACCTATCTGGTTTCTGCATTTATCCTCTTATTTGCCGTTTCCGTCTTTGGACGTTTAATATATATACAAACGCATGATACTGAAAAATATAAAAATTTAGCCCAAACAACAAATTTTAGAAATATTGAAGTTCCAGCAGCCAGAGGAAACTTATATGCTTCTGATGGAATTTTATTGGCTACTACTATTACAAAATATGATATATATATGGATATGAAAACAATTCGTAAAGAATTGTATCTAGACTCAATTATATCATTATGTGATTCTTTAGAGAGAATGTTTGGTAAACCAAGTAAATACTTTTATGAAAAATTAAATCATGAAAGAGCAAAAAAAAATCAGTATATGGTTTTAGCTAAAGGGCTTGATTACGAACAATTTGCAAGGCTTAAAAAATTTCCTATACTTAATAAAGGTCAGAATAAAGGAGGTTTTATTGTTGAAAGAAGAACAGAGAGGATAAAAACTATTTCAGGATTTGGAAGCAGAACCTTAGGGTTTGATGATTCCAGAGGCAAATCTGGTCTTGAAGGAGCTTTTTCTGCTTATTTAAAAGGAAAAAACGGTAAAGAAATTCAACAACGAATTAATCAAAAACAATGGAAGCCTATAAATATAGAAATTGAACCCCAAGACGGTGATAATGTATACACTACAATTGATATGCGAATTCAGGATATAGCCTATTCTGCATTACAAGATCAATTAGAAAAATCAGAAGCTGATCATGGATGTGCAATTGTGATGGATGTAAAATCAGGAAAAATTGTTGCTTTAACCAATCTTCAAAGAACTAAAAACGGTACTTATGATGATCTGAGAAATTTTGCTGTATGGGAAGCTTCAGAGCCTGGTTCCACTTTCAAATCTATTTCAATGTTAGCCCTTTTAGATGATGGATATGTAGAACCAGAAACTACAGTTAATATAGGAAACGGTTCATGGAATTATAGAAATTTCACTGTTAAGGATGACCACGGACATGGAGTAATTACTTTATCTCAAGTATTATCTCAGTCTAGTAATGTAGGTATTTCCAAAGTTGTAGAAAAATATTATTCTAAAAACCCTTCTGATTTTATTAATAAAATAAATAATTGGGGCATTAATAAAAAAACAGGAATAGATATTCCTGGAGAAAGCTCTCCTTACATACCAAAATATGATAAAACCTGGAGCCCAATA
The DNA here is from genome assembly GCF_002964965.1 of Apibacter adventoris. Lineage (NCBI taxonomy): Bacteria > Pseudomonadati > Bacteroidota > Flavobacteriia > Flavobacteriales > Weeksellaceae > Apibacter > Apibacter adventoris. The sequence continues at coordinate 20,669 of NZ_PSZN01000002.1, forward strand.
TCTTTACCATGGATGTCTTTTGGTTATGGAGTAAAATTAACTCCACTACAAATATTAACTTTTTATAATGGGGTAGCTAATGGGGGCAAACTTATGAAGCCTCAATTATTAGAAAAAATTGAGAGAAAAGGAGTCATAACCCAAAAATTTACACCTATTATTTTAAACAAAAAAATGGCTTCAGATAAAGCTATCACAAACTTAAAACAAATGCTTGCCTATGCAGTTGAGATGGGTACTTCCCGAAGTATTTATACACCTAATTTATCTATGGCAGGAAAAACGGGCACTGCACAGGTAGAATATTGGAATAAAGGTAAAGGTAGATTATATCAAGCTTCTTTTTGTGGATTTTTCCCTGTAAATAATCCGGAGTATTCATGTATTGTAGTAATAAACAAACCCCGAAATGGTTATTACGGATCTCAAGTAGCCGCTCCTGTTTTCAAAGAAATTGCTGGAAAAGTTTACCTCAAAAAGCCACTAAACTTACCTAAAGAAGAAGAAAATAAAGAATCATATAATATAAAAAAATTAATTACTTCAAGTCTAAAACCCAATTTTGACACATCAACTCATTTTGTTCCTAATGTAGTAGGTTATTATGGAAGAGATGCAATCCCAGCTCTGGAAAATCTAGGGCTCAAAGTAGTATATACAGGAGAAGGAAAAGTGATACAACAATCAATTATCGGGCATCCTATAAAAAAAGGTATGACAATATATTTAAAACTCAGAGCATGAAAATACTTTCAGATTTATTATATAAAGTAGCTATTGAAAAAGTGATCGGGAATGTAAAAACCTCAGTTAATAACATTTCTTTTGATTCACGAAAAATAGAGCACAAAGATATCTTTTTTGCTATTAAAGGCTATGATTTAGATGGACATAAGTATATATCTACAGCTATAGAAAATGGAGCAACTGTAATAATTTGTGAAGATATTCCTTCAGAAATTAAAGAAAATATTACGTATATAAAAGTTACTAATACTTCTATAGCACTAGGTATTACTGCTTCAAATTTTTATGAAAATCCATCTGAAAAAATAGAATTAATTGGAATAACGGGCACCAATGGAAAAACCACAACTACTACCCTGTTATACAATCTTTTTACACAATTGGGTTTTAAATGTGCATTACTCTCAACCATAGAAAACAAAATTGCGAACCAAATATTAAACAGTAATCATACCACTCCAGACCCTATTACTATTAATAAAATATTAGCCTTAGCTGTAGAAAATAATTGTAAATACGCATTTATGGAAGTAAGTTCTCATGGCATTCACCAAAACAGACTTGCTGGACTAAATTTTAAAATAGGAGCTTTTACCAACATTACACATGATCATTTAGATTACCATAAAACCTTTGCAAATTATATAGCTGCTAAAAAAAAGTTTTTTGATGAATTGCCAAAAAATGCAATAGCAATTACAAATATAGATGATAAAAATGGATGGGTAATGTTACAAAATACAAAAGCAAAAAAAATTACCTATTCACTAAAATCTAATTCTGATTTCAAAGGAAAAATAATTGAAAACAGATTAGATGGAATGCTTTTACAATTTAACGGAAATGAGTTTTGGACATCTTTATCCGGGAAATTTAATGCATATAATGAACTATTAGCATATACTATTGCTATAGAATTAGGCTTTTCTTCAATAGAAGCCCTTACAGCAATAAGCAAACTCCAAAGAGTAAAAGGAAGATTTGAAACTTATATTTCAAAGCAAAATATTTATATAATAGTTGATTATGCCCATACACCAGATGCCTTAAAAAATATTATAGAAGCTATCAATCAAACCAGAACACGTAACGAGCAACTTATTACAATATTTGGATGTGGTGGCCATAGAGACAAAAGTAAGAGACCTGAAATGGGAAATATTGCTACCCAACTGTCTGATTTTACAATTATTACTTCTGACAACCCTAGAGATGAAGTTCCAGATGAAATAATTAAAGAAATAGAAGCAGGAGTACAAGCTCAAAATACTAATAAATATATTTCAATAACTGACAGAAAACAAGCAATTAAAACCGCTATTAAAATAGCAAAAACCAAAGATATAATCCTAATTGCAGGAAAAGGTCATGAAAACTATCAGGAAATTAATGGTGAAAAATTTCCATTTGATGATATGACTATAGCCCAAGAATTATTAAAAAATATAAATTAATATGCTGTATTACTTATTTGAATATTTAAATGAACATTTTTACATACCTGGAAGTGGACTATATAAATATATAACTTTTAGAGCATTAGCCGCTATATTCACCTCATTATTTATTTCTCTCATTATAGGGAAAATGATAATAAATATTTTGAGAAAAAAACAACTCGGAGAAACTGTAAGAGAATTAGGTCTTTCCGGACAAAAGGAAAAAGAAGGCACCCCAACCATGGGAGGGGTTATCATCATTTTAGCAACATTAGTTCCCATATTTCTATTCTGCAAGTTAGATAATATATATATCATCATCCTAATAATATCCACCCTTTGGATGGGAATAATAGGTTTTTTAGATGATTATTTAAAAATACACAAAAACAATAAAGATGGATTAAAAGGTAAATTTAAAGTATTAGGGCAAATAGGACTAGGAATATTTGTTGGAGTTACCCTATATCTGAATAAAGATATTGTCATCAAAGAAAAAATTGAAGGAGTCCATAATATAGAATATAGCAAAGATTTTTATCCCAATGAAAAATCTTTTAAAACTACTATTCCTTTCTTCAAAAACAACCAATTTGATTATGGTAAAATACTTGAATGGTTCGGGGTAGATGAAAAAAAATCTCAAGACTTGGTATGGATTGTCTTAATTCCTATCGTAATTACCATAGTTACAGCCGTATCAAACGGTGCAAATCTCACAGACGGCATAGATGGCCTTGCAGCTGGAAGTTCAGTAATTATAGTGGCCACCCTGGCTCTTTTTGCTTACGTATCGGGAAATATTATGATGGCAGATTATCTGAATTTAATGTACATACCTAATTCCGGAGAAATAGTTATATTCTCAGCAGCCTTTGCCGGAGCTTTAATAGGTTTTTTATGGTATAATACATATCCTGCACAAGTATTTATGGGGGATACAGGAAGTTTGACTATAGGAGGTGTTATAGCCGTACTTGCAATTGTTTTAAGAAAAGAACTATTAATACCGGTTCTTTGCGGTATATTCTTAGTTGAAAACCTTTCTGTAATTGTACAAGTTTCTTACTTTAAATATACAAAGAAAAAATACGGAGAAGGACGAAGAATATTCTTAATGTCTCCCCTACACCATCATTTTCAAAAATTAGGTTATCATGAAAGCAAAATTGTTACACGTTTCTGGATTATTGGAATTATGTTAGCCCTATTTTGTATAATCACCCTTAAAATAAGATAAGCACATGAAAAGATTAGTCATATTAGGAGGCGGAGAGAGTGGAATAGGAGCTGCCATATTAGGAAAAAAACAAAATTTTGATGTCTTTCTTTCAGACAAAGGAATCATAAAAAAAGAATATAAAGATATATTACTCGATAAAAAAATTCTATTTGAAGAGCAACAACATACGGATGAAAAAATCTTGAATGCAGATTGGATAATCAAAAGTCCGGGAATACCCAAAAAAGCTTCAATCATAAAAAAAATTCAGGAAAAAGGAATAACCATATCCTCAGAAATAGAATTTGCTTCACGATATACTTCATCTATTTTAATAGCAATTACAGGGTCTAATGGAAAAACCACTACAACTTCACTTACTTATGAAATTTTTAAAAAAGCAGGATTTAATGTAGGACTGGCTGGGAATATAGGAAAAAGTTTTGCCTGGCAGGTTGCTGAAGAAAACTATGAATATTACATACTCGAAATAAGTAGTTTTCAGCTAGACAACATACAGAATTTTAAACCTCATATCGCGATGGTTCTTAATTTAAGCCCTGATCATTTGGATCAATATGATTATAATTATCAAAATTATATAAATTCAAAATTCAAAATCACCCAGAATCAGAATGAAAAAGACTACTTCATATACAACTTAGACGATGAAATAACTCAAAAATGGCTACAAAACAACCATACAAAAGCACACTTATTACCCTTTTCCCTTAAAGAAAAAGTAGAAGAAGGTGCCTATAGTGACCAAAAAAACATATACATAACAACAAACACAGAAGACGCTTTAAAAATGAAAATTGAAGATTTAGCTTTAATAGGTAAACATAATGTAGCCAATTCAATGGCTGCCGGAATTGCAGGAAAAATATCTAAAATAAAAAATGAATTTATTAAACAAAGCCTTGCAGATTTTGAAGCTGTAGAACATCGTTTAGAATTCGTATTAAAAATAAATGGAATCAACTTTATAAATGACAGTAAAGCGACAAATGTAAATTCAGTTTACTATGCTTTAGAGAGTATGAAGTCACCAGTAATTTGGATTGTAGGAGGTACAGACAAAGGCAATGATTACTCGGAGTTAATACCCTTTGTAAAACAAAAAGTAAAAGCCATTGTATGTTTAGGCTTGGACAATGAAAAAATTATAAACACTTTTCAAGATATAATCCCTAACATTGCAGAAACCCATTCTATGAAAGATGCTGTAAATGCGTCATACCTTTATGGAAAAAAAGGAGATACTGTACTTCTATCTCCTGCATGCGCAAGCTTTGACCTATTTAAAAATTATGAAGATCGTGGAATACAATTTAAAGAAGAAGTAAGAAAATTATAAATTACATAACGGTAAATGCGAAAATTAAAAGAATACTTTAAAGGAGATGCTACACTTTGGGCCTCTATATTCCTAATTTCATTAGCCTCTTTCCTACCAGTATATTCTGCAAGCTCCAACCTGCAGTATGTAGTGGGACAAGGGTCTGTATTAGGTCATTTCGCTAAACATGCCGGTTTTATTATCATAGGATTAGGCATTGTATTTATATTTCAAAAAATAGATTATAAATATATTGGTGGATTCTCAAAGCTTTTACTCCCATTAGTTATATTTCTTTTAATTCTTACTCTTATACAAGGTCAAAATATAGATGGAGCGAATGCTGCAAGATGGTTAAAATTACCTGGTGTTCCCTTTGCATTCCAGACCTCAGTATTTGCTTCTTTAATCTTAATGATCTATGTTGCCCGTTATTTAGACAGAAACAAAAATAAAATTATAACACTCAATAATAGTTTTTTACCCGTTTTATTACCAATTTTTCTTGTCGTCGGACTTATTTTTCCTGCAAACGGTTCTACGGCAATCATAATATTTTTAATGGTTTTAGCTTTATTATTTATTGGCGGATATCCCATAAAAATAATTTTAGGTATAGTTGGTACGGGAATTTTAATAGTTGCAATCTTTATTACAATAATCCTTAAATATCCTGAATTATTCCCTAGCAACCGTGTATATACCTGGAAAAGCAGGATAGAAAATTTTTTTGGAAATGATAAAAATGAAAGCTATCAGGTACAGCAAGCTAAAGCAGCCATCATACAAGGAGGAATTATTCCGAGAGGTCCCGGTAAAAGTGCCTTTAAACAATCTTTACCTCAATCTTCCTCTGACTTTATATTTGCAATAATTGTAGAAGAATACGGATATGCAGGAGTAGCTATTTGCTTTTTCTTATATTTACTCATATTGTGGAGAATTATAGTAATAGCCACAAGAATAGAAAGTATATTTGGTACTCTTTTAGTAGTAGGAGTAGGATTACCGATAATATTTCAGGCATTTTCCAATATGGCTGTAGCTGTAAACTTAATTCCGGTAACAGGTCAACCATTACCCATACTTAGCTATGGAGGTACTTCTATGTGGGTAACTTATATGGCATTAGGAATCATCATTAGTGTAAGCAGAGATATAAAACCCAAAGATGTACCTCATAATGAAAACAATATAAAAGATAAAACAAATTATGAAATCGCCTAAATTTATAATTAGTGGTGGTGGCACAGGGGGTCACATTTTTCCGGCTATAGCTATTGCAGATGAATTAAAATCTCGTTTTCCTAATGCTGAATTTTTATTTATCGGTGCAAAAGATAAAATGGAAATGGAAAAAGTTCCCCAATCCGGTTATAAAATTGAAGGTCTTTGGATATCAGGAATTTCAAGATCATCCATCTTATCCAATCTGAAATTTCCATTTAAATTAATTTCCAGTTTAAAAAAATCCAAAAAAATAATTTCAAAATTTAGGCCTGATGCAGTTATAGGTACTGGTGGATTTGCCTCTGGACCAGCTCTCTATGCTGCTTCTAAAATGGGCATACCAACCTTTATACAAGAACAAAATTCATTTCCCGGAATTACAAACAAAAAACTTTGTCATAAAGCCGAAGAAATTTATGTTGCTTATGAAGGAATGGAAAAATTTTTTCCTAAAGAAAAAATTTATAATACCGGAAATCCTGTAAGGAAATCATTATTTGAAAAAATCATTTCTCAAGAAGAGGCAAAAAAAGAATTAGGATTAGATCCCTCAAAACTTATTATTCTTTCCGTCGGAGGATCTTTAGGCTCTCGAACTATAAACAATTTTTGGAAACAAAACGCTCAAAACATTATAAATTCACAAAACATTCAATTAATTTGGCAAACAGGAAAATTAGATTATCAAGAACTTATAAATAACGATATTAGTAAAAATCCTGACATATACATTTCAGAATTTATAAAAGACATGGCTACAGCCTATACAGCTTCAGATATTATTATATCAAGGGCCGGAGCAATAGCTATATCGGAACTATGTGTAGCAGGTAAACCTACTGTGCTCATTCCATTTCCTTATGCTGCTGAGGATCATCAAACCAAAAATGCACAGCAATTGGTAAATCACAAGTCTGCTTTAATGGTAAAAGATACTGAGGTTTCCAACAAGTTACTTCCTGAACTCTCAAAACTGATTCAGGACGAAGAATTACGTAAAACATTGAAACAAAACATTATAAAATTAGCTAAACCTAATGCTACACAGAATATAGTAAATCATATTATAAAAAAACTAAAATTAAATTAAGTAATAAATGAAAGATATTCATTCTTATACATATTATTATTTTATAGGAATCGGTGGAATCGGTATGAGTGCCCTAGCCCGTTATTTTAAATTTTCAGGAGCTCAAATATATGGTTACGACAAAACCTCTACTCAACTTACCCAAAAATTAACTGAAGAAAAAATAGTAATTACCTATAAAGATGAAATATCTGAGATTCCAACAAATCTAAATCCTGATAATACTTTAGTAATTTATACGCCGGCTATACCTAAAGACTCCAATATAAAAAAATATTTTCAAAAATCAGGATATCAGCTTTTAAAAAGATCAAAGGTTTTAGGATTAATTACCCAAACCACACAATGTCTTGCAATTGCTGGAACTCATGGAAAAACTACCACAAGCACACTACTTGGATATTTATGCAAATATGCAAATTTACCGGCAACTGCTTTCTTAGGTGGAATTTCCGTAAATTATAATACCAATTTTATCTATAATGGAAATCAAATATCAGTAGTTGAAGCAGATGAATTCGACCGTTCTTTCTTATCTTTATATCCGGACATGGCTGTAATTACCTCTACAGATGCTGACCATTTAGATATTTACGGAGATACTAAACATGTATTAAATTCCTTTAATGAATTTGCAAATTTAGTTCCTGAAACAGGATTTCTATTGGTAAAGAAAGGAGTAACGATAAAAGCCAAACATTATACATATTCCGCTTATGAAAAAGCAGATTATTATGCAAAAAATATACAAGTCGTAAAAGATACAGTCGAATTTGATTTGATTACACCAGAAATATCTATAAAACATTTAACCCTGCATCTACCAGGAAAACATAATGTAGAAAATGCAGTAGCTGCATTAAGTATAGGGCTGAAAATAGGAATTGATCCAGAAATTTTACGTCGGGCTCTTGCTTCTTTTAAAGGTGTAAAAAGAAGATTTACTAAGCAAACCTTTACAAATGGAAAAGTATATATAGATGATTATGCACATCATCCTACTGAACTCAACGCTGCTATTAATGCAGTAAGAGATCTTTATCCCGAAAAAAAATTATTAACTGTGTTTCAACCACATTTATATACAAGAACTCGGGATTTTGCAGAGGATTTTGCCCGGAGTTTAAACAAAACCGATGAACTGATTTTATTGGATATCTATCCAGCTCGTGAATTACCAATAGAGGGTATCACTTCCGAATGGTTAGCTCAAAAAATACCTAATCCTAACAAGAATATTACTTCACTGGGTAAAGCATTGAAATTAATAAAATCAAAAGAATTTGACATTCTACTAACTGTAGGTGCAGGAAATATAGATACATTATACGAACCTTTAATAGAGTGGTTACATGAAGCTGAAATATAGATTTTTAAAAATATCATTATTAATTTTTTTATTAGGGTTTTTAATGAATTTTGCCATTAAAAGACATAATAACAGACCTATTGATAAAATGGATATATATATAGAAAATTCAGATAAAATTCATTTTATTACAGATAAAAAAGTAATTAATGTAATAAATCAATCATCTAAAAATGGAATAAAAGCAGAAAAAATAGAGGATATAAATATTATAAAAACAGAAGAAATATTACATTCCAATCCTTTTATATCTAAAAGCAACGTCTATATAAATTTAAACGGGGAAATAAATGTAACTATATCACAAAGAATTCCCATAGCAAGAGTAAAAACTCCAAAAGAAGAATTTTATCTGGACAACGAAGGAAATAAATTTCCTTTGTCTTTAGATTTTTCTTTCCCCTGCATGTTAGTTGGAGGGGATATACAGAAAAATGAATACAAGGATATAGCAAAATTATGTAAATTAATTTCTGTTGATAATTTGTTAAAAAATCACATTATAGGCATAGAAAAAGATAAAGGAAATTCTTATAACTTCCTTCTTAATATAGAAGGTACCTATATTGAATATGGAGAAATTGAAAATAATCGTCAGAAACTTACCAATCTTAAAGAATTTTATAAACAATATTTAGATTTCATAGGTTTTGATGCTTATAAAAAAATAAGTTTAAAGTATGAAAATCAAATAGTTGCAACAAAAAGATAATTATGAACAATAATAAAATCGCAGTAGGTCTCGATATAGGTACAACTAAAATTGTAGCTATTGTTGGTCAACGAAACGAACACGGGAAATTGGAGATATTGGGTATGGGGAGAGCGAAAAGTTTAGGCGTTCACCGAGGTGTGGTAAATAATATAACCCAAACCATAGACTCTATAAAAAAAGCTGTTGCTGAAGCTGAAAAAGCGGCCAATTATAAAATAAAAGATGTAACCGTAGGAATTGCCGGACAACATATACGTAGCCTACAACATAGTGATTATATTTCTCGTCCTAATTTTGAAGATGTCATTGATGATACCGATTTAGAGCGTTTAAAAGAACAAGTACATAAACTGGTTATGCTTCCTGGTGAAGAGATTATTCATGTTCTTCCTCAAGAATATAAAGTGGACTCTCAAACAGAAATTATTGAACCCAGAGGGTTTCATGGAAGCAGACTGGAAGCAAACTTCCATGTGGTGGTAGGTCAAATATCTCTTATTAGAAATATTGCAAGGTGTGTAAAAGAAGCTGGTCTTAACTTAATTGGAATTACTTTAGAGCCCCTAGCTTCCTCTGATGCCGTTCTGAGCCAAGAAGAAAAAGAAGCTGGTGTAGCCCTTATTGATATAGGAGGGGGTACTACAGATATAGCAATATTTAAAGACAACATCATTCGCCATACTGCTGTAATTCCATTTGGAGGAAACGTAATTACAGATGACATTAAAACCGGATGTTCTATTATTGAAAGACAAGCAGAAATTCTAAAAGTAAAATATGGTTCTGCATGGCCTTCTGAAAACAAAGAAATTGAAGTTATAAGCATTCCCGGATTACATGGAAGAGATCCTAAAGAAATTACAGTAAAAAAGCTTTCTCAAATTATTCATGCCAGAATTGAAGAAATTATTTCTTTAGCTTATCTAGAATTACGAAACTATGGTTGTGAAGAACAAAAAAAGAAACTTATTGCTGGAATTGTAATGACTGGTGGTGGCGCAAAACTAAAACATCTTAGACAACTTACAGAATATACTACAGGTATGGATGTACGCATTGGCTATTGCAATGAACACCTAGCCAGTGGTCAGCCTGGAGAATTGGCGAGTCCTGAATATGCTACTGCAATTGGACTATTAATGACCGGTCTCGACAATCTCCAAATAGAACCAGAAAAAAAGGAAAAAGTTATTCATTCTGATGAGGAAACCCCTCAACAATCTGTAATTCAAGAATCTAACAAAAAAGTGACAAAGATAAAAAAAGAAGAAAAGGTTGTATCAAAACCTAATAAAGAAAAGAAAAAGTCAATTTTTTCAACCTTTCAAGAAAAATTTATAAAATACATTAACGATACTGAATAAAATCTAAAAACGATGGATAATACTAACAATAAATTATTTTTTGAATTACCTAAAAACAGACCCTCTGCCATAAAAGTCATTGGCGTAGGTGGAGGAGGTAATAATGCTGTGGGCTATATGTATGATCAAGGAATTACCGGAGTTGATTTTATTATTTGTAATACGGATGCTCAAGCCTTAGTAAATAATCCAATCCCTAACAAAATACAACTAGGAACCACGATTACAGAGGGATTAGGAGCAGGGGCAAATCCGGAAATAGGAGAACAAGCCGCCCTTGAAAGTATAGACGATATAAAAAGTGCATTAGGAGAAGATACCAAAATGGTATTTATAACCGCCGGAATGGGAGGTGGAACTGGTACAGGAGCAGCTCCAATAATAGCCGGAATAGCTAAAGAAATGGGTATATTAACCGTAGGTATTGTAACTATTCCTTTTTCTTTTGAAGGTAAATCTCGCCTTGAACAAGCTGAAAAGGGATTAGAAAAAATTCGAAGAAATGTTGATTCTCTGATCGTTGTAAAAAATGATAAATTAAGGGAACTATATGGAAATTTAGGATATAAATCTGGATTTTCAAAATCTAATGAAGTGCTAAGTACCGCTGCTAAAGGAATAGCAGAAGTAATTACAAAAAATTATTCCATTAACATTGACCTAAGAGACGCACGGACAGTTCTTGCAGATAGTGGAACAGCAATAATGGGCTCTTCCATAGCTTCAGGACCTAACAAAGCTCAAGATGCTATTATGGCTGCTTTAGATTCTCCATTGCTTAATGACAATAAAATTTCCGGAGCTAAAAACGTACTCTTATTAATTGTATCCGGTGATGATGAAATTACAGTGGATGAAATAGGTATAATCAATGATCATATTCAATCCGAATCTGGTAATAATACTAATATTATTATGGGAATTGGAGAAGATGAAAATTTAGGAGAAAATATAAGTGTAACGGTTATTGCCACAGGATTTCCTATAGATGATGAAAGAAATAGTGGTAAAGAGAAAGAAAAAATTATCCATACCTTAAGTGATGAACCTGTTTTTCCTAATACAATGAATATAGGAGGAAAAACTGCTTCTACTATTACTAGGGAAAAAGATAATGAAGAACCACAAATAACTTCTTTTACCTTACAACCCGAAGCGGAAGATAAAAAAGAATTTCATTCCCAACCCATAACACCTCAAAAAATAATAACTTTAGAAGAGGAGGAAGAAATTATATCTTATGGAATATCCAATAAACCGGAACAAATCACGTCTAAAATAGAATTGGATGAAGAAATTACTTTAATTAAAAAAGATAGAATTAATCAAGAAACAGAAAATCACGCAAAATCATTTGTTTCTAAGGAAGATCCTTTACAAGAGGAAATAAAATCAGAAAAAGAAATTGCAGTAAACCAAACCTCTATTTTTAATTTAGATGAAATAGATAATTTTACTCAAAAAGTAACGGTTACAGATGAAAACTCTTCTACAGAAAAAAATCCCGTTTCCTCAGAGGAAGATATTTTTAAATATGAAAAAAATACAATTCCTCCGGATATTAATATTACTACTTCTGAAATAAATGAAGAGAATATAGAAGCATTGAATGATTTAATGGAAAAGAAAATAAAAGAAAGGCGGGAAAGACTTAAAAAATTGAATAGTAAATTCCAGAACCTCTCTAAACAAAATGTTGACGAAGTAGAAAAAATACCTGCTTATTTAAGACAAGGAGTAGATTTGGATGAGAAAAAAAATGCAGATAATGAATCTAATGTATATTTCAATAAAAAATCAAACGAAATTCAAATTCGTCCCAATAATTTTTTTCATGATAATGTAGATTAGGAAAAACAAAAAATAAATATGAACTTAGAAAATAAAATAATGGACGCCATAAAGGTTGCCATGAAAAATAAAGATAAAGTAGCTTTGGAATCTCTCAGGGCTATAAAATCACAATTACTATTACTTAAAACAGATGGTAAAACTGATCAAATAGCTGAAGAGCAAGAAATAGCTTTATTACAGAGGCTTGTTAAACAAAGAAAGGAAGCCTATGAACAATTTAAAGCTAACAACCGGGAAGAACTTGCTCAAAATGAATTAGCCCAATCAAAAGTTATAGAACAATTCCTCCCACAACAACTTACCACTGATGAATTAATATCTGAACTTAAAAAAATTATAGAAGAAACTGGAGCTAAAGACATTAAAGACCTCGGAAAAGTAATGGGAATTGCTACTAAAAAATTACAAGGTAAGGCAGAGGGTAAAGTTATATCTGAAAATGTTAAAAAATTACTTTCTTAAATTTACCTTTTAAATAAAAACATTTTACTAAAAAAGACTATTGAATATCAATAGTCTTTTTTTACTTTTTTATTTTTTTTATTAAAATATTAATTGAGATGATTTCTGAAATTGTTTAATTAGGGAAATAATAGGAAATATCTAAAACTTAAATATAAAGCCACCCAAAATCTGAGTTCCTAAAACTTTATATCCTTGAAATCTTTCATAGTGTTTACCAAATAAGTTGTTCCCGTTTACATATAGGGAGAGATTATTTAATAATTGATAAGATGCTGAAAGATTTAAATCAAAATAGCTATCTAATTTTGCAATTCCTTCATTAACTGATAGTGTTTGCGGATCATAATATAAATAATTACTTTTTCTTTCTCCTGTAAAAAATAGTTTAGCACTTAATCTAAGTTTATCATCTATTGCTTTATAATTTCCGTCTAAACCTATTTTAAAATTTGGTAAATGATAAGCTTCTTTTAGTTTATCTAAATCATAATGATTATATTCCCCTTCTATGCCTAAATTAAGATCTCCATTATAAAAATATTGTAAGGAACCTTTTATAGTAAAAATATTACCGTCATCATATGCTACATTAAAAGTATTTGATCGGTTATAAGAAGTAAGAGACTCCGAAGATTGTACTAAATCAACTGAATTTTTCATATAAACCCAAAAATCTTCAACTTTGGTGAAAGAAGCTTCTGCTTCATATTTAAAACCTTCGCCTACATCGCCTTTCATTCCTGCATAAATTTTATATAAAGTATTAGTTGGCTTTAAAACCTGATTTGATAATAAATAAGGATTTTCCACTGATAACTCTGCCATATTATGAAGTTTTAATCCACCATTTAAACCGGCAAATACACTAATTTCTTTTGCTGCATGAAATAAAAATTCTGCTTTGGGGTGAAAAAAGAATTTGCTATTATTATTTTTTAGTTCTCCATTATAAATCATATTAGCTCCAATTTGGAAGTAAGACCCCTGACTTGATATTTTTAAAACCGGAGAAAATCCTGCTGTAATGTATGAGTATTTATTTTTTGTGGCTAATCCAAATTGAGTATCTGTGTAATTAAATAAAACATCTGCTTCGACTGCAAAATTTAATCCACCAATTAACAAAGAAGCATTTTCATTACTTTTTGCTAATTGAGCTTTTATATCAACAAAGGATTCCTTAGAATCAAACTTATCCCACCAATATCCTGCCTGTAAGGAAGCCTTGTCCAAATAATTATTAGAATACAAATCATAATCTGATTTAAAAGACAATTGATTTGTATTTTGTTTAAGTTTCATTCCTGGTGTAGCAAATATTTCCGGAGCATTAATTCCATAATAATTAGATCCGTTATAAGTATAATTTCCTGCTAAATGTAACTTCCCTGTTTTTAATTTTAATAAATAAAATGCTTCTGTGTTAATATGGGAAGAAGCTGTTTTCCAATCATATTGATTTTTAGGTCCGTCTGTGGAGAGTGCAGAAAACTTAATTCCCACTCTATTATTTTCTATAGGATAATTATAATAGGCATCTGCTAATAGTGTATTTCGGTTTCCATAACCCATTTTTAAATAATTATCTTTATAGGATTCATTAAAATCTGAATTCAAAGGCTGTGGAGGAAGTTGAGTGGTTTGAAAATCTGAAACTGCAGGAATATTAATAATAGAATAAGTTAAGGTATCCTCTTTTTTATCTAAAGATGGTTGTTCTGAAATAGGAGGGTATCTTTCCGGATTATTTTTTATTTTCTGAATATTTTTCACATTGACTTCAGGATTTTTCTTTTTCCCAACATTTAGTACTTCTTCATGTAATTGAGCATATCCTTGTGTAGAAATAATTAAAAGAAAAGTTAAAAAATATATTTTATTTTGAGTATTCATAGGATTAAAATCTATATTAAATTCATTTATTTTTTTATTTTACTTAATGAATTTTGTGCTTCTGAAACTAAATCTGGATATTCTTTATAATTGGCTATTATCTGTTCTAAGATATAGCTTGCCTGATAATTATCTTTTAAATTATAATAATTATCACTCATAATAAGTAAGGCTTTGGCTCCCCAGTACTGCTGGTCAGAATATTGGGAAGTCAAAGTATATATTACGGTATTACTTGCATCATATTTTTTATCTTTACTTTTAAAGAGAGCATTATAATAAAGTGCTTCAGCCTTTACGGAGTTGTGGGTTGACTTTTCCAAATTTGCAAACATATTTCTGGCTTCTTTTAATTTGCCAGAGAAATATAATCCCCGAGCTTTTATTAAAGATGCTTGCTCTTTTACGTTTTCGGGATTTTTTGAATTTGCAAGAACCTTTATAGCCATATCATTTGCTTTAGAATACTCTTTTTCCTCAGAATAGATATACATAAGCTCTAATTCTACAAAAGATTTATATCCTTCGTTGGAAGTTATTTTATATAAAGCTTCTAAAGCCAAACGTGCATCATTTTCTTTTTCTTGTTTTAAGTAAATTTTTGATAAACGATATAAGGCATCTTCTTGATATTCGTTGGGTGAACTGGCTACAGGTTTTAAAACTTCTATCGCCTGATCATATTGTTTAAGCTGGAAATAACTATCTCCTAAATAATACTTTGCTGTTGTTTGTCTGTTTGTGTGAGCATAGTTACTCAAAAACAATTTAAATTCCTGTGCTGCTGATGTATATTTTTTTTCTAAATAATCTTTTTCTGCAGCTAAAAACGCTAATTCCTCTGCATCTGAACTATTAATGCTATATCCTTTCTTTTTTGCCCATATTTCATATTCTTTAACTCTCCCGCCTTCTATAAAAGCAGATTTGGCTCCATTCACCGCCTGTAAAGCGTAGTCAGTTTGAGGGTATTGGTCAGCTATGTACCCATACTCATTGATTGCCCGCTGATATTCTTTTTGACTGTAAGAATTATCTGCTTTACTAAGATATGATCTTGCAACCATATCATTATTTTTAGATGTATCTATTACTTTCTGAAAATTTAAATCAGACTTAGTGTAATTTTCCGTTTCGGCATAAGCTAATCCTAATTCAAAGTAAGCATTTACAATATTTTCGCTTTGGGGATATTTTTTTACAAATTTTTCTAATTCTATAATTTTATTTTTTTGATCATTTTTAAGGCCATAAACTAAAGCTTTTTGATATTGCGAATATTCTCCATCCTGATCTTGTAAGGAAGCTACTTTATCATAAAAATCCACAGCACGATCTAAATTATTACTTCCTAAATAGGCATCGGCCAAACGCAATTCCGCATCTGATTTATACCCTGATTTAGGATTTTTTAGATATTCTTCAAAAGACTGTCCGGCATCTGTAAATTTTTTCAATTTTAAATATGCATATCCTTTTTGATAAGGTATTTGCTGTGACTCGGGAATATTGACTCCCGACTTCTGTAAAGAATTCAGATTCTCTATTGCTACCAGATAATTTCCTAATAGATATTGACAATCTGCATTCCAATAAAGAGAACGAAGATAATATTGTGAATTATTTTTAAGTTTTTTTGCTTTTTCAAACTGATGGGAAGCAGCTTCTATTTCTCCCTGATTATATAACTGAACTCCATAGGCATAAGAAACCTCTTGTTCTTTAATAAGTAACTGAGGAGATTTATCGGGTATTTGATCTAATAATTGAGAGGCTTCTGCAAAATTCCCTGAATTAATATAGGACTTTATTAATAATTCCCTTATTTCTTGTTTATATTCAGAACGTGGATATGTCTTCAAATATTCATTTAATACACGAGATACGGAAGTATAAGGATTTCCTACCTCATAACTTAGTTTTGCATAATTCAAATACGCATTCTCCTGAATGGTTTTATCAAAATCCATTTCAGAAGCAGCTTTAAAAGCTGTTAGAGCTTCTTTTTTCTTTCCGATTTTTAAATACGAATTTCCTAATTGATAATAGGCATTTTGAGAAATAGGAGAAATATCTCCGACAATTATTTTATTAAAATAGTTTACTGCTTCTTCATACTTATTTTCTTGATACAGTACATAACCCATTTGATAATAATCTGCTAATGTCGGATTTTGTGCTTTTTGAATATAAGTTTTAAGATAAGGTTCTGCTTCTGTATAATTTTGTTTTCTAAATTCACTTTCCCCTATAATTTTCGAGATTTCCAATGCTATTTCTGGATGTTTATTTTGCTTTAACAAAGATTTTCCATTACTAATAGCTAAATCATATTCTCCATCATTAAAATAAATTTGTACTAAATAGGGCCTTACTTTTTCTGTAAATTCAGGATCCTCTACCAATGATGAAAACTTTTCTTTAGCTTCTGCATACTCTCCATTTGCATAAGCTATATGTCCTAATAAATAAGTAATCTGTTTTTTATATTTCCCCGTTGTTCTACCCTTTTGTAAACTTTTTTCAGCATTTTCAAAATCCTGCATCATAAATTGAGCATATCCTAACTTTATATATTGATCTGCTCTTTTGCCACTAGGTAATTTTTCAATATTTACTTGTGAAAGTTCTTCTTCTGCTAGATCATAATTTTGACGGGATAAATAATAATTCCCTAATTGTAAATGTGAACTTTCGACCATAGCACTCTGCGGATACTTTACAACAAAAGCATTATAATTATTTTCTGCACCTTCATCTTGCAATATAAGCCCTATTAACGCATCATAAAAGCTGGCAATTTCCTGTTGATACGACTCTAAATGGTTAAAATTAATCAAATCATTTACTATATATTGGGTTCCTCTATATGCTTCCTGATTATACAGATCTTTTGCAGTATTAATCTGATAATTTTTATCATAATATATTTCTGATAGTTGAGCATTTACTAATAAATTAACTCCTAATACTGGAATTATAGTCCATTTAATATTTTTATACATTTAATTGCTTAAAAATTTACATTTAGGTTTTTTCTATATATACAACACTTTTGGTTTTAAAAAAATCTTCTTCAAAAAAATCTTTTAAAGAATAGAGCTTTGCAGAAGGAAATTTTTTAAGTTCTTCAGATAAATCTCCTCCTTTTAAATATAAAACTCCGTTATTTTTTATTTCATTATGAGACGTCAAAAATTTATCTTTTATCCAACTCATAAATACAGGCATTTGAGTTACAGCACGGCTAACTATATAATTAAATTTTTCCGGAACTTCTTCTGCTCTTTTATGAAGAGTTCGAACATTAGTAAGACCCAAAAGTTTTACTACTTCTTCTACCACTTTAATTTTCTTCCCAATGGAATCTACCAACAAAAAATCAACTTCAGGATAAAGTATAGCCAAGGGAATTCCAGGAAAGCCCCCACCTGTACCTACATCCATGACTTTTGAATGAGGAGGAAATAAAAATACCTTTGCAATTCCTAATGAATGTAAGACATGTTTTTCTAATAACGAGTCTATATCTTTTCTGGATATAACATTAATTTTTTCATTCCATTGCATGTAAACCTCCGGAAGTTTACTGAATTTCATTTCCTGATCTTGAGTAAGTTCTGGAAAATATTTCTTAAGTATCTCCATATTTATCGATTATACATATGTAAAATTATGAATTTTATTAGTATTGAGGATGATAATAAAAGAATGTTATTATTAATTTTAACTTTGCTTTAATAAATTTTTATTAGATGAATATAGTTACTTTTATTCAAAAACAAACCCATTTACCAGAAAAAGAAATCGAAAATACCATAAAATTGTTACAAGATGACTGTACTATTCCTTTTATTGCTAGATATAGGAAAGAGACAACCGGTAATATGAATGAAGTACAAATTGCTCAAATTGCTCAATTAAAATCAGATTATGAGGATATTTTAAAAAGGAAAGACTATATTCTAAAAAGTATTGAAGAACAAGGAAAACTTACATATGAACTAAAAACTAAAATTGAAACATGTTATAATCTTACCTTATTGGAAGATTTTTACCTGCCTTTTAAAAAGAAAAGAAAAACCAAAGCCGATACAGCCAAGGAAAACGGGCTATTACCATTAGCTAAAATTCTTATGAAACAGCACAGCATTCCAGATTTGGAGGCTTTAGCGAAAAGATATGTATCAAAGAATGTTTCTACCGGTAATGAAGCATTACAAGGAGCCCGTTATATAATTGCAGAATGGTTGAATGAAAATGAATGGATTCGGAATAAGCTTCGTAATTTTTTCCATAAGACTGCTCATATTGAATCTAAAATTATAATTTCAAAAGAAAATGAAGCCGATGCACAAAAATTTTCTAATTATTTTAGTTTTTCTGAAATATTAAAAAACTCTCCTTCTCATCGAATATTAGCAATGACACGTGGGGAAAAAGACGGATTTTTAAGATTAAAAATAAAAGTTAATACCAATGATGCATTGAAAATTATGGAAGAAATTGTTTTAAAAACAAATCAGGAAAAAATTATAGAGCAAATTAAAATTGCAATTAAAGATTCATTTACACGTTTATTAGAACCTGCACTAAGTAACGAGATTTTCCAAAAAGCCAAATTAAATGCCGACCTTACAGCCATTAATGTATTTTCTTCCAATTTAAAACAATTATTGTTACAACCGCCTTTAGGAGAAAAAAGAATACTTGCTATAGACCCGGGCTATAAATCAGGATGCAAAATAGTTTGTTTAGATGAACAAGGTAAATTATTACATAATGACACCTTATATCCCCATTCCCCACAAAGAGAAACTAAAGAAGCCGTTAGAAAAATAAAATCTTTAATTAATGCCTATAAAATAGAAGCAATTTCTATAGGAAATGGTACTGCATCTAGAGAAACAGAGCATTTAATCCAATCTATTGCCTTTGAACGCCCCATTAAGGTTTTTGTAGTTAATGAAGCAGGAGCATCTGTATATTCTGCCTCAAAAATTGCCAGAGAAGAATTTTCTGCGTACGATGTTACGGTTAGAGGTGCGGTATCTATTGGAAGAAGACTTTCTGATCCGTTAGCAGAACTTGTTAAAATTGATCCAAAATCTATAGGAGTAGGACAATATCAACATGACGTAGATCAAACCCTACTAAAAAAAGAACTGGATCTTGTAGTTTCCTCTTGTGTAAATAATGTAGGCGTAAACTTAAATACTGCAAGTAAATCACTACTTTCATATGTATCGGGAATAGGAGAAAAAATGGCGGAAAATATTATAAATTACCGCGCAGAACATGGATTGTTCTCTTCAAGAGAAGATCTTAAAAAAGTTCCCAGACTAGGAGAAAAAATTTTTCAGCAAGCCTCTGCTTTTTTGAGAATCCCATTTGCGGAAAACCCTTTGGATAACTCAGCTGTTCATCCTGAAAATTATAAATTGGTTAATAGAATGGCTCATGATTTGGGAATTACCATAAAAGATCTTATACAGAATAAAGAAAATATACAAAAAATTAATATTCATACATATTTAAATTCAGAAGTGGGACTTCCTACCTTAGAAGATATTTTACAAGAACTTGAAAAACCCGGATTAGACCCACGTAAACAAACTCAGTTCTTTAGTTTTGATCCTTCTTTGAAATCTATAAGCGACCTTAAAATAGGAATGAAGGTTCGAGGAATCATCAATAATATAACTAATTTTGGCTGTTTTGTGGATATTGGGATTAAAGAAAATGGGTTCATACATATTTCACAAATCCATAAAGAATTCATTTCTGATATTAATTCTGTAGTAACGCTTCATCAAATAATTGAAGCTAAAATCATTAATATTGAAAAAGAAAGAAAAAGAATACAACTTTCCATGATAGAATAATCTAAACAGACTTATTTTTTATTATTTATGATAATGCTCTATACAAAAAAAATCTTCATTTTTATCTTTTCAGAAATCTGAAACACAGGAATTGACTTTTCAGTAACAATATAAAATTTATAATTTATTTTTTTAATTAATAATGAAGAAAAATTTGCATATTTAGCCTATTCATAACGAATTTATATCTAATATCGAAACTATTATAATCAACTAATGAAACAAAAATTATTAATTTTGACAAAAAATGAAAAAACAACAAACCTTTTTAATTGAAATTATTAGTAGCAAAATATAATTTTTTATCCTATATTTGCTTATAGTTTTACCATTTTTAGCCTTTTTACACAAATAAAAATCTCGTATAATATTATAATAGAAATGAAATTACAAAAATTTAAATTATTTTTTCTTTATTTCACTCTCATACTATTAGGCTTTAATTATTTATTCTCTCAATCTGCCTTAATCCCTGAAGTAAAATTAAAAGATCATAATAATAATACTAAGATTATAAACATTAATTGTGATTATAATTTTTTACCCGGAAAAAAAATCCAATTAATAACAGAATTTCCTGAAATAAAACAACCTAACACTTATAATGTTGAGTCTGTTCCATATAAGCCAATAGGAGATTTTAAAGATGGAAATTTAGTAACTATAAAAAGAGATAATGGAAAACAAGATGATACATTCAGCAATATTATTTCACTTCCTTTTGACTTCTGTTTTTATGGTAATAAATATAATTCAATTATCATTAGTGATAACGGGGTCGTTAGTTTTAACACAAAATTGGCAAAAGATGAATGTCCCTATGCTCCAGTTAATACCTTAATCAGTGGACTTCCTAAAAATTCAATTTTTGGCGTCTTTCATGATATGTTAAATATAAATGAGGTTAGATATCGGGTAGAAGGCACATATCCTAACCGAAAAGTAATCATTAATTATAACAATATCCCCCAATATGGCTATCCTATGCCTAACAAAAATTCTACCTCTCAAATCATACTCTATGAAACAACTAATATCATTGATGTTTATATAAAAGACCGATATAAAAATGAAAGCACTAATCCTATTTTTAATGAGGACAATGCTTACAGAAAAAATGCAATTGTAGGGCTAACCAATTATGATTCCAGTAATGGTATTATTGCTCCCGGCAGAAATAGCGGAAACTGGGAAGCTCATAATGAGGGCTGGAGGTTTACTCCTAATGGTAATACAGATATAACCATAGTATGGAAATATAATGGATTTGAAATTTCAGGAACCCGAAATAAAAAAACAATTATTGTACAACCTGCAGAAGATGGTAAATATTCTGTTGAAGTAACTTACAATTTATGTTCTCCCTTTACGATAAAAGAAGATATAGACGTTAAATTTTCAAATAACTTTCCTAAGGTCAAAGAAATTACTACGCAAGCTTTCTGTTTAGATAGCGGTAAAAATTATACTATAGATTTGACTGGTTATCAATCAGAAATAAATCCAGACCAATCATTAATATTTACTTATTTCGAAAATTTAGATGCAAATTCTGTTCCTATTAACCCGATTAACAACCCGAAGAACTATGTTTACTCTAATGATAAGACTATATATGTAAAGGTATTGAAAAAGGGAGTTTGTTATACAATAGGTAAAATTAATTTAAAATTAAATAAGAAACCTGTTGTCCCGGAAAATCAATATTTCGAAGAATGTGATCCGGATAATGGTGGTAAAAAAATAATTAAAATAAAAAATTATAATTTCAAAGGTTTATCGGGTACTTATCACAAAGTGTTTACTTCTTTGAGCGATGCCCAAAACGGAATAGGAGAAATTAATGAAAATTCTTTTAATTTAGATGTAAATGGTGAACCTGATGCCACAAAAACTTTTTATTTAAGAGTTTGGAATAGCAATTATAATGATCCGTCATGTTTCACTATCGTCCCCTTTAAAATAAAATTAAAGAAGACTATAAGATTAAATATACCTAAAGAGGAATTCGAGATATGCGATGTAATTGAAGGCCAAACCATTAAATATGATTTGACCCAACATGAATCTCAATTAATTAATTTTCCTACCAATGGACTTACTTTTGAATATTTTACGGATCCTAGCTATTCTTACTGGTATAAGATTAGTGATCCTAAATCTGCTACCATAACATTAAGTGCCACTATATACGTGAAAGCCACTTCAAAAGATTATTGCGAAAGTTATAGTCAAATAAAATTTAAACCTGTAAAATGCAGCGATGATATAGATGATGGTGGTGCTGGCGGTGGCGGTGGCGGTGGACTTAATTTATGTAATGCTGACAAAACCTCCTATACTGTTAGATTAGATAAAAATTATCTAAGATATTATTTGCCTCCCGGACTAATTCTGGATAAAATAGATATTGTTGGTTTTTATGATCTTAAAACAAATGAATTAATAACTAAAACTCCTCCTTATACCTATGTTGTATCTGTTCCTAGTGCCAGAAACATAAAGGCTGTTTATAAAATAAAATCCAACGGAGTAGAAACATCTGTCAAATTTCCGGTTTTTGCCTCTGCAAAATCAGAAATAGATCCGGACGTATTTTTCATTTGTGATACTTATATTGATGGGCTAGGAAAGGAAAAAGTTTCATTTTATAATAAATACAAAAATATTATTAATTCATACTATTCAAATAGGGCCACAAATATTTTATTTTTTAAAAGTAAACAAGACCTTCTTGACTATAAATTAGACAACACTCTAGAAAATTATATTAATGAAACTGAAGTTGTACAATTTGAAAAAAAAACTATTTATGTCTATCTAAAATTTTTTGGTTGTATTTATGAACATGAAATCCATTTTATTCTCTCCCCTATAAATCAAAAAATTATAGGTCCCTATGAGGTTTGTGATTTTGATAATAATAATAAAGAAATAATAAATATTCTAAACAAAACTAACTATGAAGAAGATTTAAAAGCTTTACTTAGTCCCGCACAATTAGCAAAATTAAAAACCCCCATTCGTTACTATAATACTATAGAAAGTGCCAGCGTCAATTACCCATATCAATATATCACAAATATTGAAAATTTTGAAGTAAACACTTCTCCAATGTCTGTTTGGGCCCGTTTAGAAATACAAGATGAATGCCCTATATTTGTAGAAATAAAATTTGAATTTTCAAAAACTTCTATATCATTACCAGAGTATAATGCAGAGCTTTTTCCTTGTGCTAATAAAAATGATAAAAATAGAAAAATTGATTTAAATCAATTCATCATTAGTAAGGACTCTAATTCTGTTATTTCTTTTTATAGTACTGAAAAAGGAGCCTTGAATGGCGATAATGGAACCCTTTTAGGAGGAAGAGTTTATGATGGAAATCCTCTAATCTATAATAGTGTTAATAATGAGCACATTATTTATATGCGGGTATATGATAAAAAAACCCAATGTGTAAAAGTTATACCTTTAAAAATTACATTTATATTTCCTCTTGACATTATTAACCAAACTATTAATATTTGTGATAGTGAAAACGATAAAAAAGAAACTGTAACTACTCAGTTTATACAGGATCAGTTTATTTCTGTAAATCCGGGATTAACAGGTCCTCCAACAACCACATATAAGTTTTTTGCCACAGAGGAAGAGGCAACAAATAATACTACTGCTTCCCTTACAACATTTACTGTCACGCCTACCAATTTCATTTGGGTAAGAATATTAAAAAATACAGGAGATTGCCCTATTATTACCAAAATAGAATTTGATTTAAAAGAATCTCCTAAATTAAATAGCTCTCCTCTTTCCTTCTTTATTTGTAATAATAATACTGGAAATGAAAATGGAGAGACCAAAGAAATTGTAAATCTTGATGATTATAGAACTAAAATATTGGATTTATCTTATAACATCTCCGGCTATAACTTTAGTTATTATGATACTGAAGAAGATGCTAAAAATGATATAGATGCTAAATCATCTGCTTATATTATCAATTCTTTTCCGAAAACTATATGGGCAAGAGTTAAAGACAAAAATTTTGGCTGTTTTTCAATCAAATCCTTTACAATAGATGCCTTAAATCCTTTTAAAGATAAAGGGGAAATAAAAGATGGTGAAATTATATCTTGTGTTGCGGGGGAAATGTCTAAAGAAATTAACCTTGAAGAATATCCTCCAAAAATGATTGATAATAATAAATCTAATGCAAAGGATTTTAAAATTACTTATTATACTTCAAGAAAAAATGCAGTAGATGGCATTAATGAAATTCCTGATACTGAGATTAATAATTATATAATAACCCCTGCCAGTCAGATTTGGGTAAAATTTATACTTAGAAGTGATTCAATCAACAAGTGTTACATTATTAAAAAATTAAATGTTACCCTTTATAGTTCTCCTAAAGCTCAAGATATATTCCCGGAAATCTGTGATGAAAGTGATGGGCATATAGATGGTAAATTTGTTATTCCTGATCTGGATGAATATAGAGAAAGAATAATTCCTGGGGAAACACTTACTACTATAAACAGCCTGTATCCTTTTACATATTACTCAACTATTACAGGAGCCAAAAACCAAGATCCCAATGATTTATTAAATAAAACAAATTTTACCTTTTCTGAAAACAATCTTACCCACGGAAATGGATCTGACCCTAACTTCTATATTATATATGCAAGAATCGATAAAAATGATAACACCGGATGTTATTCTATCGTAGGAATATCCTTTCTAGTCAATAAAAAAGTTCCTATCGATAAAAAAGATCCTATCAATAAAACTGGAATAAATCTAGATAAATGTGATGAAAATACCGAACCGGGATATGATGACGGAAAGAGTTTATTTAATCTAAAATCGGTGGAAGATATTTGGGCGAAATATCTCCCGGATAATAATACAAAATTTAAATATTTTAAAACAGAAGATGACGCCCAAAATAACAAAAATCCTATTGATGAACAAGAACTTACCAATTATGAAAATACTGTAAAATATAATGATAAAGTATATGTAAGAATTTCGGCAGATAGATATTGTGATAGTATTGCTGTAATAAACCTTAACGTATATCCAAGCATTCGTACAAAGGATTATGACATAGGCAATATTTGTCAATTTGAAAATGGTACAGGCAATGATACCCGTATAGACCTGACTTCAAAAATCAGCTCTATGCAAACAAATCTGTATCCAAACCAACTTAATGACCTGCATGTTACTTTCTATACAAATCTTACAGATGCAGAAACAGGAGTAGCTCCTTTAGGCGATTTAGATACTCCTACTGCAGCTATTACAAACTATTTGCCTGTATTGGGTAACACAACTATTTATGTACGGTTTGAAAGCAGAACTAAAGGTTGCTTTAGGATTAATAAGATCACTATGAATAAACTTAAAGCACCCGAACCTAGACCGTTTACTATGCCTATTTGTGATGATGATTTGGACGATATTTTCTATATTATTCCTGATCAGTTAGATCATATAGGTTTTATAGATACTCCTACTAATTATAACCTCTCATATTTTCTTACAAAAGAAGATGCTTGGAAAAATAATGCTGAATTGCCTAAAAATCAAAAATATATTATTAATTCCTTTGATACCAATATTTTTGTAAGAGTTGTAGATAAAATAACCGGATGTATAAATGTAAATACTATTATAATTACTACAAATCCTAAAATTTCTTTAATTAACAAAGAAGTAGAATTAGAAGCTTGTGATGGAGATAATGACGGATACACTTCTTTTGATTTATCGCTGGTAAATGCTGATATAATTAATTCTCTTTCTGAAACAAATGTTAAGTTTTCTTACTTTTCTTCTTTAGAAGATGCCCAGAAACAACAAAATGAACAAACTAATTTTAGTTCCTATCAAAATTTAAATCCTAAAGTTGATTATGTCTATGTAAGATTAGACGAATTAAATCCTGTAGGAAAAAAATGTCCTTCCTTAGCTAAAATTAAATTAAAAACCTACTACCCTGATAATCCTTTACCAAAATTCATTTATCTCTGTCCTAGAATTGACAGTTTAAAACTTAACGGAGGAAATTTTGATGAATGGGAATGGTCTTTAAACGGTAGAGTTATAAGTACGGATAGATATTTCTCAGTTAAAGATATAGGAGTATATTCATTAAAAGTTACTAAATACTTAAATTATAACTTAACTTGTTCTGTCGTTTTTAAGGTTGAAGCAAAACATTTGGAAGACCCGGTTATCTTAGAGCTTAAAGCTGGTGATAATTATATTACAGTTATAGCTAAAGGACCTCAGCCTTTAGAATATTCCATAGACAATATCAACTGGCAGACTAGTAATACTTTTAATAATTTAGAACCGGGTATATATACTTTTTATGTACGTTCTAAAGCTAACGGATGCGAAGCTATTACCTCTAAAGGAATAATTTTTAAAGTTCCTAATGCGATTACCCCTAATGGGGATGGGTATAATGATTCCTGGAAACTTTGTGGATTAAATCTTTTTAACTCCCCTTCTCAAATTAAGATCTTTGACCGATATGGTAAAAAGGTTTTTGAACAACAATCTGATAATTGTTTCTTATGGGATGGAAAATATTTAGGACGTAACCTGCCTACCACCTCCTATTGGTATATTATTACAATTGCTGATGGAAGAAAGTTTACCGGTTGGATTTTACTTAGAAATTATGATGAAAGTTACAGATAAATAATCTTTATTTAAAACAAGCCATATAAATCAATTTTTATAAAATTATATGGCTTGTTTTATTTAATATTAATTTTTCAATAAATTAATAAATTATCATTAAATTTGTTTTAATTATTTTTTTTCAAAATGATTGAACGTTTACGCACAGTGCTTGAAGCTAATGGCTTCGAAGTAATCTCCAGAGTTTCTGAAAAATTTGGAGTAAGAGCTTCTAAATTGAGGCTGTTATTTATTTATCTTTCATTTATAACATTAGGTGGAATTTTTGCCTTTTATCTCATAGGGGCATTTTTTTTATGGATTAAAGATAGTTTTATAACTAAACGACCATCTGTTTTTGACTTATAAATGGTTTAAAATTTCAATTTATTTATTTCATCTTAAAAAATTTGAAATATTCTTTTTTATTAATTTCCCTTATATTTTTGTAGAAATATTTTCTTATTTTATATAAAAACTACACGATTATTTTATCATTAAATAAAATTAAGAGCTGTTATATTAGGTACTATAACAGCTCTTAAAATATTTCATACATTATATTTCACTACGTGAAGAATTTAATTACAATACTTTTTTCCATTCTTTAATCGCATCTGTATTTATTTTTATATATTCTTTATTACCTACTTTTATAGCCCCATCTAAAGATTTTTCTGCAGATTCTATTGCTTCTTTAATATTCCCTAATTTTGCTTGAATTAAAGATTTGGTTCTGTAAAACCAATAGGGAGAATCTCCTTGTTTTAAATCTATCGCTCTGTTGATCCAATTTAATGCTTTTTTCATATCTCCTCCAGATTGAAGATAATAGTTTGCAGAAGCATAATATGCATTAGCATCTGCTTTGGGATTAGCCAAAATCCCTTCTATACTTGCATTAGCAATTTTTTGTGTGGGTACGTTAAATTTTAAATCTATTAAGGTTTGATCCCAAGCTAGCTGTAAATGTCCTGAATTATCTGAAAGATTATTGATACCTATAATAAATGTTTCTATCGATGCGGGTAAATTTTGAACAGGGACTAAAGTTCTAAGCGCTACTTTCGACTCATTCCATTCCTTAGGTGTACCCCAATTATCTGAATCCGAATAAAAAATTATTTCCCACTTATCAATATTAGGAATGGTATATATAGCATATTTCCCTTTGGGAAGAGTTTTTCCATTAATCTCGACATCATCCCCTAACTTAATTGTAGTATTTTCATTTGCTCCGGTTCTCCATAGCTCATTGTAAGGAACCAAACCTCCAAAAATTACTCTTCCCTTTTTATTGGGTCTAGAATATTCTAACTCTATATCCGTAAGTCCGACCATCTGTTCAATCTTAGATTTCAAACTAGCTGCCGGAATCTTTACTTCTTGGGCTTTCCCTATTGATAGAAAGACCATCATGACTCCTGTTAAAAGTAATTTTTTCATCTTGTTATAGGTTTTTATTTATTATTAATTTTTGCCCATGTATCTTTTAAAGTTACAGTTCTGTTAAAAATTAACTTATTTTCTTTAGAATCTTTATCAACAGCAAAGTAACCTATCCTTTGAAACTGAAACTTATCTCCAACTTTTGATTCGCTTAAACTTGGTTCTGCAAAACCC
The DNA here is from genome assembly GCF_002964965.1 of Apibacter adventoris. Classification (NCBI taxonomy): domain Bacteria; kingdom Pseudomonadati; phylum Bacteroidota; class Flavobacteriia; order Flavobacteriales; family Weeksellaceae; genus Apibacter; species Apibacter adventoris. The sequence goes on from NZ_PSZN01000002.1 coordinate 49,612, forward strand.
TTAATAATATTTAAGGATTCAGGATTTAAATATTCCAAAAAATCATCTTCATGACTATCTGGAGACTCATCAATAAATAATCGATCATATATCCTTACTTCTATAGGCAAGGCATGTCTTACAGACACCCAATGTAAAGTACCTTTTACTTTCCTCATACTTGCTTCTGATCCACTTCCACTTTTGCTTTCTTTATCATAGGTACAATAGATGGTTTGGATATTCCCATGCTCATCTTTTTGCACAGATTCTGCTTTGATTATATAGGCCCCTTTTAATCTTACTTCTCCCCCTAAAGTTAAACGGAAAAATTTTTTAGGAGCTTCTTCCATAAAATCTTCTCTTTCAATATATATTTCTTTAGAAAAGGGTACATTTCTTTCTCCTGAATTTGGATCTTCAGGATTATTTTCTAACGAAACCCATTCTTCATTGTCTTCATTTAAATTGATAATAACCAATTTAACTGGATTAAGAACCGCCATTACTCTTGGTGCAATTTTATTTAAATGATCTCTTACCGTAAATTCTAAAAGGGAAACATCTATTAGATTCTCTCTTTTAGCAACTCCTACCCTTTCTAAAAAGTTTTTAATTGCTTCCGGGGTATATCCTCTTCTTCTCATACCGGAAACGGTAGGCATTCGCGGATCATCCCACCCTGTGACATATTTCCCTTCTACTAATTTTAATAGCTTCCTTTTACTTGTAATTGTATAACTAACATTTAATCGAGCAAATTCTCTTTGTTTACTTTTGGTTGTATTTTTTTTATATACCTGATTTAGATACCATTCATAAAGTGGTCTGTGATTTTCAAACTCTAAAGAACATAAAGAATGTGATACTTGCTCAATATAATCGGATTCTCCATGTGTCCAATCATACATAGGATAAATAGACCATTCTTCTCCGGTCCTATGGTGTGGCTTTTTTAATATTCTATACATAACTGGGTCCCTCATATTCATATTTGCAGACTTCATATCTATTTTTGCCCGTAAAACATGAGTCCCTTCTTCAAAATCACCGGCTTTCATTCGCCTAAACAAAAGAAGATTTTCTTCTACACTTCTATTTCTGAAAGGACTTTCAATACCATTTTCAAAAGGTGATTTTCTTTGAGCATTAATTTCTTCAGAAGTTTGATCATCTACATATGCTTTTCCTTCTGAAATTAATTTTTCTGCCCAATCATATAACTTTTGAAAATAATCTGAAGCATAACATATCTTATCCCACTTATATCCCAACCATTCTACATCTCTTTTTATAGCATCTACATACTCCTGTTCCTCTTTTTCGGGGTTTGTATCATCAAAACGCAAATTAACCGGTGCTTTATATTTTTCTCCTAATCCAAAATTTATCCATATAGCTTTGGTATGACCAATATGTAAATACCCATTAGGTTCTGGAGGAAATCTAAATCTTAATTTATCTTGTGGAAAACCCTCACTTAAGTCTTCTTCTATTATTTGTTCTAAAAAATTAAGTGATTTTTTTTCTTCTTCTTGCATGGTATATAATAATATTAACAAGCAAATTTACGTTATTTTCAAAGAATTTCATAAATTTAAAACATTAATATAGAACGTAATATTACTGTCATTTTATTTTTTATTCTTATTTTTATTAGTAAATAAATCCTAATCATTTACTTAATATTTAATTGATTATTTTTGTAACATGAAGGAACGTTTTATTCCCATTTTATCAGGACTTATGACAATTTCACTCATTGTCTTTATTGGGTTGCAAATTTTCTGGCTTAAACAATCTGTAGATGCAGGAGAACAAGATTTTTCTTCAAGAGTTTATAAAGCATTAAATAGCTCTTCCCAAAAACTTAACACTCTTGAAATCAATAAATTTTATAAGCCTTTTACCAATTTTTATCAAAATATTAATGCTCAAAAAGATTCCAGTACAATTCAAACTGCAATGAGTGTAATAGATTCTCAATCTGTTAAATACATTATCTATAAAAAAACCATTGTTCATAAAAAACCACTCGCTATTCCTTTTTCCAAAAAAGATACTTTAAAAATTACGAATCTTTTAACTGATGAAGGTGTACTCAAGATTAAAAAGGATTCAAATGATCAAAAATTAAGACCTATTGAAGAAAATATTGAAAATAGCTTTACTAGCCCAAAATTTACCTTAGATGAGTTTGCCCGTTTAAGTGTAAATCAAATGAGCTTGGAATCTAGAGTATCCATTAAACAAATTGATTCTATAGTAAACCAAGAACTTAAAAAACAAAATATAGATACAGATTTTAAATGTGGCATATTAAATAATAATTTAAAACCTACCTCTGTGCATAGCAAAGATTTTGTTTTAAGTAAGCACCCTAAACAAAATTATAATGTTATTTTATTTTCAGATGGAAAAGATAATACTCAATATTATCTTTCAGTTTATTTTCCTTCTAAACAATATTCAGTATTAAATCCTATTTTTGGTGCAATCGCAGTTACTATAGCTTCTACCCTTATAATTATAGCTATCTATATTGCCTCTATTTATTATATGTCTAGACAAAAAAAGATCTCGGAAATAAAAACTGATTTCATAAATAACATGTCTCATGAATTTAAAACTCCTATAGCTACTATAAATATAGCAACAGACACATTAAAATCAGAAAAAATACAAGAAAATCCTGAAAAAATGAAATTTTATATCTCATTAATTAAACAGGAAAATGAAAGAATGAAAAAACAGGTAGAAATGGTTTTAAGAATGTCTAAACTTGAGAGAAATGCTTTAGAACTTGTACGTAAAGAAACCGATATAAGAGATGTTCTGAAAAACAGTGTAAAAACGGTTCGAGTACAAGTTGAACAAAGAGGAGGCAAAATAATTGAAAATTATACAGCCGAAAAACATATAGCTTCTGTAGATGGTTTTCATTTAACAAATGCTTTTGTAAATATATTAGATAATGCTAATAAATATTCCCCGGAAAAGCCAGAAATTACAGTAAAAACATATAATAATAAAAATGATTATGTTGTTGAAATTTCTGATAAAGGCAAAGGAATGCAGGAAAATGTAATAAAAAAGATTTTTGAAAAATTTTATAGGGAAGAAACAGGGAATATTCACAATGTTAAAGGACATGGCTTAGGTTTAGCCTACGTTAAAAATATAATTAAATTACACAAAGGTGGTATTAAAGTTGTAAGTAAACTACACAAAGGAACAACATTTATTATAAAAATACCTTTAAATCAATCAAACTATGGATAAAAAAGTAAAATTATTATTAATAGAGGATGATCCAAGTTTTGGAGCCGTACTAAAGGATTATTTAACCTTGAATGATTATGATGTCACCCTTGCCGTAGATGGTGAGGATGGATTGGAAAAATTTAAATCCGATACTTTTGATCTATGCCTTTCAGATGTTATGATGCCTAAAAAAGATGGATTTACATTAGCAAAGGAAATAATAGACATAAATCCGGATATTCCCATCATATTTTTAACAGCTAAAAATATGAGAGAAGATATATTAACAGGATATAAATTAGGGGCTAATGATTATATAACTAAACCTTTTGACTCTGAAGTATTGTTATATAAAATTAATGCGGTATTGCAAAGAAATAACAATAATGCAACTAATGAAGAAAATGAAGACAAAGAAGTTTATGAAATTTCAAGTTTCAAATTTAACACTAAACTTAGGCAATTAGAGGTAAAAGATAAAATGTACAAGCTTTCACCTAAAGAAAATGAATTATTAAAACTTCTGTGTAAGTATAAAAATGACCTTATGCCTAGAGAAGAAGCTCTAATTAAAATATGGCATAATGACAACTACTTTACATCAAGAAGCATGGATGTATATATTGCAAAAATTAGAAAATTATTTAAAGAAGATGAAAACGTAGAAATCGTAAACATTCATGGCGAGGGATTTCGATTATTAGTAAAAGAATAATCAAAATTGTATTTAACTATATTTCTATGAATATCTATTTCTTAAAAAAACACTGCCTATGTTTTCATCTAAGTATATATGGAAATTTACAAAAGTAAAAATATAGAAGATTTAGAAAATAAAAAAATCAGTAATCTTCTTTGGCAATATGCTATTCCTTCAATTATCGGTATTACTGTAATTGCTTTATATAATATAATTGATAGTATTTATATTGGTCATGGCCCAAATTTAGGAGATCATGCTATAGGGGGACTAGGCGTAGTACTTCCTATTATGAATCTAATTTCAGGAATAGGTTTATTAATCGGAGCAGGAGCTGCCACAAGAGTTTCATTATATTTAGGTAAAAAAGACCAAGAATCTGCTGAAAAAGTGGTAGGCAATTCCTTTTTGCTTACTATAATTTTAACAAGTATAACCGTCTTCGGGATATACATATATAATGATTCTATATTAATTTCTATTGGAGCAACGGAAGATACTTTTCCATATGCCAAAGAATTTTTACAATATTATCTTCCCGGAAATATATTTTTAACTTTAAATATTGCTTTCAATAGTATAATGAGAGCATCCGGATATCCTAAAAAATCTATGTATACCATGCTCATAGGAGTTATAGCCAATATTATCATAGCTCCTATATTTATCTTTATTTTCAATTGGGGAATGAAAGGGGCTGCCATAGCTACTACAATATCCATGCTTATAGGTGTAACTGTAGTGATGATACATTTTTTCCAAAAAAAACATACTTTATTATTTCATTGGAAAAGAGTACGAATAAATACAAATATTACCTGGTCGATCATTAACATAGGCTTTGCTCCCTTTTTTATGCAAATAGCCGCATCTCTTGTCATCTTTTTCATTAATAATCAATTAAAAAAGTTTGGAGGAAGTACAGCTATTGAGGCTTATACTATTGCTAACCGTTTAATCATGGTTTTTATCATGATATTGGTTGGACTTACTCAAGGAATGCAACCTATAATAGGATATAATTATGGAGCAAAAAAAATGAAGCGAGTAAAAGAAACTTTAATTTACACAATAAAAGTAGGAGTTTTTATAGGATTCTTAGGTTTATTATTTGGTTTCTTTCTTCCAAATTGGGTTGTACAACCCTTTAACCCTTCACCAAATTTAGCGAAAGAGGCATCTATAGCATTACAAATAATGACCCTAACTCTACCTTTAAGTGGATTTCAAATGGTAGTTTCTAATTTTTTTCAATGTATTGGAAAGGCTATTTTATCATTTTTTTTGAGTATGACACGACAATTTTTAGTACTTATACCTTCTCTTTTCATACTCCCAAATTTTTTCAACCTCAATGGAATTTGGCTTTCCATCCCTCTATCCGACATAATTTCTACAATCTTAGCTGTATTTTTTTTAATATACCAAACATATAAATTGAAAAGTTTATATGCTATATAGCTAAAAACATATAATATTAATTACTATATTTGCATACAAATTGTTTTATGTAGTTTAAAAACTAATTATCACGCTAAATTGAGGTGATAACTTTTATATAAAGTAATACTATTATTACTATTTAAACAAAATAACTGATCATTACACAAATTATAAAATAATATTGTTTAAATACCATATTGAATAAGTAAGCCATGCAAGAAAAAAAAGAGTTATTCGTTCTTTCTCCTTTTGAAATTCCGGATGTTAATTTAGCATTAAACACTTTTAAGTTAGGGGCATTCCCGATTTTACATCTTGGACACAATAAAAAATTAGCTGAACAATGTTTAAAAGACCTGTCAGAAAAAACAAAAAATCATTTTGGGGTTTGTTATTCATCCCAAGCTATATCTTCAATAGAATTACCAAAAAATGTTTCCAAAGTAATTCTTCCTTTAAACATAAAGTTCTCTCCTAAAAAAAATATTGAATTATACTATCAAGTATACTCTCTGGAAGAAGCAATTACAGCCATTAAAAACGGAGCAAAAAATATTATATTAAAAGGAAATGAAGGAGCAGGTAAAGTAGCCTATGAATCTACTTTTGTATTATTTCAAGGAATAATGAAAAATTACTCACAACTTCCTATAAATATTTATTTACAAGGAGGGATGGGAATTCATACCTCAGCAGCTGCTTTAGCCCTTGGAGCAAAAGGAATTATTTTGGATAGTCAAGTCGCCTTATTTCCGGAATGCAGTACTTTAAACAAAGAAACTAAAAATATATTAAGTAAATTAAGTGGTAGCGAAACTATTTTAATAGATAATTTTAGGGTTCTTTTAAGAAAAAATTCCCCTTCTTTACCTAAGAATCCTACATATAATGATATAATTCCTTTTTTAGGAGGAGCAGATTTATCTCAAAACATTCTTCCCATGGGGCAAGATATTACATTGTCCGTCAACTTTGTGGATCAATATAAAAACTTATCTCATTTTATTTTTGCTATTCATGAAGCATCATATGGACATTTGTTACAAGCTCAATCTTTAAACATATTAAGTTCTGAAAATAATTTATGTAAAGATCTGAACATAAAATATCCTATAGCGCAAGGACCTATGGCAAGAGTAAGCGATGTTCCTGAATTTGCTAAAAAAATATCTCAGGAAGGAGCCTTACCTTTTATAGCTATGAGTCTTATGCAGGGAAATACGGCAAAAAATACAGTATTAAAAACTGCAAAACTTCTCAAAGATCAAACGTGGGGAGTAGGAATTTTAGGTTTTGCACCTGTTCAGCTGAGAGATGAACAAATGAAGTATATTTTAGAAGCTAAGCCCCCCATAGTTCTTATTGCAGGAGGAAGACCTTCTTTAGCTAAACCATATGAAAAAGAAGGAATTAAAGTATTTTTACATGTACCTTCTTCAGCTTTACTTGATATGTTTCTAAAAGAAGGTGCACGAAACTTTATTTTTGAAGGTAGAGAAAGTGGAGGGCATGTAGGCCCTTTATCCAGCTTAGTTCTCTGGGAAAAACAAATTCTCAGATTATTAAAACAAGAAGACATTCCTTCGCTTAATCTTTTTTTTGCAGGAGGTATACACAACGATTTTTCCTCTGCCTTCATTTCTATCATGACTGCTACTTTAGCCGCAAGAGGAGCTAAAATAGGAGTATTAATGGGGTCTTCATATCTCTATACAAATGAAGCTGTAGACACAGGAGCCATAGTTTCAGAATATCAAACACAAGCTATAAATCAAGATAAAACCGTTTTATTAGAAGCTGCTCCAGGACAGGAAACGCGTGTTTTAGATTCTCCATTTATTGATTATTTTAATCATGAAAAACAACAACTTCAATCTCAAGGTTTAGATTCTAAAGAAGTTTGGATCAAATTAGAAGAATTGAATATCGGACGTTTACGCATTGCTTCTAAAGGAATCGAAAGAAAAGGAGATAAACTCATTTATCTAAATAATAAAGAACAAGTAGAAAAAGGTATCTATATGATCGGACAAATAGCCGCATTGCAAGATAAAGCTATATCCATCAAAGAATTGCATACACGTGTTGCTATAAATAGTCAAGCATTAATTTTAAAATTAGACAAAATTCAAGAACCTACTCCCCCACATGAGCCTGTAAAACTTGCTATTGTAGGAATGGCAGGAATTTTTCCGGGGGCCCAAAATTTAGATGAATATTGGAAAAATATTATTTTAGGGAAAGATAATATAACTGAGGTTCCCGATTCTCGTTGGAATAAAGATCTTTTTTATAATCCTGAAACGCGAGATACAGATTATGTATCTTCCAAATGGGGTGGATTTATTCCAACTATAGACTTTGATCCATTAGAATTTGGCATCCCCCCACAATCTTTAGCCTCCATAGAACCAGTTCAGCTACTTAGCCTTTTGGTAGCTAAAAGAGCACTAGAAGATGCCGGCTATGATCTTGCTACGTTTGATGGAGAAAATACCTCCGTAATAATTGGAGCTGAAGGAGCCACAGATTTAGCAGCAGCATATGGATTTCGTGGATATGCAAAACAAGTATTTGGTGAATTACCAGAAGAATTTAAACAAATGCTTCCTAAATTAAATGAAGACTCTTTTCCTGGAGTTTTATCCAATGTTGTGGCAGGGAGGATAGCAAATCGCCTTAATTTAGGTGGTAGTAATTTTACAGTAGATGCCGCATGTGCTTCTTCTCTTGCTGCTTTGGATATTGCATATCAGGAATTACAAAATAATAAATCTGATATTGTGATTTTAGGGGGGGCTGATTTACATAATGGTTTAAACGACTTCCTTATGTTCTCTGCAACTTATGCTTTGTCTAAAAAAGGATATTGCGCTTCTTTTGATTCTGAATCTGATGGTATTGCACTAGGAGAAGGAATTGGCATGATAATACTTAAGAGACTTGAAGATGCCGAAAGGGATAATGATAGAATATATGCAGTTATAAGAGGTACAGGAGGAAGCAGTGACGGTAGAAACTTAGGCATGACTGCTCCTAATAAAAAAGGTCAAATTAAAGCTTTACAAAGAGCTTATAAAAATGCGGGTATATTACCTTCAGAAGTAGAATTAATTGAAGCTCACGGTACCGGAACTGTTGTAGGAGACCGCACTGAACTTAGTGCTCTAACAGACATGTTTTTAGAATCGGGGGCTGTAAAAGGTCAAACACATTTAGGATCAGTAAAAACACAAATTGGCCACACCAAATGTGCAGCAGGTATTGCTGGAGTAATTAAGGCGGCTCTTTCTACCTATTATGGAATACAACCTCCAACTTTACACTTAAATAAACCTAATCCTTTTTATAATAAAGAAATCAGCCCTTTTGTTTTCAATACAAAAGCAGGAATTTGGAATAATGACAAAAGAATTTCTGGAGTTAGTGCTTTTGGTTTTGGAGGAACAAATTTCCATGTAGTAATGGAGAATTATCAGCCTACTATTTCTACTCAAAGTACGCTTCCGTCTTGGCCCTCTGAGCTATTTGTATTTCGTGGAGATACTTTAGAAGAAGCTCAAAGCCTATTACAAAAAATCAAACAATTATTACATTTCAATGATAAACTCCCTTTAAAGGATATAGCTTATAGTTTATCCTTATATAATAAAAAAGATATACAGATTTGTATTGTAGCTACCAATCATGAAGATTTATTATCAAAGATTGATGTTATACTTTCTAATCAAAAAAATGAAAAAGGAATTTACCTAAGAAACCTTAAAGAAGGGAAAATAGTTTTCTTATTTTCTGGACAAGGAAGTCAAAGGGTCAATATGGCCAGAGACTTATTTGTTGCCTTTCCTGCTATGAGAGATTTATTACAACAAAATAAAGAATATGAAAAAGTAATATTCCCACATGCAGTCTTTGATGATGAAAGCTTACTTAAACAAAAAAAGTCTATAACAGAGACCCAAAATACTCAGCCTTTATTAGGTATTGTAGATTTAGCTATAGCAAAATTTCTACATTCTTTAGGAATAAAACCTGATATTCTTGCAGGACACAGTTATGGAGAATTACCTGCTTTATGCTTTTCTGGAGTCTTTGCTCCTGAACATTTAGTTTTTTTAAGTCGGGAAAGGGCTAATGCTATATTAGAAGCAGTAAAAGATGATAAAGGAAAAATGATTGCTGTTAGTATTGATGAACGATCCCTTAAAGAATTATTACAAGGAGAAAAGGAAATATGGCCGGTTAATTTTAATTCCCAAAAACAAATTATACTAGCAGGAACAACTAATGCGATGAATTCTTTTGTAGAAAAATTAAATAACAAAAATATTTCTTCCAAAGAACTAGCTGTAGATTGTGCTTTTCATAGCCCTTTACTAAAAGAAGCAAAAAATATATATGCAAAATCTTTAAAGAAAATTAGCTTTAGTAAACCTACTATTCCTGTATGGTCTAATACAACAGCAGATGCCTATCCGTCAGAAGTTATTAAGATTAAAGAACGATTATCCGAACATCTCATTCAACCAGTATTATTTAGCAAAGAGATTAAAGCTTTATATGACCATGGCGCACGAATTTTTATTGAAACTGGTCCGGGAAGAGTTTTAATCAATTTAGCTCAAACCATTTTAGGAAAAGATGAAATAACTACAATTCAGACAGAAGACAAAAATGAAGAAGGAGTAGAATTTATACTAAAAGCACTAGCTCAATATATATCCACAGGAAATTCAATACAAGTTGAAAAATTATTTGATGGTAGAAATGTACACATTTTAGATATTGATAATCCGGAACAATACAAAAAAAATTCAACATTATGGTTGATAAATGGACATAATGCTATTCCATCTGTTGGCAAATTGCCTTCTAATGGAGCTTTACCAATCACTAAACCAGTTAAAATTAATGGTATGTCCGGTAATTCAATTGATAATATTTCTTCTCTTTCTAATTCAGAGCAGGTAATTCTGGAATATTTGAACAATATGAAATCCATAATTCAGAATCAAAGAGATGTTATGCTCGGATATTTAGGGCAACCTCCTTCTATAGAGGTACCTATTCAAACTGCAAATACAGAATCTTTACCTCAATCAGTATCTATACAGTCCTCAATGAATGTAGATACCATTGTTACATCTGCAAATTCAAACTTTTCTGTAGAAGAAATAAAAAAACTTTTATTGGAAACTGTAAGCGAAAAAACAGGATATCCTATTGATATGTTAGGATTAGATCTGGATTTGGAAGCTGATTTAAGTATTGATTCTATTAAAAGAATGGAAATTATTGGAGCATTAAGAGAAAAACTCGGCATTACTGATGATCTGGAAGAATCTGAAGACGCGATTGAAAGAATGGCTTCTATTAAAACTTTAAATGGTTTGATAGAATGGATTGAGGAATTAGCTAAAGAAAATAAAAAAAATATCAATAACCAATCAAGTTTAGAAATTTCTCAGAAGTTAGATAATACAATAACCACTAATCTCGTAACTTCAACTGATAAACCATTTTCCATACCTTCTGCCCAAGAAATAAAAGCTTTATTACTGGAAACTGTAAGTGAGAAAACAGGATATCCTATAGATATGTTAGGACTAGATCTAGATTTAGAAGCAGACCTAAGTATAGACTCTATAAAAAGAATGGAAATTATTGGAGCACTAAGAGAAAAACTAGGTTTTACTGATGATCTGGAAGAATCTGAAGATGCCATAGAAAGAATGGCTTCTATTAAAACTTTAAATGGAATGATAAACTGGATAGAAGAATTATCTAATCCTGAAAACCTTTCTTTAATAAATCAGACTAAACAACATATAAATCATACTATTTCTTTTGATAATAAATCTATATCAGAATTAGAATCAACCTTAATAAACAAAAATAATACAGAAACTACTCTTCTAAGAGCCAAACTAAGTTTAGAAAAATGGAATAATCAAGATGCTAAAATTTTAGATATAAATAATAAAAAATTGGCTATTGTAGATGATGGAAGTAGTTTTTCTAAAAACGTTAAAAATAAACTAGAATCTAAAGGAGCTAAAGTTGATATAATTAATGGAAATGAAGATTTATCCGATTACAATGGTTTAATTCTCTTAGATACTATTAAATCATCCATTCATTATAAAATAGATGATGTTTTCCAAATGGTAAAACAGTTAAATCTGGAAAATGTAGAATGGATTTTTATTTTTAGCGATGCTCCTGTAGAATTGAAAAAAGAAAAAGATATCAAAAAACTAAATCAAATAGAAGGATTCCCTGGATTTATCAAAAGTATAGCTCGAGAATATTCTCTCATTAACTGTAGATGTATAAATTCTTATTCTCCTTTTAATACAAAATCTATTTCCGAAATAGTATATAACGAATTAAGTATAAGCGATATTTCTTCTGAAATAATATATAAAGAAAAAGAACGATTCCGTTATAATATTATTTCTGAACCTTTATCGAAGACTAAAGATTCAAAGCTCCAATTAGACATAAACTCGGTAGTATTAGTACTAGGAGGTGCACAAGGAATTACTTCAGAACTTATTATCCATTTATCCAAAGAATATCCATGCCATTATATTTTAATAGGAAGATCACCTATACCTAAACCAGAAAATAAAAAGTATGTTCATTTTTCTTCAAAGAATGAAATTCGAGAATTTTTAATTTCTGAAGAACAGATGAAAATTCCTGCTGAAATTGAAAAAAAAGTAAATAATATCTATAAAGAAAACCAAATTATTAAAACATTAACTAAGATTAAAGAAAGCGGGTCAAAAGTGACTTATAAATCTGTTGATATTACAAATGAAAAAAATTTCAGAAAACTCATTCAAAACATTTATAAAAAAGATGGAAAAATAGATGGAGTGATCCATGCTGCGGGCTTATTAATCGATAAATTATTTACACACAAGACCTTAGACTCTTTTAAACAAGTATATTCTACAAAAATAACTCCTTTACATATACTATTTGAAGAACTTAAGCCAGATGTAAAATTTATAACATTTTTTAGTAGTATTGCCTCTGTATATGGTAATAGAGGCCAGTGTGATTATGCTGCTGCAAATAGCGTTTTTGATCTTATCGCACAAATTTATACCCATAAAAATAATTCAAGAATCTTAACTATTAATTGGGGACCATGGAAGGGTGCCGGAATGGTATCAAGCGCATTAGAAAGTGAATTTAATAAAAGAGGAATTTCTTTAATTCCTCTTAAAGAAGGTGCAAAATCCTTTATAGATGAATTAAAATATGGAACTGAAAAACAGATTATGATCATGGGTGAAGGAGATGGAGTAAAACAATTTTTCGGAATTTGATTAAAAAAACATGGAAAAAATTGCTAACATACTTGCTGTATCTGCTAATTCCAAAGAAGATTTATTAAAAATACTTTCTGACTTTCCACCATCCAATACAATAAATAATGATGGAAACTATCGACTGATAATTTTTGATCCAACTTTTGAACGAGTTGAAAAAGCAAAAAAACTTATAGACAAAGATAAACCTTGGAAAGGACGCCAAGATATTTGGTTTTCTAATGACCCTGTATTAAAAAAAGAAGGAAAAATTGCATTTTTATTTCCTGGATTTGATTCTGTAATTAATCCGGAAATTAAAAGTATTTCTGAATTTTTTAACTATTCCATCTCAGAAAATAATATTGGTGATAATAACAAGCTATTAAATCAATCACTAGAATTATTTAATGCTAGTAAAATTATTGACAATTCTTTAAAAAAGTTAGGGATACATCCAGATATGAATGCAGGGCATAGCCTTGGAGAATGGTTTGCAATAAAAGCTTCAGATTTAGTTTCTGAATCTTCTATAAAATATTTATTACAATCTATGATTCCTGATAAATTCAAAATTGAAGGAATTTATTTTATAGCTGTTGCTTCTGGAAAAGAAAAATTGGATTCTTGGTTAAAAAATATTCCCGATCTTTATTTGTCTATGGATAATTGTCCTAGTCAAATTCTACTATGTGGCACAGAAAAAGCAAGAGATCTTTTACTCGATATTCTTAGAAAAGAAAAAATTTTTTATCAGGTATTACCTTTCGAGTCAGGATTTCATACCCCTTTTATTAAAAAACACCTACATATACTTGATGAAGCATTAGAGAATATACAAATACAAAAAAGTAAAATCCCTTTATGGTCTGCTACCACATTAGATCTTTATCCAGAAAATTTTGAAGAATTTAAGGAACTTACAATTAAACATCTTACAGAAACAGTTCGTTTTCGAGAGCTAATCGAAAAATTATACTATCAAGAAAAAGCCAAAGTATTTATACAAATTGGTATAGGAAATATAGTTGGATTTGTAGATGATATTTTAAAAACAAAAAACTATAGTGCCATATCTACTTGTATTTCCGGCAGATCTACACTTGAACAACTTAAACGAGTACTTGCTCTTTTATATGTAGAAGGAAAAGAAATAAATTTTTCTTTTTTAGGCATTAATAATAAAACCTCTACAGATACTGAAGATTCTGTTTCGATAAAAGGTACTTCTGAATCAATTACTGCTGAAAAGACTAAAGAGAATTTATCTCAATTATATGCAATTAATAATCTTTCTGTAAATATTGAGGATCCTATTGAAAAAGCGTGGAATGAGAACTTAAAAGAAATGATGTTAACTCAGGACCAAATCGTTCGTTTATTTAATAAAAGAAAAACAAATATTGATATTAAAAAAACACATTCTTTTATTACGGAAAAAGAATCTATCATAAATAAAAAATCATATGACAGAACTGGTAATACATTTACCGAAAACTTATATGTCTCTTTGGAAGAATATCCTTATTTGATAGATCACTCTCTATTTAAACAACCTAAAAACTGGAAAATTTTAAGTGATATAAATCCAGTAATTCCTATGACTATGACATTAGAATTATTAATGGAAGCTGCGCAGAAACAAAATCCCAGCCAAAAAGTACTCAAATTAGGGCCTGTAAGCGTTTTTCAATGGATGAAAGTGAACACTCCATTTGATCAAAAAATTGAAGGAATTTGGAAATCAAAAGATAAAATTTCCTTAAAAATTAAAAATTTTGTTAGTGGCGAAGTGCAATTGGGAAATAATTATCCTGTTCCTGAATCAAAATACTTACAGGAAATAGATTTAGGGGAAAATATAGTATCTACTATACCAAGCCCTGAAATAATTTATAAAAAACATATGTTTCATGGTCCTAGCTACCAAGGAATTCTTGAAGTAAAGAATATAACCCGAAAAGGACTTCGAGCTCTTATAAAAAAATCTACAGGAAAAGGTTCTTTACTAGATAATATAGGACAACTTTATGGCTTATACTTACAATTAACTTTAGGTGAGAATTCCAAAGTTAGTTTTCCCGTTAAAATAGAAGAAATTAATTTCTTTCAGGATGTTCAAGATCAACAAGGGGTTTTTGAATGTATTTGCCTCCCTACTTCTTTTAATAATAAAATTTCTACGGCTGATATAATTATAAAAAGAGAAAACAAAATTTGGTGTATCATTAAAGGATGGAAAAACCAAATATTTGAAGGATTTGATAAAAATCTTTGGAATATGACTTTAAATCCTGATAAAAATATTTTAGCAAAAGAAATAAGTCCTAATGTATATTTTTTTAATAACGTATATAACTATGCGGTGAACTGGAATTTTTTAATGAACATATATCTCAATGAGGAAGAAAAAAAACATTATGACTCTCTTCTATTAAATAAAAAAAAGGATTATTTAATAAGTAGAATAGCTTTAAAAGATAATGTAAGAAAATATATTGAAACTAAATATGGAAAAAAATATTTCCCTATAGAAATAAATATTCAGTATGATGCTAACAATAAACCCTCCATATATGGAGTAAAAGAAGCTTCTGAAATTGAAATATCATTGGCTCATAAAGGTACAAATTCTGTTAGTATAGTTTCTGAAAAAACTGTGGGTATTGATATAGAAATAATTGAAGAAAGAGAAACCAATTTTTTGGACTATACACTAACGAACCATGAAAAAAAATTACTAAAAGATAAAAATATTAATGAGTGGAGTACCCGCTTTTGGGTTGCAAAAGAAGCTTATGGAAAAATGTTAGGCGTTGGATTAAAGGGAAAACCAAAACAGTATGAAATACAAAAAATTGAAGGAGAAGATTTAATAATTTGTAATACAACGATTAAAACAATTAAATATAATAATTACATAATAGGATGGACTCTATAGAATTACAAAAGCAAAAAAAGGAAGTATTTGAATTATTGAAAAAATTTATTACTGAGGTTTTAGGAGAAGATATCGTAGATGAATTGGAGATAACTGAATACAGCACTTTTACTAAAGATCTTGAAATGGATAGTATTGAAATTGTAGCTTTAGCTGAAAAAGTTAAAAATTACTACAATGATGATATGGATTTTAATGGTTGGGTTGCTACATTAGATATGGATCAGTTAATTAACTTACGTATTATTGATATTATTAACTTTATAATTGATGCCACTAATAAAGATAAATAATCAGAAATTTCATGTTTTAGAACTTAATGAAACAGCTCCGGATCCTATTATAATGATACACGGAATGTTTACGAACCTATCTGTGTTTTACTTCAATATAGCAACACACCTGGCTAAAACCCACCATATTATCATGTATGATTTAAGAAGCCACGGGTTAAGTGAAAAGGTAAAATATGGGTATGATTTGAAAACCATGTCTAATGATTTAATATCATTAATGAATTTTTTTAAAATTCAAAAGGCAAACTTAGTAGGATATAGTTTCGGAGGATTAATTTCATTATTTACAGCTATTCATCATCCTGAATTAACTCAAAAAATTGCAATTATTGATTCTCCAATTACAGATAGCGGAACAGATGACACCATAGAGAAATATGGAAATGAGTTTTTAGAACATTATATGCAAAATTATTCTATATCTACTCAATTAACGCCCAATAAAAGACAGTTAAATAAAAGTAAAAAACTTTTTGATTTTCTACTTCATGAAACTACTATGCCTAAGGACCTTATCAAAGATAAAGATTTTTCTTCTGCTGAAAATATGAAATCAATTTATCAAGAGATATTGCTCTTATATGGAAATCGATCCGATTGTTTAAAAGATGGAAAGTTATTGAATAAACTTATTCCTAATTCTAAATTATATGAAGGAAATGGAGACCATAATCTCCCGGTTCAAAACCCTGAATGGATAAGTAAAAAATTAATGGAATTTTTCAATTAATTAGTTTAAACCACTATAATGGCTAAATTTTTTTTTATAGTACCTCCCTTAACGGGGCATATAAATCCTACATTAGGTTTGGGAAAAGAACTTATTGAAAGAAACCATGAAGTTTTCTGGATTAGTTTTGATCCTGAATTAGAAAAACAACTTCCAGAAAAAGGAAAGTTATTACTTATTCCTTTTTCTTTGAGTGAAGAAGAAAAAAGTAATTTACTAACATACATAGAACATCTCAAAAAAAAAGTTGTTTATGGAATTGATAGTTTAAAATTTTTATACGAAGACGTTTTAATTCCTATGAATAATTACATAATTGATGGTATTTCTGAGCTACTTACTGATAATTCCCCTGATATTGTGATTACGGATCATCAGATATTTGCTGGAGCAATAAGCTGTTTAAAGCAAAAAATTCCCTATGTAACGTCTGTAACAGCTCCTGCTTCTATAAAAATCAACAAAAATTTACCTATGGTTCACCAATGGGAAAGTAAACAAGTAATTGCTTTCCAAAAAACACACGGAATTATGGTAAATCAAAGAATTGATTGCTCAAATTTACTTACATTAGTATATACCTCTAAAGAATTTTTTGGAGAATCTCAACTCCCTTCATATTATAAATTTATTGGACCAATTATTAATTCCCGTAAAGAAAATATTTCTTTCAATTGGGATAAATTAAATTTAGATAGTAAAAACCCTAAAATTTTAGTTAGTATCGGAACTACTTTTGATCATGAAAAAAAATTAGTTTTTTTTAATAAAGTTATAGATGCTTTTAGAAATGAAAAAATAACTGTGGTCTTAGTTTCAGATCCTAAATTATTTACTCATATTCCAGATAATTTTATTATACAGCAAAAAGTACCTCAATTAGAAATTATTCCTCATATGCAGGCAGTTGTATGTCATGGAGGTAATAATACTGTTTGTGAATCGCTTTCTTACGGTATCCCTTTGGTTGTAATTCCCATTGCTTATGATCAATCTTATGTTTCAGGTTGTGTAACGGAAAACTTTGCTGGTATAAGGTTAAAATTTAACAGATTTAAATCTCAACAATTAAAAGAAGCTATACATCTTATTATTAATGAAACAAAATATAAGAACGGAGCAAAAAGAATACAGAAGTCTTTTATAAATGCAGGAGGATTACAAAAAGGAGCAGATTATTTAGAAAAACTTATATATAAAAAATAATATGGCAAAATTTTTATTCGTAGTTCCCCCTTTTTTTGGACATATTAATCCTACTCTCAGTATAGGAGCCAGTCTTATTGAAAAAGGTCACTCTGTAGTTTGGACAGGACTAATTCCCTTAGAAAAGGAATATATACCTATGAAAGGAATTTATTTTTATCCTGAAGAATTACTAGCTCCACATAAAAAAGAAATTGAATATATACTTTCATTACAAGGAAATGGTTCTAATCTTTCCGGTTTAGAAACTTTAAAGTTAGCTTTAGAGCAAACTTATATACCTTTTGCTAAAATAATGATAGATGGAGTTATTTCAATAATTGAAAAATTTAATCCTGATGTTATTATTAATGACTGTATTACTTTTGCCGGATCCTTAGCTGCCTACAAAAAAGGAATTCCTTATGCCACAACAACAACATCTCCGCCTGAGGCCATGGGTGACCCTAAAATAGCTCCTAAAGTCGAAGAATGGTGCCACAATTTAATTATTAAATTACAAAATGACCTAGGAATATATGGAAAAGAAGAGCTCATTAATTCTAAAGAACTAAATATGGTATTTACTTCTTATGAGTTTGCCGGCTATAAAATACCTCCTACTAATTTAACATTTATAGGACCTGTTTTCGGGCGACCTTCTCCTGTAACATTTGACTGGGATAAATTTGAAACATATAAAAATCCTAAAATTTATGTTTCTTTAGGTACAGTTGTAGAAGATATTCGACAAGATTTTTTTAAACGGATTGTTAATATTTTTAGAGAAAAACCTGTTACCGTAATAGCCTCAGCAGAACCATCTTTATTAAATGAATGGCCCAATAATTTTATTGTACAAAAAAAACTACCTCAAATTGAATTATTACAAAAGGTAGACGTAGTAATTTCACATGGCGGATTTAATACCATTAATGAATCATTAATTAATGAATTACCCATCCTAGTAATACCTATTGCCTATGATCAGTTTTATAATGCCTCATTAATAGAAAAATCTGGTTGTGGTATAAGACTACGTTATAAGAGAATGAAAGATTCTGAAATTGAGAATGCAATTTATGAATTGTTAAATAACACAATTTACAAAAAAGCTGCTAAATATATAAAACAAACATTTATGAATGCTGGAGGAAATCATAAAGCTGTTGAATTATTAGAAAACTTAGTTAATTCTAACAAAAATTTATAGAAATGATCCGTACAACCACAAAAATAACAAGTAATAATAATATAATATTAATTTTCATACTATTTTTATATGTAGTTTTTTTACTTTTTTTTGGTTCAAAAATGTCTCCATTTTATGCCTCAAATGAGTGGGCTGACCCTAATATATATTTTAATGTTGCGAAAGGGATGCTAAATGGAAAAACATTATATACAGAAATTTTTGATCATAAAGGACCTTTCATATTTTTCATTTATGGAATAGGATACTTTATTTCAAATACTTCTTTTTTTGGTATGTTCCTTATACAAATTATAAACTGGACAATTCTTTTAATATTTGTCTACTTAACTGCTAAACTCTATCTAAATCAAGCTTTTTCTTTTATTATCAGCATCATTTTTTCATTGTTTTTAATGAAACTAATTAAAGCTGGTGGATCAGCAGAAGAATTCATTCTGACTTGGGAATGTATAAGCTTATATTATTTTATAAAATTTTTTAAAAAAGATAATTTATCAGTACATCCTCCAATTTATATGCTAATCCATGGATGTTTATGCAGCATGACTTTATTAACAAAAATTAACTTAGTTATGTTCTGGTTTTTTCCTTTATTATTCATATTTATCTCTATTTTATGGAATAAAAATTTTAAAAATTTTTTTCTAAATGTAACTTATTTTTTTGTAGGATGTTTAATAATATTTTCCCCCGTTATATTTTATTTATATAGTCATAATGCATTAAAAGAAGCTTATAATATATATATTGCACTAAATAGTAAATATTCTCAAATATCTTCTGTTCAAAGTACTTTTTTACTATTGTTGAAAAGAATAACCTTCTTATTTATAGATTCTTGTTCATTACTTGTTTTTCCTACTATTGGATTATTTTATTTTTCCATTAAATATATTAAATCTAAAATAGCCAGTTTATCTATTATACTATCAGGAATATCTTTTTACATTACTATATTTATGGCTCCTATGTTTCAATACTACTATCCTATACCTTTTTTAGTCTATGATGTGTTGGGATTAATAGGTTTATTTTTATATTTACAAAAATATATTTCTTATCATTATTCTGTTTGTCCACTAATTGTTATAGCTATAATCTCCGTTTTTTTAGGATTAAGTTTGAGATTATTAACCAATACCTGGGTAGAAGCTACAATTCTTAAACATGATAAATATCTTACAGAAAATTTAAGAGATGTATTAATTAAAGAAAAGGATCCTACCCTTCTTAATTTAGGTTTTGGATTAGGCAACAGCTTATTTACAACTTGCAATATTGTTCCAAATGTAAAATATTTTATTAAACCTAATTTATCTTATAGAATATATCCTCAATTGAGAGATGAACAAAGTTCTTATATTAAGGACAAAAAAACTCAATTTATTATTTTACCTCGTCGGGTTTATAAAGATGGTATTAGAAATAGCTATATTCATGTTGAAAAAACTGATGAATTTGATTATTATTATAATTTACCAACACTTAAAGAAAATTATAATTTAATAATGATTGACACCATAAAAAATAGAATTGATGAAAATAATCTTGAAATATATTATTTATATAAAATAAAAACCCCTTAAAGATTAAGGGGTTTATTTTTTTTTATTATTTTTATTGACTTATTTTCGTTAAACGCAATGTATTAGTTAGTCCATTACCAAAGGATGGCATAGCATTGAGATTTATTACAAAATCTCCTGGATTTGCATATTTTTTATCAACGATGTCTTTATTAACTTCTACAACTGTCTCATCTGTACTTTTTAATCCTTCATAATGAAAAGCTTTAACTCCCCATAAAAGGCTTAACATATTAATTACTCTTTTATTAGAGGTATATACTATAATATCAGCCAAAGGTCTGTAAGAAGAGATTTGAAAAGCTGTATATCCTGATTGAGTTAGAGTTACTATAGCTTTAGCATTTACCTGTTCTACCATCTTAGCTGCATTAAAACAAATCATATCTGTCACATATCTGTCACTTAAAGGCTTAGGGTCATGTGCCGGCACTTTAATATGATGGTCATCTTCAACATTATTAATAATCTTAGACATATTTTTAATGACTTCTACCGGATATTTTCCTATTGAAGTTTCACCACTCAACATTACGGCATCAGCACCATCTAATACTGAATTCGCTACATCATTAACTTCAGCACGAGTTGGTGTTAGCCCATCAATCATACTCTCCATCATTTGTGTTGCAATAATAACCGGTTTACATGCAATTTTACACATCGCTACCAACTTTTTTTGTATTAATGGAACCTTTTCCATAGGAATTTCAATTCCTAAATCTCCTCTAGCTACCATAATTCCGTCTACTATATTTACAATATCCTGAATATTCTGTATTGCTTCTGGTTTTTCTATTTTAGCAATAATCGGAATTTTATGATTACTATTTTTTTGAATTAATTCTTTAAGATCTTGTACATCTTGTACATTTCTTACAAAAGAAAGAGCTAGCCAATCAAAATCATATTTAATAGCAGTTAAAGCATCTTTTATATCTTTTTCTGTTAATGCTGGTAAGGAAATTTTAGTGTTAGGAAGATTCACACCTTTTTTTGATTTAAGTGGCCCTCCTTGAATTACCCTTGCGGTAACTTCATTAATTAAATTTGTCTCTAATACTTCAAATATTAATTTTCCGTCATCTAATAATATTTTTTCTCCTACTTTTACGTCTTTTGCAAACTGAGGATAACTCATATAAACTCTACGAGAATCTCCTTCAATTTGTTCATTAGTAAAAGTAATAATATCTCCCGGGCTAACTATTGTTCCTTCCTTAACTATTCCTACCCTTAATTTTGGACCTTGTAAATCTGCTAGTAAAGCTACATTTAAATTATATTCTTTATTAATTTCTCTAACTAAATGTACCCATCTTTCCACAACTTCTTCTTCTGCATGTGAAAAATTAACTCTAATTACATTAACACCAGCCTTAAACATATTAATCAAAACTTCCTTGCTTTCAGAGGCTGGACCGATTGTTGCAACAATTTTTGTTTTTTTTCTAAATTCGTTCATTATGTAGGTAATATCAAATTTTCTAAATTATTTATTTTTATATTTTCTAAATCAATATACTGATATTCTTTTATCATTTTCAGGTTTTGCAAAGTTACATAAAACTCTTCATCTAAGAAAAAATCAAATTTTAAGAAATAATTAAATGCCTTATATTCAGGCATTAATATTTTAGTGTTTTCAACTTCTTCAAATAAACTAAAATCATCTTTCTTTAAAATTTCAGGAAATGAATAATTACTGATTAATTCTATTTTTTGTTTGGTTTTTAAATGATAAAATTTAAATACTGAAAACTTATATGGGATTTTTTGATCCATAATTACCTGATCATCTACTCTTTTTAGATTGAATAAACAGTATTTATTTAAATAAAAAGCAAATTCATAATCTTTTGTAAGATTTGAAGATAAGCCTAACAATTTAAAATTAAATATAGGGTCATCTTCTTCCCAATCAAATGAATATATCTTCATTATTTTTTATTAGAAGTATTTATATATTTATTTAATCTATAAAATGCCCTTTTGGATGCTATTTCCTCTGCTTTTTTCTTTGATGTAGCTCTCCCTTTGGTAATTATTTTATTATCTAAATAAATGATGGAATTAAAAATATTAATTTCTTCTGCATTTTCTTCCTGAAATGTATCAAAATTAATCTCTATTTTATTTTTCTGAGCCCATTCAATAATGAGACCTTTATAACTGGTAACTCTTTTTTCTAACTGTTCAAAATCTTCTTGCTTAATTAGCGTTTCACTTATAAAATCTCTACAGTTTTCGAATCCCCCATCAATATAGATTGCTCCTACTAAAGCTTCATAAAGATTTCCGTTTATATTTTCTCCTAAACTTGTATTTTGTCTTTTTTGAAGATAATCACTCAAATTTAATTCAGTTCCTAATGCATTCAATGTTTTTCTATTAACCATTTTAGAACGCATTTGAGTTAAATACCCTTCTTTTTTATCAGGCGCTTGATGATATAGATAATCAGAAATGATACTTGATAATACTGAGTCACCTAAAAACTCAAGTCTTTCAAAATCTCTGCTATTATTATTGATTGAAGAATGGGTAAAACACTCATAAAAAACATTTAAATTTGAGGGTTTATACCCTATAAGATCTTCAATCTGTTTTTTAAAAATTTTTTCTTCTTTAGTATTCGGATTTTGTTTTAATAAATTTGAAGGGAAAAATATTTTTTTCCAAATAGCCATAGGATTCGATATTCATATTTTAAATTTTCTTTAAAATAACACATGCATTATGACCACCGAAACCAAAAGTATTACTCATTGCATAAATTACTTCTTTTTCTTTAGCTTTATTAAAAGTAAAATCTAATTTAGGATCAAATTCCTCATCATCTGTAAAGTGATTAATAGTTGGAGGAACTTTGTTTTCTTTAATAGCCACAATACAAGCTAAGGCTTCTAATGCACCTGCAGCGCCTAATAAGTGACCTGTCATGGATTTTGTTGAATTTATTTGAATATTATATGCATGTTCTCCAAATAATTTTAAAATAGCCTTAGACTCTGCTAGATCTCCCAACGGAGTAGAAGTTCCATGTACATTAATATGATCAATATCACTATATTTAATTCCAGCGTCTTCTATTGCATTTTTCATAACATTATAAGCTCCTAACCCTTCCGGGTGAGGCGCTGTCATATGATATGCGTCAGCACTTAACCCTCCACCAACAACTTCTGCATAAATGGTCGCTCCTCTCTTTATTGCATGTTCATATTCTTCTAAAATAAGAGTAGCAGAACCTTCTCCTAAAACAAAACCATCTCTATCTTTATCAAAAGGACGAGAGGCTGTAGAAGGATCATCGTTTCTGGTAGACATAGCATGTAAAGCATTAAACCCTCCTACTCCACTTGCACAAATTGCTGCTTCTGAACCACCTGTTACAATAGCATCTGCTTTACCTAATTTAATTAGCATTAAAGAATCAATAATAGCATTGGATGAAGAAGCACAAGCGGATACTGCCGCATAATTCGGTCCCATAAATCCATATTCCATAGATATAAGACCCGGAGTCATATCGGCAATCATTTTAGGAATAAAAAAGGGATTAAATCTGGGCACACCATTTCCTTGAGCAAAAGTTGTAACTTCTTGCTCAAAAGTATTTAATCCTCCAATTCCTGACCCCCAAATAACTCCAACCCTTTCTTTATTTAATTCAGAATATTCTAATAATTTACTGTCTTCTACAGCTTCTCTAGATGATATAATCCCCAATTGAGCACATCTATCGTATTTTCGAATATCCTTTTTTTCAAAATAATCTTCAGGATTATAATTTTTTAATTCACAAGCAAACCTTGTTTTAAAATTAGTTGCATCAAATAGAGTAATTGGACCCGCTCCACTTTTTCCTCCTAATAATGCATCCCAATATTCTTTGAGATTATTACCTATAGGAGTTATTGCACCAAGTCCAGTTACTACTACTCGTTTTAAAGCCATACTCTAATGTCTTATAATTATTGTTTATTTACTTCTTCAATATAAGAAATGGCTTGGCCTACTGTTGAAATTTTTTCTGCTTGATCATCGGGAATTTGAATATCAAATTCTTTCTCAAATTCCATAATTAGCTCTACTGTGTCTAATGAATCAGCTCCCAAGTCATTTGTAAAACTTGCTTCTGGGGTAACTTCGCTTTCATCAACTCCTAATTTATCAACAATGATAGCTTTTACTCTTGATGTAATGTCAGACATAACCTTTTATTTTTTATTATAGTTCAGTCGGCAAATATATAAATTTTTTTGCTAGAATAATATTTTTTCGTAATTTTTGATATGTCAATATTAACAAAAAAAGAAATAATCAACCATATAAACACTTAAAAACCAAATTATTACACCCCTTCTTCCAATAACAAGTAAAAAATTCCTCAAAATACCTAATTCGTTTTTCAATGAAAATCTTATTATTTTTTTTGAAGTGGTAATTAAATATAAAACTAATTTTATTATCACCTTATTGTTATATATTAAAAAAATTATCTACAATTTTATATAAAACTATACAATTATATTTCTGTTTTTAAACGTGTTATTTTTAAATTTGTTGAAAATCAAATTTATTTTATCTTAATAAAATGATATTTAATATTCCTTCTAAGCAGATATTATTTATAGATTTGGAAACAGTTCCTGAATTTGAAAGTTGGGAAGATTTACCGGAAAGAACTCAAATACTTTGGGAAAAGAAAACTCAGTTTCAACGAAAAGAAGATATTTCCCCTGAAGAATATTATTACGATAAAGCCGGTATTTTATCTGAATTTGGTAAAATAATTTGTTTATCTTGTGGCTTAATCATTGATAACAAAATACACATTAAGAGCTTTTATGGAAGTGATGAACTTCAAATATTAAATGATTTTAATACTCTGCTAAATTCAAATTACTTTACAACTAATTTATTATTATGTGCACATAACGGTAAAGAGTTTGACTTCCCATACTTGGCTAGAAGAATGATTATAAACCAGGTTAAACTTCCTCCTATATTACAAATACAGGGCAAAAAACCTTGGGAAATTCCGCATTTAGACACAATGGATTTATGGAAATTTGGAGATCATAAACATTACACCTCTCTTGATTTGCTAGCTAATATTTTTAATTTACCTACTCCTAAGGATGAAATGGACGGCGGAAATGTTGCTCATGTTTATTATAAAGATAAGAACATTGAAAAAATACGATCTTATTGTGAAAAAGATATTATTACTCTTATAAATGTATTTAGAAAAATGCGTTACGAAGAACCTTTAGAAAGGGAATAAAATTTTTATTTTTTAATTTTCAAACTATTATTTTCTATTAAGTGAGAAATTGTTTGGTAATTTGCTATAGCTTCTTCCAATATATTTTTATCTATATGCTTATTTTTTTCAAGTTTATTTTGATTAAAACTATATTGTTCTATTTTTTGTTTGGGAGATAAAACAATAACAATATCTTTTTTTAAATACCCTAATTTTTGATAAGTTGCTATTGGTGCTCTGGGTATATATTTTGAACTAAAAATATCTTGTCCGTAAAAAAAAGAAGTATAAGAAAAATGTAACTTTCCTAATACGGTAGGCATTAAGTCAATTTGTGATACTAATTTTGTTATTTTTTCCGGTTGAATAAATCCTGGGGAATAAATTATTGCAGGAATTCGATATCCTTCTAAAGGAATATCTTCTTTCCCTGCACTAGAAGCACAATGATCTGCCACAAAAATAAAAACTGTATTTGAAAACCATGAGTGTTTCCTTGCCTCATTAATAAATCTACCAATGGCATAATCTGTGTATTTTACCCCCCCTTCTCTGGTTTTTTCATTTTCAGGATTACCGATCTTTCCCTCCGGGTAAGTAAATGGCCTATGATTACTTACAGTCATTATATGTCCAAAAAAAGGTTTTCTTTTCTTCTGATTTTCATCAAATACCTTTATTACCTTATTAAATATATCTTCATCGCAAACTCCCCATATATTAGCAAATGTTATTTCATTTGGTGTTAAAGAATTTCTGTCAATCACCTGATATCCATTTCCTTTAAAAAAGGTTTTCATATTATCAAAATAACTATATCCTCCATAAAAAAACTGTACAGTATACCCCTTTTTGTTAAATAAATATCCTGTAGAGAACAAATTATTTGTGTTTTTTCTTTTAACTAAACTTTCTCCGGGAGAAGGAGGAATACAAAGTGTTAATGCTTCCAAACCTCTGACTGTACGATTTCCCGTAGCATATAAATTGGAAAAAAATATTCCATCATTTGCTAATTTATCTAAATTAGGTGTTAGTTTTTTTTTATTGCCAAAATGATTTAGGAAACTACTGCTCATACTTTCAATAGTAACTAATACTACATTTTTTTTTATTTCTGGGAGAGTATCTTTTATAATTTCCCCATTCTTAAACATTCCATATTCATGTTCAATAATTTGAATTGCTTTTTTTTCAGGAATTTTTGCATAAAACTTATCATAATTTAAAGAACTATCCATAAATGCATTATAAAATCTAAATAATCCATTGGACTGCAACTCATTTACGAATTCATTCTCTGAATTTTCCTGTTCTTGATTATATTTTAATAAATATATACTCCCAATAATTAATCCTAAATAAATTAATGAACTTATTAGTTTTGTTTTAAAACCGGAAAATTCATTAAAATATTTTTTAGATTTTTTTACATAAAATATGGTTATTATAATAGATATTAATACTAAAACAGAAAACATGGGAATTACAGGGTATGATTCCAAAATATTTCCTATTACTTCATTAGTATATATTAGATAATCTACTGCAATAAAATTATACCTTACTCCAAACTCATTCCAAAATAAAAATTCACTAACTGCTATAAAAATTATAAAATAAACATAGAGAAAAAATATAATGCAATACATGGAGTATCTCCAGCTTTTCCTTATAACTGGAAAAAAAAGAAGTAAAGCAAACGAAATAACTTTAATAATTAAAAAAGCTATTAAAAGTTTAGATACCAATTTTCCGTAATCATCAAAAATTGTATGAAAAAACATCAAATATCCCAATAAGCATAACATTATAATTAGTATTATACTTCCCCAGGGAGATTTGAATTTCCTATCAGATAAAAATATTAAGTAAAGCCAAAAGAATACAAAAAAAATTATGGAAACACATAAATCATTTACAATCCCTAATAAAAAAATTTTAAAATAATCACTTATTTCCGGAAAACTATTATTAGTTATAGGTAAAAAAAGTAAAATAATCCTTACTATGGCTCCTACTAATATATAGAATCCAGAAATTTTCAAAAAAGAATTTAATAATTTAGCCATCAGTATATTAGCTCATTATTTTTAGTTTATGATTTCTTTAAATTTGAAATAAAACAACATTTATTTATTGTTAATATAATGTTAATTTTAATTGTAAACGTAATATATCTATTTATTATTATCAAATAATAAAAAAAATATCTTATTTATTAAAAAAATAATCTATTAAATAATTTTAAAGACTTAAATATTTATATTTATATTATTATTTTTATCTCTATTTCTAATATTTAGATTACAACACATCAAACTATACTATACATTACCTTGTTATATAATAACAAATCAACTCTAAAAATGAAATTTTAACATTTAAATCTGTAGTATCTCCTAAAAATTATCAAATGAAGAGATATTAAAATTTTAATTTTTTTTAAAATTATCATTTACCCACAGAAACATAGATATATATTTTTTTTCTATTAACTTTACTCTTAAAAAAAACATTAAATTAAATTTCTTTAAACATGAATAACTTTATTTCATTAGAAAATTTAAATCCCGAACTTGTATTAGAACTTATAGATGATGCTATTTGTTATAAAAAGAAAAAAGCCTATCCAAATCTTTCTAACCACTATATATCAAACTTATTTTTTGAAAACAGTACTCGTACAAAATTAAGTTTTGAAATGGCTGAAAAAAAAACCGGCATGGAAATTATTTATTTTGATGCAGAAAGTTCAAGCATAAAAAAAGGAGAAACTTTATATGATACGGTAAAAACATTAAATTCAATTGGTGTAGAATGTTTTGTAATAAGACATATACAAGACCGTTTTTACGAAGACTTAATACACCGTCTTCATATACCAATAATAAATGCAGGCGATGGTTGCGGAGACCACCCTACTCAATCCTTACTAGATCTCGTTACCATCCAAGAAGAATTTGGATCTTTTAAAGATTTAAACATAACAATTGTTGGAGATGTGGTACATAGTCGAGTTGCTCACTCCGATGCCAAAATTTTACAACGTTTAGGCGCTAAAATTAATTTTGCTACTCCTGAATTTTGGAGAGACTCCAGAATGACTATGGGCTCCTATACGTCACTAGATTCGGTAATTAAAGAAACAGATGTTGTTATGCTATTAAGGAATCAAAATGAAAGGCATACTCAAACCTATGATGAAAGCCATTTCCTGGAACAATATGGACTGACCAAAGAGAGAGCTAATAAAATGAAACCATCTGCCATAATTATGCATCCTGCACCTATTAATAGAAATATAGAAATAGATGAAGACCTGATTGAATCTCGGCAATCCAGAATATTCACGCAAATGACCAATGGAGTTTTTGCCAGGATAGCTGTACTAAATTATGTATTCAATTATTAAAGATGTAAACTCCTTACATACTCTCTCAAATCCACAAATCCGGAAATTAACAATAATTCCCGGATTTTATTTTATTTAAAATATCAAAAAAACTACATATCTCCTTTTAAAAGCATATTGCTCTACCTAATCAATTTAATAATAAATATACTTTTTACAAGTTATTATGCCTTTTATTACATAAAAAAAGTATTTTTATACCAGTTTATTATAAAAATAAATTATATATTTGCTATTGGCGAAAATAATTATAAAATTTATACTCATGAAAAAAATTATTTGTTTATTAATTTCTTTTTTATTTACATTCATAAATGCTCAGGTAGGGGTCAATAACACATCCCCACAAGCAACCTTAGATGTAACAGCAATAAATATTGATAATGCTCCAAGCGGTCTTATTCCCCCACGTTTAACCTATTCCCAACTAAAAAAGCAAACAATAGATAAACAGCTATATAAAACCAACCAAAATGGAGCAATAATATACGTGATCAATTTATCTGATACTTTATCCACAGATCCAAGAATGTCATCTGTTAATGCTATCGGATACCATTACTGGGATGCTACTGCCAACAAATGGACCCCATTTACCCTGAGAGAACTACGAAGAAGAAATGTAACTGTAGGAACTGGAGTTTCCAGTAATTCAGGAAAACCTTATGATTACCCTTCTTTACAGGCGGCCTATAATGGGGAAGCCAAAAAAATACCCAACCAAAACGGAGGAGATGAATTAACCTTCACTTGCAGCATATCAACAGACTTAGGAAGTCTTTCTGCAAATGGTGAAATACCCAAGTTTAAAATTACCGCTGAATCTAACGGCCCACTCACTATTGGTTCTTTAAATCTAACTAATTCCAATTTTACCATAACTCATCCATTTAATGGAGATATAGAACTTGGCTCATTAAATATTTACAACTCTAATATTAAAATTTTTAATACTCAGGGCACAGGACGTATCATTCTTTCAAACGATAATCATAATGTTTCTTATTCCAGTTTCTACATACAAGCCAAAGAACTAACCATAAATGGAATATTTAATATAAATGACAAAAGTTCATTCAATATCAGTGGAATAAAGGGATACACAATAAAAACAAACTTTAAGACAACTACGAATCTAACTAATAATAGTAATTTAGCTATAGACGGATTTGGCGGAGATCTCTTAATAGACGATCTATTTTCTATATCGAATAATTCCAATATGAATATTATAAATGTGAATACTATTGATTTAAATAATAAAGGTAGTTTTAATTTAAATGGAAATAGTTATTTAAATATTGAAAAAGGGACTAAAGGTTCAACTCTAAAAAATACTAATATTCCTCCAAATAGTGTTTTTGACATAAATTATTCATCGGTAAATATTAAAAATATGGAAGTAGATCTTAGAGGGAAAATCATAAAAGCAGATAATTCTAAAATAAATATTTCTGGTGGTAATAATATAGTCATTTATTCCCCCTCTCCAGCTGAATGCATTGAATCAATTTCCAATAGCTACATCGGAATCTCTTCTACTGGAAAAACTGCAATAACTGGGGGGGGGGATATTAATTTATATTTTAATTCCATAATCAAAATAGGAGAAAAAGGAGTATCTAGCACTATTAGTATGCAAGATACCCCTATAAATTTAAACACCGGTTCTTCCGGACAACTAAAATCAGGAGGAACCTATGGATCAGTTATAAAAGCTCCTGCATCAGGAGCAAATTATTATAATTTTTAATTTTTTTTTTGAAAATAACACAATAAATATTATCTTTGCGAGATTTTATTCAGTACAGATAACTACAAATTTAGTAAATAAAAAAAATAAATGTTTTATCAGTGTAATATAATAACACCTATTCTTAAAAAAGAAATAATAATTTCAACAATATACATTTATTCAGAAATACACAAACGAAAAGGAGACACTCCTCTAGGAGGAGTTTATATAAATAATTTTAAAAAACATCTTGGAAAACAAGGTGTTTTTTTTTAGTTTTTTTTTAATAAAAAATATAACAATAAATAATAGAAAAGTATCTTGAAACGAAAATTAGTATTAGAAAATGGAATGGAATTTAGCGGCAATGGTTTTGGTAGCGACCAGTTTACTGTTGGAGAAGTTGTTTTCACTACAGGAATGACCGGCTATCAGGAAACCATGTCCGACCCATCATTTCACAAACAAATTATTGTTTTCACCTATCCTTTAATAGGTAATTACGGAATTAATCCGAGTGATTTTGAATCGCTGAACCCTTTTGTTGGTGGAATTGTTGTGCATGAATATGCACAAACAGAATCACACTGGCAAAGCCAGATGAACATTGATGCTTTCTTAAAAAAACAAAATATCCCTGGATTATGTGGAATAGATACTCGTGCCTTAGTAAAAACCATAAGATCTAAAGGAAGTATGAAAGGAAAGTTTTGTAATGATAATGAACGTACTGAAGAAGTAGTAAAAAAATTACAAAATACTACGCTGGAACATCATGTACCCGAAGTATCTACCCCAAGACCCTATAGTGCTCCTGCTGAAGGATACAGAGTTGTTTTAATAGATTATGGCATGAAAAAGAGTATTTTGAAAGAACTATATCGACGCCATTGTGATATTGTGGTTGTTCCTTATAATACAGATGCTCAATCTATATTAGAACTGAATCCCGATGGAATCATGTTATCTAACGGACCGGGAAACCCGGAAGAATTATTAGATTCTATTAATATAATAAAAGAACTGAGTGGAAAAGTCCCTATGTTTGGAATATGTCTTGGACATCAACTATATGCACTTGCCCATGGGGCTAAAACTTACAAAATGTTATTCGGGCATAGAGGAGCTAACCATCCGGTAAAAGAACTAGCTACGAATCGAGTTCATATTACCTCTCAAAACCATGGATATGTAGTAGATGAAGATTCTTTGAAAAACACCTCACTTGAAGTAACGCATCGGGCTTTGAATGACGGAACTATTGAAGGGCTACAAGATAAAGAGAACTGGGCTTTTACCGTGCAATATCACCCGGAATCCAGTCCGGGACCTCATGATAATGAATACTTATTTAACAGATTCATGTCTATGATCGAAGAGTTTAAGAATAACTAAAATGAAAAAAATCCTGTTTTTTATTACTTGCTTGGTTATAAGTGCATTATTGTTTATGAACTGTCTAAATGGTTTTATGAACTGTCCTAAAACAAAAAATATAAAAAAGAATATTTCTTATTTAAAACCTGAGGCAAATCGAAAATATTCAGATTCTTTGATTATTTCCATAGAAAAAATAAAACCAGATAAATACCTGATTAACTACAATTTATTATTCTTTTTGCTAAACAAAGGAACTACTGAATATGATTTATGTGCCCTTACCATAAATAAAGAAATTCATGGAGATATAATGAATATAAATATTTCTCCCTCTACCAGAAGTGTAGGTAAAGTAGGCTCTGATGTTATGGGCATGTATAAACAAATTTTACTTATACAGACATCTAAGGAAAAATTACCTTCAGATGTAAAAAAGATACAATTTAGTTATATTAGAAAAACTGAAATATTTGATACGGTTAACAAAAGAATTAAACCTCAATTAATAAATAAAGAAAAAATAATAACCTTACCTGAAAAAAAATTAGAAATTTCAATTCCAAATAAAAATTAAAAATGCCAAAACGCACAGATATAAATAAAATATTGGTAATCGGATCAGGCCCTATTATTATAGGTCAAGCTGCTGAATTTGACTATGCAGGAACACAAGCTTGTTTAGCTTTAAAGGAAGAAGGTTATAAAGTAGTCCTGGTAAATTCCAATCCTGCTACTATTATGACTGACAGAGAAATTGCAGATACAGTATATATGGAGCCCCTTACTCTGGATTTCCTTCAACAGATTATTGCCCTTGAGCGACCCGATGCATTACTTCCTTCTTTAGGTGGGCAAACCGGTTTAAATCTTGCGGTTGAATTAGCAAAAGCAGGAACTTTAAATCAATATGATGTGGAAATATTAGGGACCAAACTCTCTTCCATTGAACAAGCAGAGGACAGGGACTTATTTAAACAATTAATGGAAAAAATTAATGAACCTATTGCCGAAAGTGTAATTGTCAATGAAGTAAAAGCTTCCATAGACTTTGCTAATCAGATTGGCTACCCCATTATTGTAAGACCTGCTTTTACTTTAGGAGGAACAGGAGGAGGAATTGCTGAAAATGAAACGGAATTAATAGAAATAACAGAATCCGGATTAAAATACAGCCCGGTTCACCAATGTTTGATTGAAAAAAGCATCGCCGGATATAAAGAAATTGAATATGAAGTAATGCGTGATGCTAATGATAATGCAATTGTGGTATGTAATATGGAAAACTTTGATCCTGTCGGCATCCATACCGGAGACTCCATCGTTTTTGCTCCCAGCCAGACTTTAGCAGACCAAGAATACCAGTTATTAAGAAATTCAGCGTTAAAAATAATACGAGCTTTAAAAATAGAAGGAGGGTGCAATGTTCAATTCGCTTTAGATCCTTTTAGCCGAGAATACATTGTAATTGAAGTGAATCCAAGGGTTAGCCGATCCTCCGCATTAGCCTCCAAAGCCACCGGATACCCGATTGCAAAACTAGCTGCTAAAATTGCAGTAGGCCTTACATTAGATGAAATGAAAAATCCGGTAACCAACACTACTTATGCTTGTTTTGAACCTTCATTAGATTATGTTGTAGCCAAAATTCCCAGATGGCCATTTGATAAATTTCAAAGTGCAAACAGACATTTAGGTACTCAAATGAAAGCCACAGGAGAGGTTATGGCTATCGGTACTACCTTGGAAGAATCTTTATTAAAAGCTGTACAGTCATTAGAAATTGGTTGTTTACATCTGCACAAAAAAGATATGGAACCTTTTAATATCGTTACACTTGATGAAAGATTGAAAAAAGCAGATGACGAACGCTTGTTCTTAATAGCTGAAGCGCTGAGAAATGGAATTAGTATTCAAAAAATATATGAAGTTACAAAAATTGATATCTTCTTCCTTGCCAAACTTCAACATATTATAGATCTAGAAAAAGAATTAAAAAATAATCCTCAAAATATAGAAATACTGGCTAAGGCTAAAAAGTATGGCTTTTCAGATTGGGAAATTGCTCAATTATGGAACATAAAAGAGAAAGAAGTATATGAAATAAGAAAAGAAAAGCATATAGTCCCTGTATATAAAATGGTCGATACCTGTGCTGCTGAATTTATTTCTGAAACCCCTTACTTTTACAGTACATATGGATCAGAAAATGAATCCATACGTACAAATCGGAAAAAAGTAATTGTTTTAGGTTCCGGTCCGATACGGATAGGACAAGGTGTAGAATTTGATTATGCTACCGTACATAGTGTCTTAGCTCTTAAAGAAGCAGGATATGAAGCTATAATTATTAATAGTAATCCTGAAACAGTATCTACAGATTTCAGTATTTCAGACAAACTTTATTTTGAACCTCTAACCAGAGAATCTATTACTTCTATAATAGATTTAGAAAAACCTGATGGAGTTTTTGTTCAATTTGGGGGACAAACTGCGATTAATCTGGCACAAGCAGCCGTAGATGCCGGAGCGAAAATTCTGGGAACTACAATAGAAGATATTGACAGAGCTGAAGATAGGAAAAAATTTGAAGAACAATTAAATGAATTAAATATTGCCCGGCCTAAAGGAGATACTGTTTTTAATTTAGAAGAAGCTTTAAAAGTTGCAAATACAATAGGTTATCCGGTTGTAATACGTCCATCCTATGTCTTAGGTGGAAGAGCTATGCAAATTGTATATGAAAATTCCGAATTGGAAAGATACATGAAGGAAGCAATCAATGTACATGAAAAACAACCCATATTAATAGATAAATATTTAGTAGGTAAAGAAATAGAAGTAGATGCTGTATGTGATGGTTTAGATGTTTTTATTCCGGGCATTATGGAACATATTGAAAAAGCCGGTGTACATTCAGGCGACTCAATTGCCGTATATCCTACACAAACTTTATCTAAAGATGAAAAAAAAGAAATTATAAGACAAACTCAGGCGCTTGCCAAAGGTTTTAAAATTGTGGGATTAATGAATATTCAATTTGTTTTAATGAAAGGAAAAATTTATGTTCTGGAAGTAAACCCGCGCTCTAGTCGAACGATTCCTTTCATGAGTAAAGTAACAGGAATTCCATTAGCAAAAGTAGCAACTCAAGCAGTTTTAGGAAAATCTTTGAAAGATCAAGGACTAGCTATGGATTGTTATCCGGAAACCAATAATATTTATGTCAAAGCCCCTGTATTTTCTTTTGCTAAATTACGTGCAGTTGATATCACTTTAGGTCCTGAAATGAAATCTACCGGAGAAGTAATTGGAAGAGATATTACTTATGAAAGAGCCCTATACAAAGCATTGCGAGCCAGCCATATCAATATCCCTATATTAGGGAATGCCATATTTACAGTAGCAGATAAAGATAAGGCAGAAGCTCTTCCTTTGGCTAAAAGATTTTATAATATAGGATATACCATTATGGCAACACAAGGAACCGCTAAATATTTTCGTAATTATAATATCCCTGTAGTTGAAATAAATAAATTGGAAAGTGAAGAAAATAATATTGTAAAAATTATGCAACAAGGAAAAGCTCAATTTGTAATTAATACACTTTCCAATGATGGAACTGCTCAGGAAGACGGATTCTTAATCCGAAGAAATGCGGTGGAAAATAGTGTGGCTTGTTTCACTTCATTAGATACTACAGCTGCTGTTATTCAGGTACTAGAATCTATTAGTTGTGACATTAAACCTTTTTAAAAAGATATTAAAATTCAATTTAAGAAAAAGCCCTATATATAGGGCTTTTTTTATTAAAAAAATTTATTGAACTATAATATTCATTTACTTTACCCTATAAATTAATTTAGCAAGATTTGTAAATAATTATATACGTATAAACACTAAATTTATATTATAGTATTATGGTTTCTAAGGAAGAGAGCAAACAAGTATATATTGCCCGTATAAATTGGGTAATGGATTACA
The DNA here is from genome assembly GCF_002964965.1 of Apibacter adventoris. NCBI lineage: Bacteria > Pseudomonadati > Bacteroidota > Flavobacteriia > Flavobacteriales > Weeksellaceae > Apibacter > Apibacter adventoris. The sequence continues at coordinate 86,063 of NZ_PSZN01000002.1, forward strand.
TTAATAATAATATAGATTCTACTATTGATCTTTCAGTAATGGCAAATATAGCATTATTCTCACCATATCATTTTCATAGAATATTTACATTTATTACCGGAGAAACGCCCAAACATTTCCTTTTGCGGATACGATTAGAAAAGGTCGCTTCTCATCTACAAAATAACACGAAAGACTCAATACAAGAAATTGCATTCCAATACGGATTTACAAATATATCTTCATTTAGCAGAGCTTTTAAATCCTATTTTAAAATAAACGCCAAAGAATTTAGAAAATTAGATAAAGCTATATTTATTAAAAATGGAATTCGATATAGCAAGAATGGCAAACTTGTTAGCAAGATAAGCAAAAATATAGAAGAAAAAAGTGATCATATTTGCTACATAAAACAAAATGAATTAGTAATAATGAACACAAAAATCGAAATCAAACAAATGCCTGAATTACATCTTATTTATTGTCGACATGTGGGTGCATTCAATAAAATAGGTCAGGCTTATGACAAACTTTTCAAATGGGCAACTCCTAAAAATCTTATCACTCCCACTACTAAAACTGTAACGGTATATCAAGACGATCCTTCAGTTACTGATATAGAAAAAGTACGTCAAGATGCTTGCATTACTGTTGAAAATGACGTAAAAGTAGAAGGAGAAATAGGTAAATCTATAATTCCTGGAGGGAACTATGCAGTAGGACATTTTGAAATTAAAGATAACGAATTTGAAAAGTCATGGAATACCATGTGTCTTTGGCTAACCGAAAGTGGTTACCAACCAGCAGGATCTTGTAGTTATGAACTCTATCATAACAATCATGATGAACATCCTGAAAAAAAATTTATACTAGACATATGTATACCTATAAAACCATTGTAGAAAATTAAATTCCTCACAAGCTGAATAATATAAATAATTCAGCTTGTATACTTTATATACTACTATCTCTTTTTTTCATAAATTATTTAGCATACCACAAAACAAAATTTAATATATTTATTAAGCCTTATCTATACATTAAAAAAATCTCAATTTATTAACAAAAGATAAGAAAACTATACAATAAAAATTTTTATTTTTGGATAGTATTAATCTTTAAACTTAAAAAATAATGACAAAAGGAATAAATCAGGATTTTGGAAAATTACTTATAAGAATTTCCGTAGGAGGATTAATGATTTTTCACGGAATTTATAAACTAATTCATGGGCATGATTTTATTAAAATTATGTTAGAAAAAAAAGGACTTCCTTCCATCTTATGGCTCGGAGTTCCAATAGGAGAAATTATAGCTCCCATTTTTATTATATTGGGAATATTTACTCGTATATCTTCCTTATTAGTTGCCTTTACCATGTTTATGACAATTTATTTAGTTCATGAAATGAATATATTTAACATTTCTGAAAATGGAGGATTAGCAGGAGAACTCAATATATTCTACCTTCTTGCTTCTTTATCCATATTTTTCTTAGGATCCGGGAAATATAGCTTATATAAAGGGAATAAAGTAATATTAATGTAATATAATACTGTATAAATATAGGAAATTGGCCAAATAATCATTAAAAGATTTAAACAAAAGAAATATTTATTCCTCATAAAATATTTAAATTATGAATGTAAAAAATAAAAACTTGTTTTTTATTATCCATAATGAAGTGTTATCCTTTTTATTTTTATGATATATAAAATCATTACTAAAGGTCATGAATTACACGTTTAGTGTCACATTTAATTATATAAATCCCTATAAATAATAATTCTTAAAGAATTTACTACCCTAAAAAACCTTAAAAATTATATATATAAAAAAATGTATTTTTGCATTATTGTACACTCAATATGAAGAATATCCGAAATTTTTGCATTATTGCACATATAGATCATGGAAAAAGCACATTAGCAGATCGTCTCTTACAACAAACTAAAACTATTTCAGACAGAGAACTTCTAGAACAAACGCTGGATGATATGGATTTAGAACGTGAGCGAGGAATTACAATTAAAAGTCATGCCATACAAATGGAATATGAGCATAAAGGTGAAAAATATATTCTGAATTTGATTGATACTCCTGGGCATGTAGATTTCTCATATGAAGTTTCGCGCTCTATCGCTGCGTGTGAAGGTGCTTTATTAATTGTAGATGCCGCGCAAAGCATTCAGGCTCAAACCATTTCTAATCTATATTTAGCTTTAGAACATGATTTGGAAATTATACCGGTATTAAATAAAATAGATTTACCTTCTGCTAATCCTGAAGAGGTTACTGATGAAATCGTTAATCTTTTAGGGTGTAAACCAGAAGAGGTTCTCCGTGCAAGCGGAAAGACTGGTGAAGGAGTATCTGAATTGCTTGAGCAAATTGTAGAAAGAATTCCTTCTCCCTCAGGCAATCCTGAAGCTCCATTACAAGCCTTGATTTTTGATTCTGTATTCAATCCCTTTAGGGGAATTGAAGCCTACTTTAAAATTATAAACGGAAACATAAAAAAAGGCCAAAAAGTAAAATTTATGGCAACAGGAAAACACTATGATGCTGATGAAATAGGCACACTCAAATTAAACCAAATTCCTAAAAAAATCATTCAATGCGGAGATGTCGGATATATAGTGAGTGGAATTAAAGAAGCCCGCGAAGTTAAAGTGGGAGATACTATTACATCTGTAGAAAATCCAGCCTCTGAAGCAATTTCAGGATTTGAAGAAGTAAAACCCATGGTTTTTGCAGGTATTTATCCCGTAGACACTGAAGAATACGAATTATTAAGAAGTGCTTTAGAAAAATTACAGCTCAATGATGCTTCTCTTGTTTTTGAACCAGAATCCTCTGCGGCTTTAGGTTTTGGTTTTCGATGTGGTTTTTTAGGAATGTTACATATGGAAATCATTCAGGAACGTTTAGAAAGAGAATTTAAAATGACAGTAATTACCACTGTACCTAATGTATCTTATAATGCTTACTTAAATAAAGCTCCAGAAAAAGCAATTGCTGTACATAACCCTTCAGAATTACCAGAACCCACTTTGCTCAACCGTGTAGAAGAGCCGTATATTAAAGCATCTATCATTACTAAAGCAGATTTTATAGGTGCTGTTATGACCCTTTGTATTGAAAAAAGAGGAGAACTCACCAATCAGTCCTATCTAACAACCGACAGGGTAGAATTGTGGTTTGAAATGCCTTTAGCAGAGGTTGTTTTTGATTTTTATGATCGATTAAAAACAATATCAAAAGGATATGCTTCTTTTGATTATGCCCCTTCGAAAATGCAAGCTTCTAAATTAGTAAAAGTAGATATACTAATTAATGGAGAGCCTGTAGATGCTTTATCTGCACTTATCCATCAAGACAACGCTTATTCCATCGGGAAAAAAATGTGTGAAAAGTTAAAAGAACTTATTCCCAGACAACAGTTTGATATTCCAATTCAGGCTGCAATAGGAGCAAAAATAATAGCTCGTGAAACTATTAAAGCATTAAGAAAAGATGTTACAGCTAAATGTTATGGTGGAGATATTTCACGAAAAAGAAAATTGTTGGAAAAACAAAAAGAAGGGAAAAAACGTATGCGTCAAATAGGGCGGGTAGAAGTTCCTCAATCTGCTTTTTTGGCTGTATTAAAATTAAATTAGAGTAAAAAAATAAGCTTTTTAAGGCTATTTAAAAGCTATTCTAATAATCTTACTATATATTGTCTATCCACATATTTTGGAAGTAATTGTTAATTTCCATGCAATTACTTTCGTTTCCTTATTTAAGTCTTTTAAAAAAAATTAATCTATCATAATATTTGATAAAAAATTAAAAGTTAATATGGATTAATTTGCTGATTATTTTTTTATTAAATATTATGATATAAAAAAACATATATTAAAAAAAAGTTTTAAATTAGGCTTTCTAAGATTTTTATTATGATGTTTGACAAGATATTAGAAAAAGTAAACGAAACCGTTTCTTTAAACAAAGAGGAAAAAGATTATTTGAAGTCAATATTAAAATTCAAAAAAGTAAATAAAAAAGAATATGTATTAAAACAAGATGTAATTGAAAATAATTATTATTTTATAATTTCCGGATGTTTACGAAGTTATATTATCGACAAGAAAGGTATAGAACATGTAATACAATTTTCATCTAAAGGTTGGTGGATAACAGACAATGAAAGTTTATTATATAATAAACCGACAAAATTTAATATTTCAGCAGCAATGGATTCAGAAATATTAATTTTGACAAAAGAAGCAAAAGAGGAATCTATAAAAAAATACTCTAAATTGGAAAAATATTATAATGAAGGATTAGAAAAATCTATAATTTTTTTACGTAACCGTTTAAATGAAATTTTAAGTTTATCTGCAGAAGAAAGATATTTAGATTTTTGTGAAAAATTTCCCGACCTTAAGGATCGAATTTCGCAAAAATATATTGCTTCATATATTGGAGTAACTCCGGAATTTTTTAGTTTTATGAAAAAAAAATTAAAAACAGAAAATCAAAATAAAATTTAACTATTAATTAAATTTATGAATCTAATATACCATATAATTCAAATATTAGAAAATGAACATGTAATTACACTTCCTTCATTAGGTAAATTTCAACTCACATTTAATTCTGTAACAATAGATGGTACTACAAAAAAAATATTCCCTCCCTATTATTCAATTGTCTTTTCTCAACAATATGATATTAAAAATGAAACTATTTTCAAAAAAATCTCTAGCTTAGAATCTATTGAAGAAAACCAAGTGCGGGAAGAATATGGTTTGATTTTATCCCAATGGAAAGATATTTTAAAAGATAAAAAACAATTATTTTTAGAATGTTTTGGAGTTTTTACTTCTGATAAGGAAAAAATATCTTTTAAAATGTTCGAAAATTGTATTGTTAATTTTAAAAATTTTGGGTTACCTGTCATTTAAGAATTTATTATTTATTTTCTCTTTTATGAAATCTAAATCTCCTTCTGATTCGCGAACTATTATGACAACAATAGTGCTTACTAATGAAACTAATACTTGTAATAATATGTTTGGTGGAGATTTATTAGCCCTTATGGATAGAGCATGTGCTATTGCAGCTCAAAGGCATGCTGAAGCTAGAGTAGTAACAGCTTCCGTAAATCATGTTTCTTTTTCCTTGCCCATACCTTTAGGTAGCACTGTAGAAGTAATAGCAAAAGTTTCACGTGCTTTTGGCAGCTCTATGGAGATTTTTGCAGATATATGGGTTGAAAACCCTTTAAATCAAACTAAAATAAAATCTAACGAGGGTATTTATACTTTTGTGGCTTTAGATGAAAATATGAAACCACAAAAAGTTCCTGAATTGATACCGGAAACAGAGGAAGAAATTTTTAGATATAAAGGAGCAAAACAAAGGAGAGAACTTTCTTTGCTATTGTCAGGAAGACTTAAACCTTCAGAGGCTTATGAACTTAAAAAGCTTTTAAAAAAGTTTTAATCATAAATTTAATTATCATTGTATGTTAACAATTTTAAGCTTTCTCCATCAAAAACCGCATAAGTAAAATAAGAAATCCAATCTCCAAGGTTAACATAATGGCTTTGTTTTTGTTCTCCTATTGGTAAATCCATAGGCAGATGACGATGACCATAAATAAAATAATCAATCTTTTTGTCTTTTAATTTCTCTTTAGAAAATACAATTAGCCATTCGTTATCTTCCCCTAAAAATTTAATATCTTCTTCTCCACTAATTAATTTATTTTTCCTGGAAAAATAATTCCCTAAAGTTACTCCTATATCAGGATGGAGCCATTGAAATAACCATCTTGCCAATGGGTTAGTAAATATTTTTTTCATTGTTTTATAGCTTTTATCTCCGGGACCTAGTCCATCTCCGTGTGCTATAAAAAATTTTTTATGATTGATATCAAATTCCTGTTCGTTTGTATAAAGTATAATACTCAATTCTTTTTGCAAATAATCTCTCATCCATAAATCATGATTCCCTGTAAAAAAATATAGAACTATTCCCATATCTGAGAGTTCTGCTAATTTACCTAAAATTCTAACAAATCCTTTAGGTACAACCGTTTTGTATTCATGCCAAAAATCAAATAAGTCTCCTAATAAAAATAAGACCTGACAATCTCCTTTTATACAATCTAAAAAGTTAATAAACTTTTTTTCCCTAATTTTTGAATCTTTTTCATTAGGAGCTCCAAAATGTTGGTCAGAGGCAAAGTAAACTTTTTTTCCTTTTACTAAATTTATTTCATTTGATCTTCCAGTCTCCATTCTCCATAAGAAGTTTCTGTTTCATATAATTTTAACTTGACTAACAATATATTTTGGGGAAGCTTTGCTTGTATTTTTTTTGCAAAATCTATCAACATATTCTCACAAGTAGGCTGATAATCGGTAAAAATTACTTTGTGTCCTTCAGCAATTAATCTTTCTCCTAAATCCTTGTGTTTCGATTGGGCATTTAACACTACTCCATGATCTAAAGGACCTATTATTAAAGAATTAACTATTAATTTCAGATCACTGAAATCCATCACCATCCCGTTTTTTTTGTCATCTAGATCATCTACAGGAATCCCTTTTATTGTCACATACAATTTATAAGAATGTCCATGAATATTTTTACATTTACCATCATACCCCCATAAAGCATGAGCAGTTTCAAAAGTAAATATTTTTGTTAGTCGAATCACTACTCAATAATTTCACTATATTTAAGCAAAGGTAAATCAAAAAAATTATGTGGCAAGAAGTTCTTAATATGTTATTCCCTAAAAAATGTATTAACTGTGAAATTATTATTCCCTCATCACAATTGTATTTATGTGAAGTTTGTAAAACAAAACTCCCTTTTACAGGGATAATTTTAAATAATGAAAACTATCTATATGAAAAATTAAATTTAATAACAAAAATTGAATCTGCCTCTGCTTTATTAAATTTTACTAAAAATAATATTACACAGAAACTAATTCATCACCTTAAGTATAAAAACATGCCTGAACTTGGTGAATGGTTAGCTGAAATATGGTTTCAAAATAATAAAGATAATCCTTTCTTAAAAAAAATAGAAACCGTAATTCCTGTTCCTATACATCCTAAAAGATTAAAAAATCGAAATTATAACCAATTAACTTTATGTGGAAAAAGATTAGCTGATTTGTTAAATTGTGAATATGATGAATATACTCTTAAACGCATTTACCATTTAAAATCTCAAACTCAATCTGGTAAATATGAACGTTTGGAAAGAATGAAAAATACGTTTCAAAGAACAAATTCTAAAAAATCGCATTTTTTATTAGTGGATGATGTTTTTACAACCGGTTCAACGTTAATATATTGCACAGAAGAACTTTTAAAAATTAAAACTTCACAAGTAAGTATTTTTACTTTAGCTGTAGCTAACTAATTATTGAAGTTTGATGAATTAATTTTTTAATATTATTTTTCTAATAACTACCATATTATCAAATAATATTATTTTTTACCTTCACATTATTTATCATTTAAATCTTATCTTTATGCTTTTTATAAATTTTAAAAATTAAAGCATATTTTTTTTAGTAATTAAATGAGATTTCTATTAAAATCCCCTAATTTTTAAAAAAAATATTTTTCTATTTTATAACATTTTTTCTTACATTTGCAATATATTTCGTTAGTAGTATATGAAAAAAACTCTATCTTCTATACTTATATTATTTTGTTTAAACCTTATTGTAGCTAATAGTGAGCTTCCTAATAATAAGGGTATAGACTGGTTGGATCAAAAAACTATAACAAAATCAAAATTATATCCAAATCCTGCGAAAGATTTTGTATATATAAAAAATTACTCTTCAAGTAAATTAAAAAATATTTCTATTTTGTCTATGGTAGGAAGTTCTGTTCTTTCTAAAGAAATAACAGATAACAACAACAATCCGGAAATAAATGTCAGTAAACTACCTACTGGAAAATATTTTGTTAAAGTTTCTTATTTAGATGGATATATGGAAATTTTAACTTTAATAAAAATCTAATTCTCCCTTACCCCGTTTATTTATTTGGCATATTAATTGACTTTCTACTACCACAAATAATTAGACAATATACATTAATACACACATAATCAGCTATATAATAAATTTATTAATAGGTAAATTTTATTATTGTACTTATTAATCTATTAATTTTTGTCATATTAATTAAAAGAAAAGAAATGAAATTTGACACTTTGTCATTAGATCAGGTTATTCAAAACGATAGTGAATTTATTCCTTTAATGAGTCAAGACGAGGAAGATAAAATGATGAATGAATCATTTCCATCTGTACTTCCTTTACTTCCTGTAAGAAATGTTGTACTATTTCCAGGAGTTATTGTACCTGTTACTGCGGGAAGGGATAAATCTATAAAATTGTTACAAGAAGCGCAAAAGTCTGATAAAATTATAGCCGTAATTACCCAAAAAGACAATAAAACGGATGAGCCTAAATTTGAAGATCTTCATAGTGTAGGTACTATAGGTAAAATATTAAAATTACTTAAAATGCCAGACGGAAGTTCTATGGTTATTATACAGGGAATCCGAAAATTTGCTCTTAATAGTATTATAGAAGACACTCCTTACCTTAAAGCGGAAGTTACCCTACTGGACGATAAGAATAAAACAGCACCCAAAGATAAAGAACATTTTGATGCTCTTTTAGAAAGTCTTAGGGAAACAGCAATTAAAACCATTCATGAAAATCCAGCCATACCTTCTGAAGCTTCTTTTGCATTAAAGAATATTGAAGGCAATACTTTGTTGGTTAATTTTGTAGCCTCTAATCTGGATATTCCTCTCAATGAAAAACAACATTTATTAGAAATTCAAAATTTAATTGAAAGAGCTTCCCAGACTTTAAAACATTTAAATTTAGAACTTCAAAAAATTACTCTTAAAAATTCTATTCAAGATAAAGTTAATACTGACCTTAATAAACAACAAAGAGAATATTTTTTACAACAGCAAATGAAAACCATACAAGAAGAACTTGGAGGGGTTTCTTATGAAGCTGAGTTGGAAGAAATGAGAGCAAAATGTGCTAAAAAAAAATGGTCAAAATCTGTAAAAGAACATTTCGAAAAAGAATTAAATCGATTAGCTAGAATGAATTCCCAAAGTCCGGATTATGGAGTACAAAGGAATTATTTAGAGTTAATGCTAGATCTTCCATGGGAAAAGTACAGTAAGGATAATTTCGATATTAATCATGCAGAAAAGATTTTAAATAAAGATCATTTTGGGTTAGAAGATGTAAAAGAACGTATTTTGGAGTATTTGGCTGTACTTAGACTTAAAGGAGATATGAAATCTCCTATAATTTGTCTTTATGGCCCTCCGGGCGTAGGAAAAACATCTTTAGGTAAATCTATAGCATCTGCGTTAGGTAGAAAATATATTAGGATGGCTTTAGGAGGTTTGCATGATGAATCAGAAATTCGGGGACACAGAAAAACATATATAGGTGCCATGCCTGGTAGAATTATACAATCTATTAAAAAAGCAGGAACTTCAAATCCCGTTATTGTTTTAGATGAGATTGATAAAGTTAGTAATAGCGGTCATGGAGATCCTTCTTCCGCATTGCTAGAAGTGCTTGACCCTGAACAAAATAGCGCTTTTCATGATAATTTTTTAGATGTAGACTATGATTTATCAAAAGTATTATTCATAGCTACTGCTAATAATTTATCTACAATTCAACCAGCATTATTAGATAGAATGGAAATTATAGATATTTCAGGCTACACAATCGAAGAAAAAGTAGAAATTGCCACAAAGTATCTTCTTCCTAAACAGATATTAGAACATGGTCTAAATAAAAAAGATGTTTCTATTGGCAAAAAAGAAATAGAATTTATAGTACAAGCCTACACTCGAGAATCCGGTGTAAGAAATTTAGAAAGAAAAATAGCTAAAATCATTCGTAATACTGCATTATCCATAAGTAGAGAACAAAAATATAACAAAAAAGTAAATCGGGCTAAAATTGAAGAAATATTAGGCCCCCCTATGATGCCTGAAGAATCTGAAAATAATAAAGTTCCTGGTGTAGTTACCGGTTTAGCTTGGACACAAGTAGGTGGTGATATATTATTTATTGAAAGCATTCTTTCTAAAGGATCCGGAAAATTATCTATGACAGGGAATTTAGGTAACGTGATGAAAGAATCTGCAACTATTGCATTGGAATATATTAAAGCTAATTACAAAAAATTTTCTATTGACCCAAAAATAATTGAAGAAAGCAATATACATATTCATGTTCCCGAAGGTGCTACTCCTAAAGATGGCCCTTCTGCAGGTATTGCGATGCTTACTTCTTTAGTTTCTTCTTTCACTGGAAAAAAAGTAAAATCCAAGTGGGCGATGACAGGTGAAATTACTCTACGTGGAAAAGTTCTTCCTGTAGGAGGGATTAAAGAAAAAATATTAGCAGCAAAAAGAGCCGGAATTACAGATGTTATTCTTTGTGAAGAAAATAAAAAAGATATTGAAAAAATAAAGCCCGATTATATAAAAGGACTAAACATACATTATGTAACTCAAATGTCTGAAGTAATAAATCTGGCAATATAATATGAAAAGGCATAATAGTAATTATGCCTTTTTTGTGTTTTTTTATTTCAAATATATGATTATGTTTATAGTTGATATATTTGTTGACATCCCATATTCTTTAATTTTCCATCAGTGTATATAATTTAATTATATTTTACCAGAATATGTACTTTAAAAATTCTGATAAAAAACAAACCTATCCTAATCCTATTTGGTTTTAATCACAAAAATTGAAATATAGTTAATATATAATTTTTTAATATAAACTTGGGAGCAGAATTATGAGATAAAGTGATTTTCTTTACTTTCTATCTATAAAAGATGCTTATTTTGGATACTTCTCTTTTATTTATGATATAATAGAAATCATTTTTATTTTATTTACCTTTGATCTATGAATGGTGCTAACATAAAACAATTTTATTTAAATTCAATAGATGAAGAAAAAGCTAAACTTATTCCTTTAAAAAAGCAAATTTTTATCATTGCAACTCTCCGTTTACTTACACTTACCTTAGGTATCGTAATATGTTATTTAACATGGAACAATACTTTATTAACAATTGCTATAGCCCTTTTTTTCTTTTTTATATTTATTTTACTTTTAAATTATTATGGAAAACTAATTTTAAAAAAAAAATATAGTTTAACATTAATTGAGATTTCAGAAGATGAATTAAAAGGACTAAATTATGATTTTTCAGCCTTTGATGGAGCCCCTGAAAAAATACAGGCTGAACATAGTTATAGTTTTGATTTAGATTTATTTGGAGATCGTTCTTTCTTCCAATCTATAAACCGTACGGTAACTTCTTCAGGTAAAGATTATTTAGCCCGATGTATTTTATTCCCGCAAAAAGATCGGGAGGTTATATTAGGTTATCAAAAGGCTATTCAGGAACTGGCAAAAAAATTAAAATATATTACACATTTTAGAATTATGGGAAAAATTACACAAAAAGAAATCCATAATTCATCCAAATTAACTGAAATATATTCTCATAAAAACTTATTATATAAAAATAAATTTTGGGCAATTCTTACCTATATAGTTCCATTAAGTTATATTGTATTATTAATATTATTTCTATCTGGACTTATCTCTGCCATTTATTTTATTCCTTTATGGCTGGTTACATTTACCATAAGCTCTTTCTCTATCAAACCTATAAATTCTATTCTGGATATTTTTGATAAGAAAACAGATATTCTTACCACTTATTCTCAACTTTTACAAATCATAGAAGATGAAAAATTCCATTCAACTTTACTTACAGCCAATCAAGATCTTACACATTCTCAAATAAAAGCATCTTTAGCTATTAAAAAATTAGAAAGGTATTGCTCTAATTTAAATATGGGTCTCTCTTATCCTGTAATATTATTTTTTAATCCGGTTTTGTTCTGGAATGTAAACTATGCTATAAAAGTGGAAAAATGGTTGGAAAAATATCAAAATGAAATACCTAAATGGATGGAATCTATCGCGCATATGGATGCTCTTTGTTCTCTTTCTATGTTTGCCTACAATCATCCCGAATATATTTATCCCACAATTATTACAGAACATTTTAGTTTTACAGGAAAAAATTTGGGTCACCCACTTATTCCGGAAAATACTTGTGTAAAAAACAATGTTTCTATTGATAAAGATTCTTATTTTCTAGTTATAACAGGAGCTAATATGGCTGGAAAAAGTACGTATCTGAGAACAATCGGTATCAATCATGTATTAGCCTGCATGGGTGCTCCGGTTTGTGCTTCCTCTTTAGAATTCTATCCCGGGAATCTGGTTACTAATTTACGAACTACAGATTCTTTGGCAGATAATGAGTCATATTTTTTCTCTGAATTAAAAAGATTAAAAATGATTATAGACCGATTGCAATCTGGAGAACGTTTATTCATTATCTTAGATGAAATTTTAAAAGGAACTAATTCGGAAGATAAACAAAAGGGATCTCTAGCTCTCATGAAACAGCTGATCTCTTTACAAGGAAATGGAATTATTGCTACTCATGATCTTGTATTGGGTTCTTTGGAGAATGAATATCCTGAAAATGTGAAAAATTATTGTTTTGAAGCAGATATAACTGAAAATCGATTAACTTTTACCTATAAAATCAGAGAAGGAATTGCACAAAATATGAATGCTACCTTTTTAATGAAACAAATGGGAATCACAGGACTATAAAATTTTAAATTATATAACAGTCTGATATATAATCATTATATTCATTACATATAAATGATTCCTATATCAAACAACTGATCTCCTTTTTTTACTGGCAGAGTGCCTATTTTATATAGTACAACTCCTGAAACAACCGCTTTTATTTCTTCTAGCTTATTTCCAAAAAAATCAGTAATATATCCTATTTTTTGTCCTTTTTTTACATGATCTCCTGCTTTTACATCTGAATAAAAAATTCCATCAGAATTACTAATTATATTTTCTTTTTCTTCTATAAGTATTGATGGAATATTAGACTTTACGCCTTGTTGCATTTGCAAATATATCATTAAATTGTTTAGAGCTTTGTTAAGATCATATACCTCTTTTCCCTCTTCCTGCCTCATACTGCCACATTCTATAAATACTGTTGGGATATGTTGATATTTACCTTTTCTTGAGGTATATTTAGAATCATTAACAAATTTTTCATTATTTCCCAAAGCTACTACATAATTAAATCCCATGTTTTGAGCCATTGCCTTAGTTATTTCTGATAATTGAACATCTGAATAATAATTATAAAACCCGGCATATGGTATTATATCATCATAAGCATCGCCTGTGCACATATGTACCAAATAATTACATCGATTTATAATTTTTTTTGTTATAAATTCTCTTATTTGTTCTGTTTCTTTTTCATTCTTGGAAGAACTTTTATTCAGATTTTTACTTTTCATCAGATCAACATAACTAACTCGGCTCATTAAAGAAGGAACATTCGGGATGTTAACTATAAGTAAGGTTCCTTTTATCTCATGAGGATTCGCTTTTTGTATTAATTTTTGTATGGCTATAATTTGAGAATAATCATACCCATGATTCCATGTAATAATACCTAAAACGGGACCTTTTTGTTTTCCATTTATTACTGTTACAGGAATTTCTGTCTTAACTTTATCTCCTATTGTTATTAGAGTATCAAAACGTGTATTTAAAGGAATTTTTTTGTTTTCAAAAAAAAACTCTTGTGCATTCATAAAAAACCCGATAGTAAATAGTATTATGGCTGATATTATGTATTTCATTTCAATCTGACATATTTATAAAAATAATTTTTTAAGAAAAATTTGCTAATATATGTGCATTTCAAAAAACCTACCAAAATTATTCCTTTGCTGTAAAGATTGTTTCTAGACTTTTAATCTTTGATCATTTTAAGAATTTTTTTTATTACTCATAATTAAGGTTTTATCTATTATTTTTAAGTTAAATTTGATTGTTCTTCTATATGAAGATAAGAAGAGATGCTTAACGCACCTCTTCTTTTTGTGTTCAAACATTAAAAATTCAAACTAAATATACAATTATCTCTTTTTAGCCATACATTTGATAATTATTTTATTCATCTTTTACTGAAGATATTTTCCTAAATCTATATTCTTTTATTAAATTTTCCCTATTAATTATAATTATACTTAAAGCATCTAAAACATCTGGTTTATTCCTATTAAAACGAGTTCTTACATTTTCAGGAGTGGTTTTAAGCATTTTAGATGCTAATATATAATCTCCAACCTGTAATTTTTTTTTAATTTGTTCGGTTGTCATAACAATATTATATTATTTTTAATATATTTGTTTAACATTCAACAAATATATAAACATTTTGTTTACTTGTGCAAATAATTTTACACGAAATGTTTATTTTTATACTATACATGGATAAAATCAGTATTTTAAATGATATTAAAAAACATTATGGATTTCGGAAAAACAAAGAATTTGCTAATTTCTTAGGAATTTCTCCGCAAACTTTATCTAATTGGAAGGCTAGGAATACGTATGATCCTGTACTGATATATAGTAAATGTAAAGATATTAATCCTGATTGGCTACTTACGGGAACTGGAAATATATGCAAGGTTTATCCTAAATATTTAGTTGATAATATAATTGCTTCTGAGCCTTCTACTTCTTATGCTTTGGATAAGACTGAAATTCCTATTTATAATTTGGATTCCGGTATCAGTCTTCATGATTTATGTAATAATAAAACCCAATGGACAAAGATTTTAAAATTTGTAAGAATTCCGGGTATTTCAGATTTTGATGCAGCTTGTTACGTTTTAGATAATTCAATGTTCCCGACTGTTAAAGCAGGTGATATTATTATTTTTAAAAATATTACCCTAAAAGAAACTCTTTCAGGTAAAATGTACTTAATTGAAACTGAAAAAATAATAAACAACAAAGTACACAAATTGTTTGAAATTAGAATTTTAGAAAAATTTATTCCAGAAAGACAAGTTTTTGTTTTTCAAACTAAAAATACTTTTAATAAAACAACTGAACTAAATTCTAATGAAATTATTTCTATTGCCCATATTCAGGCAAGTATATGTTTTAATTAAATCTATGTAATATTTTCAAATTCTGCTACTTATATATAACACACCATATTTCATCTCTAGTTTAAAACTGTTTTATTGTTGTAACAACAAAACAATTTTATTATATTTGTTTAAATAAATTTAATAACAGAATTTGCTTTTCAAGAACTTAATTCGTGTGTATTTATATGGATAAAAGGGAAATTTTCAATAAGCTCATGATTTATTTAGGTTTTAAAAAAGATGTTGAGTTAGCTCGCTTTTTAGGAATCTCATCTCAAACTCTTTCAAACTGGAAATCTCGAAATACTTATAAACCTCAATTGATACACAAAAAATGTCCTGAAATAAATATTGAATGGTTATTAACAGGGAATGGTCCCATGTTAAATTATAAAAATTCTTATTTTGATATAAAAAAACAAAAGGTTAACGAACCTATATATAATCGTGATTCTTCAAATGAAAATTTACATAACATTCCATTATATAATCTAGATACAGGACTTGGCCTTAAGGACGCTATATTCAATTCAAAAAATGTTATCACAAATTATATAAAAATTCCTAATCTTTCAAATTGCGATGGAGCTATTTATGTAAGAAATGATTCAATGTATCCTCTTTTTAAAAGTGGAGATATTATTGCTTTTAAAATTGTTTCTAAAGATAATATGTTTTGGGGAGAAATGTATCTAATAGAAATAGTTATTGATGAAAATAACAGTTTTCTCACCATTCGTTATTTGCAAAAATCAGAATTAGGAAAAGATTCTATTAAATTGACCTGTGAAAATCCTCAGTATGAGCCTCAGGATATACCACTGGAAAAGGTTAAGACTCTTGCTCTTATTCGTGCAAGTATTCGTCTGTATTAACCTATTCCCCTAACCAGCTTTTAAATACGGAAACCCTTTCCCTGCTCACAATAAATGATTCTTTTTTATCTTCTACATTTATTTGTAATCGAGAATTGGAATAAGGCAATATATCTTTAATATAAGAAATATGAATTATACACTGTCGGCTTATTCTAAAGAAATTTTTAGGATTCAATTCTTCTTCCAATTCGTCCAATGTAATATCTAAAGGGTAACCTCTGTCTGAAATTTGTAAATACGTTATTTTATTCTCACTAAAAAAACAAGATATATCTTTTGCATACACTGGTTTCAACAAATTTCCTGCTTTTATTAAAAAACGTTCTTTATATATAAAATTTTTAGCAAACATATTTTTTAATAATTCCGGATAGAAATCTTCTTTCTTATAATTAATCTGGGAAAACTTATGTATTGCAGCTCTTAATTCCTCTGTTTGTATAGGTTTTAACAAATAATCTATGCTATTTAGCTTAAAGGCTTTTAGAGTATATTGATCAAAGGCTGTAGTAAAAATAATAAAACTATCAAATAAATTTACAGATTCAAAAATCTCAAAAGACAAACCATCTCCCAATTGTATATCAGAAAATAATAAGGCTGGACAAGAATTAGACTTAAACCATTTTATGGAAGATTCTACAGAATATAAAATGGTTTCTACTTCAAGTCCCTGAGCGATAAGCATTCGTTCCAGTCTTCTTGCTGCTGGTTTTTCATCTTCTATAATAATTGTTTTCATTAAATTGTGGAAATTATTATAATATTTATGAATTAAATCTCTTTTTTTCTAATATTTCTTTAATTTTCCTTTCTTCCCAATCATATTTAGAATCTGGGAGACAAAACAGAGTTATGGCTTTTCCTAAAACTACTATTCCGCAAGGAACAATCACCCAGATAGCCCAAAAAAAATATAAATTAATTCCATTGGCCGTAAATATATGGTCCCAAGCTGTAATTAAATTTATAGATGTACAAATTAATATTGCCATAATATTGGACATCAACGTTTTATAGAATTTTTTAAGTTCTCCAACCCTCTTTTCTGCAACTTCCCTTTGTTTTACAGTATATTCCATTGTTACATAGTTTTTATTTATTATAGGCAGATATACTGTAAATTCCTTTTCCGTTTTTTCAATTTCCATAGACAACCCTAATTTCTGATATCTTGCCTGTATGTTAACCAAACCTTTTTTACTAGTAGATTGTATATTCTTTTTGGGAGAAAGATTATTTTTCACACTGAGTACATCCCCAATTTGTATAATTTCTATCTTCAAAGGATTACTTTCACTTAACCTATTATGTTTAAAAGCATTTTCTATTAAAAGTTGAATACTTAAGGGAAATACTTGACCTTCTTTATTTATATCATCAGAAACTGAAAACTCAACCATCCCCTCAAACCTTTTATTCATAAGATTTATATAACTTTTTACAAATTTCAATTCTTCATTGACAGTAACAAAGTCATTTGTTTGTTGTTCCAATACATAACGATATATACTAGATAATTCTTGGGTAAATTCATGTGCTGCGTATCTATTTTCATCAATTAAAGAATCTAATACATTTAAACTGTTAAAGAGAAAATGAGAACTTAACTGTTTTTGTAAACCTTCATATTGAGATGATATTTTTTGTATTACTAATTCTTGCTTTTGATTTTTATCATGATATATTTTCTCATAAAACCATGAAATATAATTAATTAATGTAATAATTACGGATATTAAAATCGGTATTAAATAATAAAAAACAAATCTGATACCATTCCAGGTTTCCTCAATTGTTTTCCCTTCAACACTTACAATTAAAAGATTAACTAAAAAAGTAGCAAGAAAAGATACTAAAACTGAAGATATAAGCCCAGTTATTAATCCTAATTTTTCTTGCCCTTCTTTTCTAAATATTTTCTTAATTATAGAGATAACTAGTGTTATCCCCAAATAATTTGCACACGCATAAGCCATTGTGAAAAATATAATAGTTAGAAGATCTTTAAATTCAATTTTTGCTTCTAATCGGTAATTGATGAATAAAATTAGTCCTGTAATTAATAAAATAACTAATATAAACTTGGGAATATTCTTCATTTTACTTATTTTTTTGATAATTTGTACTTTTTATAAAATATAGTAAAGGTAAATTTAAATTGTACTTTTTATGAATAAAATGTTATTCTATTATTTGTATTTATATACGACAGATCTATTTTAAACATTTATTTGCAACCCGCTCAAAAAGTAATCGCTCCCATTTTGGAGTAAGAGGAGTTTTGTGTTCAGATTTCATAAGATTTTCTATTCTGGGCAATTGCTCACATTCAGCAGAAACATCTTCTATAAAAAACATTTTTTTACCCATACTGAAATTAATCAATACCAATCTGGGGCGTGGGTTTTCAGGATTTTCCTTTATGGATTTTTCCAATATATTATAAACACTCCCTGTTAAAGAAACCCCTAAATTCATAGGATCTGTACTAATTTTCATCATCATAATATATCCCTGCAAAGCCCATAGTTCTGATTTATCTGCCCCTTCTATGGTCAATGCTTCTCTTATTCTATCTTCGGCATCATTCAAAACAGCAATTCCTAAATCCGGTTTTATAAAGAAACTACATAAATCAATATAAGCTTCATAATATAATGGCTGCCATTGATCAGGAAATAGTCTGTTCACCCTTACTAACTGGTTATTTAAATCCGTTATTTGTTCTAATGACGTTGCAGAATCTAAAGAAACTACTATTTTCTCCATTTCTTTCTGATACATTTCTTTCGTCTGTGCTGCTAAGATTACACTAAGACAAAGACTAACTATTACCACTATTTTTTTCATAATTCTGATTTTTTTATAATTTATCTAATTGATTTAATTTTTTGTTTTTACTTATAGTTATAAATACTCCGAGAAAAAACACCCGGTCTGCACTGGGTAGAATTTTTTGTTTAGTATACACTCCCTGATCATCAGACTGAGATGAATACTCATACCCCAAAACCTGTTTTATACCTAACAGGTTACTCAAATTGGCATATACCACTATATTTTCTTTAGGAAGATAAGCTATACCTAAACTGGTATTCCAATAGTCCCGGATTTTATTTTGATTAAATCCGGGACTATTGGGGTTGTTATAAGGTCGACCGGATGAATAATTAGTACTTATAGCCACCTGTGTTTTACAAGACTGAATCCAATATTTCCCTATAAAAGAAGCGGTATGTTTAGCTATAAAAGATGGTTGTGTTTTTATAGGATAATTGAGAAACTTACGTTCCGTGTCAATATAAGAATAGGAAATCCAATATTTAAAATTCGTAAATCCAGATTTCAAAAAAAGATCAATCCCTTTAGCATCCCCGAATCCGGAATTGGATATACTCTCATAAAATCTATTATTCAAAGAATTAACAGAGTAGGTTACTAAGTCGTGATATTTTTTATAATAGGTTTCTGCTTTAAAAAATAAGTTGTAAGCTGTATAAGTATAACTTAGTATATAATTATCTGCATAAGAAAAATCCAGATTTCTATTATATTTCAACATATCATTATCCGGAGATTGAAAATAAGTCCCTAAAAAAGCTGAAATCTGGTTCTTTTTATTAGGATTATAATTCAATGAAAAACGAGGAGACCAAGCACTTTCTTTTAATAAAGAAGAATTATCTATTCGCAAACCCATGTTTGTTCCTAATTTATGTGTGATCGCCCAATTAAATTCCGAGAAACCTGTACTAAGGACATGTGTAAAATAGGGATGGAATACTGATTTTTCGGTTTTATAATTCTGATTGTATGTTTTATAAAGTAATTCTCCTCCAACCTTAAATTCAAAACTCCCCCCCATCTTCTTTTTAATTAATATTTTAGAATGAGACAAATTTTCTTCCTGTTTCATAACATCCCAAGGTATTAAAGCTCCTTCAATTCGTTGAGCCGAATATCCAAAATTAACTCCAGCATATAACTTGTAACGATTTCCTAAATCATAATTTAATGTGATATATGTATAAATATCTTCTACAGAAAAATCCCTTCTTATTTTAGCATAATCTGGAGTTTTTTCATTTAAAGAAAAATTATAGTTTGCATAACTTCCAAAAAACTTCCAAACTCCATTCTTTATTAGCCTCTGATAATAAATCTCTGAACTAATTTGTTGATAGGGACGATTCCAGTCATTTCTATCAGGAAAGAGCGCATTATATAAGGTAAGGTTAGTATAGTTCCCTGTAATATGAAAAACATCTGACTCTCTCTTTTTTGTAAATCCACCCCATGCTCCTACTGTTGTGAAACTTATATCAGATTTATCTTCATATTGATTCTGTTTTTTAGAATCTAACATTAAAGCTCCCGACATAGCCTGTCCATACTCTGAAGAAAAACCTCCGGTACTTAAATTAATACCTTGAAAAAGATCCGGAGAAAACCTTCCTCTTACCGCATTATTTGGCCTTGTAGCTGTATAAGGAGAAAGAACTAATAAGCCATCAATGAATATCTTAGATTCTTCAGAGGTTCCTCCGCGTATATAAAGACGTCCGTCTCCCGGTACAAATTGCACCCCTGGAACATTTTCCATTGCCCGTATAATATCACCCAAAGCATTCGGATTGGTGTAAATATCTGAAGAAGAAAAAGCCGTAGCATTTGACAAATCTCCAGATTTAAATAAAGAACCCGTAACTATGACTTCTTCAATCTTCTTTTCTTTTCCTCCTTTTATTACAATTATTTTTATATATTCATTAATATTTTCAACTCTCACACTTTCCATCCCATTTCCCTTACTTTCAACTAATAAATAAAAAGGTATTTTTTCTTTTTCAACATTAAAAGAAAACTCTCCTTTATTAGATGTGGTAGCCCCTAACAAAGTATTTTTAATATATACATTTGCTCCGGAAACAGGGTTTCCTTTTCCATCTGTAACAATACCTGAAATAGTTTGTGCTGACATAAAATATCCTGTTAAAATTCCTATTATATAAAGTAAAATTTTCATGTATATTTAATTTCACTTCAAAAGTCTATGTTAATAATCACTTTATAAAAAATATCTTACTCAATTGTAATTTAAGCAGGATGAATTGAAATAATTTACAACCCTATATAAAAATTCATGTTTTTTAATTACTACATGTTACATAATATAAAAACCGAAGACCTATAATAATAAATTAAATAAATTGCATGAAAAGAATATTATTATTAATACTATTAATCAGTTACCCTCTTATAAAGGCTCAAGAAACTCCTTTATTAGACAGAAAATTATTTTTCGGAAACCCTGAGATTTCCAACGGACAACTTAGCCCGGATGGTAAATGGATATCTTTCACCAAAGAATATGAAGGAATTATGAACATCTGGATAAAGAAATTTGATGAACCTTTTGAAAAAGCCAGACCGTTAACCGACAGCAAACGTCCTTTGTATGGATATTTTTGGACTTATGACTCAAAATATATTCTATATGTAAAAGATAAAGACGGTGATGAAAACATTAATGTTTTTGCTGTAGCTCCAACAGCAACAACCACCCAAGCAAAAGTCCCCGAATCCAAAAATCTTACCCCACAAAATGAAGTCAATGCCAAAATATTTATGGCAAGCAAAAAAAATCCTGATTTATTAATGATTGGATTAAACGACAGAGATAAAGCATGGCACGATTTATATAGTTTAAAAATATCTTCCGGTGAATTAAAAAAAATATACGAAAACAATGATCGAATTACCAATTATGATTTTGACTGGGATGAAAAACTACGATTACTCTATCGTACAGATGAAAATGGGTCCACCACTATTTTACGAAAAGATGAAAATAATAAATTAACCCCTATTTATGAAACCTTAGTAACGGAAAAGGCTTATGCTGCCGGATGGAATGAAAACAATTCACAGTTTTACCTAATCTCCAATAAAGGAGATTTAGATTTGATGACCTTATTTTTAATGGACCCACAAACTAAGAAAACCACCAAAATTGAAAGCGATCCAAAAGGAAAAGTAGATATTGACGGCATCCGTTTAGATAGAAACACTCATAAACTAATCTCAACATCTTATATTTTAGATAAAACAGAATATTACTGGAAAGATAAAGTCTGGGAACAAAACTATAAATTTCTGGTAAGTAAATTCCCCGGAAGGGAAATTGATTTTCAGAGCAGCACATCAGATTATTCTCAATTTTTAATAGCTGTGGGTGGTGATAAATATGCTGCCGAATCTTACTTTTATGATACTAAAACTAAAAATTTAATTTTACAGTATACCCCAAGGCCGGAGCTAAAAAAAGTTGAACAACATCTGGCAGAAATGAAACCCGTTATTTATAAAAGTAGTGACGGATTGGAAATTCCTGCATATCTTACTGTCCCTACTGGCAAAGTAGCAAAGAATCTTCCGGTCGTTATTTTTGTACATGGAGGACCTAAAGGACCTCGTGTTCATTGGGGATATAATTCAAGTGTACAATTTTTAGCCAACAGAGGATATGCTGTTTTACAACCTAATTTCAGAGCCAGCGGAGGATATGGAAAAAAATTCATGAACGCTGGAGATCTTCAATGGGGAAAACTCATGCAAGACGACATAACCTGGGGAGTAAGATATCTTATAGAACAGGGAATAGCAGATAAAAATAAAATTGCAATTATGGGAGGAAGTTATGGTGGTTACGCTACTCTAGCCGGATTAGCCTTCACCCCAGACGTTTATGCTTGTGGAGTAGATATTGTAGGACCAAGCAATATCTTTACTTTATTAGAATCTGTTCCCGCCTATTGGGAAGCTGCCAGAGCTTTTTTATATGGAATGACTGGAGATCCCAACACGAAAGAAGGAAAAAAACGAATAAAAGAAGCCAGTCCTTTATTTAGTGTAGACAAAATAAAAAAACCTTTACTTATAATTCAGGGAGCAAATGACCCGAGAGTAAAAAAAGCAGAATCTAACCAGATTGTAATAGCTCTTAGAGATAAAGGTAAAAAAGTAAATTATCTACTTGCAGATGATGAAGGACATGGATTTGCAAAACCAGTCAACCAAATGGCTATGTATGCAGAAACCGAAAAATTCCTAGCTGAAATATTAGGAGGAAAATACCAGATAGATATGCCTGAAGATGTTGCAAAAAGGTTAAACGAATTAAAAGTCGATATTTCTAAAGTAACGTATGAAGCTCCCATAAAAACAACTTTATCATCTCAATTACCTGGGATAAACAATCCACTAAAAGACGATATAACTAATTATACAACTGTGATTGAAGTACAGGGACAAACCATTCCTATGGAGATGAAAAGAACAATTTCTCATTCAGAAAACGGATGGAGGATTAAAGAAGATTCGAAAGGTATGATGGGAGAATCTACTGATGAGACTCTATATACATCGAACTGGACCCCAATAAAAAGAACAATTACTCAAATGGGAATGAATATTCCTGTTCAATTTTCAAAAAATAAAGTATCTTTAGAAATACAGGGGAAAAGTATGGAAATCCCTATGAGTGGAGCTTATATTTCGGATGGTGCAGGATATGACCTGATTATTTCCGGTTTGCCTTTAGAAAAAGGATATACTCTAACTTTTCAAATACCAGATATACTAACCGAAAAAGCTAAGACAGTAATACTTACTGTAACAGCAACTGAAAAAATCAATAACACAAATTGTACAAAAGTAGAGATAATCAATGCAGAAAATGCTTCTGATAAAGCTACATTATGGATTAACCCAAAAACAAAATCTGCCGAGAAAATAGAACTTATAATTCCCGCAATGGGTAATGCTAAAATAACTACAACAAAAAAATAGCATATTCAAACTAATATTAAAATCCGGCTTATGTAATTAATTACATAAGCCGGATTTTAACTTTCCCTCCTATAACTCCTAACTTATCAATCAATGTAGTGACAAAAAGTCTATGTTTGACTATTTTTAAATCATATTTAAGACAATTTGTCAATTTCGGGTATTTTTATCACTTGTTTTTATTATCTAAACTTTTGATTTTTAAACATTTATTTATTTTCTATAACAACTTTGGTTTACATTTTGATAATACAAAAAGCAAGAGATTATAAAAAATTATGGATTTTAATAAATTAACCATCAAATCACAAGAAGCCTTACAGCAAGCACAAGTGACTGCTCAAGGATTAGAGAACCAGGCAATAGAGCCAGCTCACTTACTTAAATCTTTATTAGAAAGTGAAGCAAGCGTTATTACCTTTATATTAAAAAAACAAAATTCAAATTTAGCATACATTAACTCTGAACTACAAACTATACTTTCTTCTTTGCCGAAAGTATCAGGAGGGCAGTTATACCTTTCACAAAATGCAAACAAAGTTTTAAATGAGGCTCAATTGGAAGCAAATAAGATGAAAGATGAGTTTGTGAGTCTGGAACATATTTTTTTAGGAATTCTTTCTGTAAATGATAGCACCTCACAATTACTAAAAAATCAAGGAGTTACCAAAAACGGGGTAATGAAAGCTATCGAAGAAATAAGAAAAGGAGAAAGGGTAACTTCTCAATCGGCAGAAGACACTTACAACTCTTTAAATAAATATGCAAAAAACCTGAACGAACTAGCTCAAGAAGGAAAATTGGATCCGGTTATTGGTCGTGATGAAGAAATACGAAGGGTATTACAAATACTCTCGCGAAGAACCAAAAATAATCCTATACTAATTGGAGAACCCGGAGTAGGTAAAACAGCTATTGCAGAAGGTATTGCTCACAGAATTATTAATGGGGATGTTCCTGAAAACTTAAAAAATAAAACCATATTTTCTTTAGATATGGGAGCACTAATTGCAGGTGCTAAATATAAAGGAGAATTTGAAGAACGTTTAAAAGCTGTGGTAAAAGAAGTCACTGCTTCTAATGGAGAAATTATCTTATTTATTGATGAAATACACACATTAGTAGGTGCAGGTGGTGGCGACGGAGCTATGGATGCCGCGAACATACTAAAACCTGCATTAGCTCGAGGAGAACTTAGGTCTATAGGTGCTACTACATTAAATGAATATCAAAAGTATTTTGAAAAAGATAAAGCATTAGAAAGGCGTTTCCAAAAAGTAATGGTAGAAGAACCTGATGTAGAAGATGCTATTGCTATATTAAGAGGTATTAAAGAAAAATATGAAGCACATCACAAAGTTCGCATTAAAGATGAAGCAGTAATTGCAGCAGTAGAATTATCTAATCGTTATATTTCAGATCGTTTTTTACCAGATAAAGCCATAGATTTAATGGATGAAGCTTCTGCTAAACTTAGAATGGAAATGAACTCAAAACCTGAAGAACTGGATGCTTTGGATCGTAAAAAAATGCAATTGGAAATAGAATTAGAAGCTGTTAAAAGAGAAGCTGAAAGTCCTACTTCAAATGAATCTATCAAACAAGCCAATGAAAAACGTTTACAAAATGTAAAAGAAGAACTAGCTCAGCTCAATGAAAAAAGAGATGAATTAAGTGCATCTTGGAAAGCAGAAAAAGAAAGAGCAGAAAAGGTTCAGGAAATACGTAAAAATATTGAAGAATTCAAACTGGAAGCTGAAAGAGCTGAAAGGGCCGGAGATTATGGTAAGGTAGCGGAACTACGCTACGGAAAAATAAAAGAACAGGAAGAAATGTTAGCTAAAGCTGAAGCTGATTTATCTGAAGATCGTCCAAGATTAATTAAAGAAGATGTTGATTCGGAAGATATTGCTGATGTAGTTGCAAAATGGACGGGAATTCCTGTAACTAAACTCGTACAAAGTGAAAGAGAAAAGTTATTAAATTTGGAATCTGTTCTTCACAAAAGAGTTGTAGGACAGGAAGAAGCAATTGAAGCAGTAGCCGATGCAATTCGTAGAAATAGAGCCGGATTAAATGATGAAAGAAAACCTATTGGATCTTTCTTATTCTTAGGTACTACCGGAGTAGGTAAAACCGAATTAGCTAAAGCATTAGCAGAATTTTTATTTGATGATGAAAACTCTATGACCCGTATAGATATGAGTGAATATCAGGAAAAACACTCTGTAAGCAGATTGGTAGGGGCTCCTCCGGGCTATGTAGGATATGATGAAGGAGGACAGTTAACAGAAGCCGTACGTAGAAGACCATATTCTGTAATTTTATTGGATGAAATAGAGAAAGCACACCCTGATGTATTTAATATTCTTTTACAAGTTTTAGATGATGGTAGGTTAACCGATAATAAAGGACGTACCGTAAACTTTAAAAATACCATTATTGTAATGACCTCTAATATGGGCTCTAATCTCATTCAGGAAAATTTCGAAAAACTAAATGGAGATAATTATAAAGAGATTTTAGAATTGACCAAAGAACAGGTAATGGAATTGTTAAGAAAAACTTTGCGTCCTGAATTCTTAAACCGTATTGATGAAACCATCGTATTTAAACCTCTAAATAAGAGCGAAATAAGAAGTATTATTGACATACAATTGGACTCTCTTAACAAAATACTATCAAAAAAAGGCATTCATATGAGTATGTCCGATGAAGCTAAAGATTATGTTATGGGAAAAGGTTACGACCCTTCTTTTGGAGCAAGACCTTTAAAAAGATTGATTCAACACGAAATATTAAACCAATTATCTAAAGAAATATTAGGTGGAAAAGTTAATGAAAATGAGAATATTGTTGCTGATTATTTTCCTGAAACAGGTTTAGTTTTTAGAAAAGAAAATAAAGATGAAATAGAATCATAAGAATTAATTTATGCCTAACAAATCCGGTAAAAATTTTTACCGGATTTGTTAAATATTGTTTTTTATATAATTTATAAACTATTTATTAATATTTTGTAATCTTTCTTTATTACCTTATTTATTTGGTTTAAAATATTTTTAGTGAAAACACCCTCATATCTTAATAACAATTATATATACATATTTGTAACAAATTATAATATTGAGTTACTTATAACTTAGGTAATACATTTTAAAATATGAAAGTTTATACCAGTATTGTTGTTTTATTTTTATGGAGCACTATATCCGCACAAAAAATATGGTCTTTTAATGATTGTCTTTCTTATGCTAAAGAAAACAATTTGCAGGTTATTGCTTATGAATTAAAAGAAAAAGTACAAGAAACTGAATATAAAATAGCAAAAAAAAATAAATTACCTAATGTTATCGGAGGAATAGACAATTCGTTAATTTTAAATCGTTCCATCAATAAAAAAAATGATTATCAATACAGAACCATATATAACAATTCTTTAGGTATATCATCTGAAATAATACTGTATAATCAAGGTCAATTAAAAAGAACTGAAGAGAAAAATAATCTCTTATATGAACAGAATAAGTTACTTACAGAAAAAATTAAAAACGATATTTCTTTACAATTAATGGAATATTATCTTACCGTATTACTTAATAAAGAATTACTGATTGTAGATAAAAATTCTTTAGACAACAATCAACAACAACTAGACCGTAATCAAAAATTATATAATGCCGGAAGTATACCTTTGAGTACGCTGTATGAATCTAAAGCAAATTTTGCCAATGCAAAACAAAAGTATGAAACCTCACTTATAACCGTTGATAGGTCTAAGTTAAATTTAGCTCTGCTTTTACAGAAAGATTATGAAGGTTTTGAAATAGAAAATGTAATAGTTCCTGAAGATATAACAATGCCTTTGATTAATGTAAATGAGATCATTGAATATGCCTATACACACCAACCTGAAATAAAATCTTCTGAAATCGGAATTGATGCTGCAAAAAAAGATATAGATATTGCTAAAACTGCTTTGTATCCTCAAATTACAGGTAATTATAAATTAAATACTTCCTATTCCGATATTTTTGATAAAAAAGACCGTGCCTTAACAGATCAATGGTATGATAATTATTCCCATACTTTTACTGTAGGAGTTTCTATCCCAATATTTAATAAAGGGATAAACAAATTAAAAATAGAAGAAGCTAAAGTTCAACAGCTTATTCAGGAAAATGATCTGGACCAACAAAAACTTACTTTAAAACAAACTATACAAACAGCGTATTTTGATGTTAGTTCTTCTTATCAAACTTATTTAGCAGCCAAAGAATCTGTAAAATCTACTCAAATATCTTATAATTTTGCACAAAAAAGTTTTGCTGCAGGCAAGATAAATGTTTATGATCTAAATATTAGCCGAAATAATTATTTCGATGCTTTATCTAATATGCTTCAAGCAAAATATTCATTTTTATTCAGACAAAAAATATTGGATTTTTACATAGGTAAACCCTTAGAGCTTTCTTCTGCTGAAATTACAAACTCTCAAGCTCAATTTTCTACTTATAAAAATGCAGATCTAGTTCAAAATACAAATCAAAAAACTAATATGCTATCAAAAACCTCCGAAGTAGTTGCTAATGATAATCCTACTATATTTAAAGAAAAATCAAATCTAAATAATAATTCAACAATACAACAAAAAGCAACAGTAAA
Source organism: Apibacter adventoris (assembly GCF_002964965.1). NCBI lineage: Bacteria > Pseudomonadati > Bacteroidota > Flavobacteriia > Flavobacteriales > Weeksellaceae > Apibacter > Apibacter adventoris. The sequence continues at coordinate 114,625 of NZ_PSZN01000002.1, forward strand.
AACAATAGAAAAAAATCCAAATATTAATCCTAATTTTATGATAAATTCAGAAAAAAAGGATAATGAAATAGCTACGGATTTTATTAATGTAGAATCTACGAAAACAGAATCTGAAATACCATCTACAATAAATGATGCTGAAATATCTTCATCTAAAGAATCAAAGCCATCATCTAGGAACTTAAGTAAAAGAGAAGAATTAATAGAGCAAAGAAGATTACTTCTTAGCAAAGGAAGCATCAATTATAATGCTGCTGATAGGGAAAAATTAATTCAAATAAAGCAATTAAAATTGCAAAAAGAATATAATGAATAGCTAAATTATTGTCGTTCAGATAAATACAATTTTTGAATGTATTTCCCTATAATATCAAATTCCAAATTAACTTTCCCTCCTAATTTTAAATCAATTAAGTTTGTATTTTCCCATGTGTAAGGAATTATAGCGACTGAAAATTGATTGGCTATGCTTTCTACTACAGTCAAGCTAATGCCATTTACACTAATTGAACCTTTTTCTACTGTAATATGATCTCCTTCATATGTGAAGGTCAATAAAAAACTACCGTTTTGATTTTCTATAGATTTAAGCATTCCCGTTTGATCCACATGTCCTTGCACAATATGTCCATCTAAACGGTCTGATACCTTAACGCACCTTTCTAAGTTAATACGATCTCCTTCTTTAAGATCTAAAAGATTAGTTTTTTTTAAAGTTTCAGCAACGGCTGTTACTGTATAAAAATTTTGTTTAATATCAACTACAGTTAAACACACTCCATTATGGGCAATACTTTGATCTATTTTTAATTCATTCAAAAAAGAGGCATTTATAGAAATTTCCAAATTATTGTTTTCTTTTTTAAGATGAATAACTTTCCCTGTTATTTCTACTATTCCTGTAAACATAATTTACTAATTTAATTTTTCTCAAAATTACTATATTTTTCATATTTTCATTATACATATACATTTTCAATAATTTAATGATCTGTTTTCAATAATATAGTATTATATTAAAAAGAGTTATGTTCTACTTCAAATATGAATGTATATTCATATTTTTTCCTATTTTTGTTATACATTTTATCAATGAATATCTATAATTTTGAAAAATAACAAGTTAAAAGTTGGAATTAGTGTAGGAGACCCTAATGGTATTGGGGTAGAGGTTATTCTTAAAACCTTTCAGAAGAAAGAAATCCTTGAATTTTTCACTCCTATTATTTTCGCTTCTACCAAGTTGTTATCTTACCAAAAAAATATTTTTAATATCAATAACATTTATTTTCAAGGGATTTTTAAACCTGAAGAAGCAATTCCTGGAAAAATTAATGTGGTAAATTTATGGAAAGATAATGTATCTATTGAATTTGGCAAGCCTACAAAAGAAGGAATGAATATGGCTAGAACATCTTTAATTGCTGCCGTTGAGGCCCTTGAAAATAATCTTATAGATGTTTTAGTTACCTGTCCTATTAATAAAGAAGCTATTCAATCTTCTGATTTTCATTTTCCTGGCCATACGGAATATTTAGAGCATAAATTAGGAGGAAAGGCGATTATGTTACTGGAAAATGAAGATTTAAGAATAGCCATAGCAACTCATAATATTGCTTTATCTGAAGTGAATAAAAAGCTTAGCAAAGAATTAATAAAAAAACAAATTATAGCTCTTAATCATACATTAATTCAGGATTTTTGTATAGAAAAACCTAAAATTGCAGTTTTGGGGTTAAATCCTCATGCAGGCGATCATGGATTTTTAGGCAAAGAAGAACAGCAAATAATAGAGCCGGCTATTAAAGAATCTTTTGATAGAGGTATACTCGCTTTTGGACCCTATTCTGCAGATAGTTTCTTTATTCCATACATTTATTCTTCATTTGATGGGATTTTAGCTATGTATCATGATCAAGGGATCATTCCTTTTAAAACCCTAGCTTATGAAAATGGAGTAAGTTATACAGCCGGATTACCTTTTATTAGAACAGCTCCTAATCATGGAACCGCTTATTCTATTGCAGGAAAAGGAATAGCTCATGCAGGGTCTTTTGAAAAGGCTATTTTTAATGCAATAAAAATTTACAAAAACAGATCGGAATATATTGATCTTAAATCAAATGCATTACAAAAAATAAAGATAGAGGGAATAGATAGTACCATTGATGAAGATTTACCTACAGAAGATTAATTAATCAAATAAATTTTAAACTAAAAAAGTAGCTTTAGAAATTTTATCTAAAGCTACTTTTTTTGATACTTTTATTATTATAAAATTTTTTTATCTTGCTATATTAACAGCTCTCGTTTCTCTAATAACTGTTACTTTTACCTGCCCCGGATAGGTTAATTCATTCTGGATTTTTTCACTGATTTCAAAAGAAAGTTGAGAAGCTCTTTGATCATCAATTTTTTCGCTTTGAACCATTACTCTAAGTTCTCTTCCCGCTTGGATAGCATAAGCTGTATTTACACCATCAAAACTTAATGCTGCATTTTCTAAATCTTTTAATCTTTGAATATAAGACTCTACCACTTGTCTTCTCGCTCCTGGTCTAGCCCCACTAATAGCATCAGCCACTTGTACTATTGGTGCTATTAATGTTTTCATTTCAATTTCATCATGGTGTGCACCAATCGCATTTACGACGGTTGGGTTTTCTCCAAATTTTTCAGCCCATTGCATACCTAAAATAGCATGTGGAAGTTCAGATTCTTCTTCAGGGACTTTACCAATATCATGTAACAAGCCGGCACGTTTAGCAATCTTAGCATTCAATCCCAATTCTGAAGCTAAAATTCCAGCAATATTAGCTACTTCCCTAGAATGCTGCAAAAGATTTTGACCATAAGAAGATCGATATTTCATTCTTCCGACTATTTTTACTAATTCTGGATGCAATCCATGTATTCCAAGATCTATAATTGTCTTTTTACCTATTTCTATAATTTCTTCTTCTATCTGATGTTGGGTTTTAGTAACTATTTCCTCTATTCTTGCCGGGTGAATTCTTCCATCAGTTACTAAACGATGTAAAGATAATCTGGCAATTTCTCTTCTAACCGGATCAAAACATGATAACAAGATAGCTTCAGGAGTATCATCTACAATAATTTCTACACCGGTAGCAGCTTCTAAAGCTCTTATATTTCTTCCTTCCCTACCAATAATCCTTCCTTTTATCTCATCTGATTCTATATTGAAAACGGAAACTGAATTTTCAATGGCTTGCTCTGTTCCAACTCTTTGTATAGTTTGAATAATAACTTTTTTTGCTTCTGCTTTCGCGTTTAGCTGGGCTTCTTCAACTATAGCCTGAATTTGAGCTTGGGCTTTTGTTCTTGCTTCTTGCTTTAATGTTTCAACTAATTCTGCTTTTGCATCCTCTGCAGAATAACCAGAAATCTTTTCTAATATTTCTACCTGTTGTATATGCAAAAGTTTAAGCTCTTCCTGTTTTTTAGCAAAAGAATCTGCTTTGATTAAATTTTCTTGAATTGCTAAATCGAGCTGTTTCTTCTGTATATTATTCTGATGCAATTCTTCATTTAACTTCGTTTCTTTATCTTTTATCCTTTTTTCACTCTCCAACATTTTCTTTTCCCTCTGATTAATCTGTTCTTCATGCTGTAGCTTCAATTCTAAAAATTTTTCTTTAGCCTGAAGCATTTTTTCTTGCTTAGTATTTTCGGCTTTCAGTTCTGATTCCTTAACAATAGCCCTAGCCTTTTGTTCAGCTTCATTAATCAAATTTTCCCTGAATTTGTTAAGAGAACTCTTAGATAGAAAAAAACCTATAAGACCTCCCAAAAACAAGGTTGCTATCAATTCGATGATTATCGTTATATCCATAATTCTATTTAATATATATAAAAAAACCTACACTAATTCTAATAACTGATTTGAGTAAACTCCATTAATCAGGATTTAAGCTATGTTTTTTCTCTGTAATCTGCTGTTTGAAATAAATCAAATTCCTAAAAAGGAAGCAGCCCGCCATTAAAAAAACAAATCACTCGGTCAGTTTAATATCTGTTGAGTTTACTAAATTGAGTTAGAACCAATGTAGGCTATTTTGTTCTACAATTTTATATTTTTAAGATCTATTAATTTTTATTTATCCGTAGTAACTAGGTTACTAATCTTTTTTATTCTAAGCAAAATTTCACTTTTTTCTTCAGAATTTTTATTAATTAAATTCTCTAATTCTGAAGCAAGCTGCAAAGCACTCATAGCTAAAGCATCTTGTTTATCATTTATGTTATAATTATTCTCAAATGTGCTAACATATTCTTCTATCCTTTTAGCTGCTTTTCTTAATACTTCCTCTTCTTCATTTTTAACTACCAAAGGATAAGATCTTCCAGCTATCCGTATGTTAACTTTCTGAGACATTTTATTATGTATTTTGTATTTCTAAAATACAACTATCTATCTCTTTTATCATTCTATTCATCTGCAATTTCATTACTTTTTTATATTCATTATTCCCAGAAATTGCATTTATAACTTTCAATCTTTTATTTTGCTCTTCTAATTCTTTATTTAATTTTTCCTTTTGTATAAACTTATCCTCACTTTTTAAAAGAGAATCTTTTAAATATTCATTTTCCACTCTTAATGCTTCATTTTCTTTTATTAATTCATGTAATTGCAATTCCAGCATTTTGAGTTCCTGAACTATCTCTTTCATATTTTTAGAACGAAAACGTTTACTACTCTAACTCTTTTACAAAGATATAAATTTATTTTTAATTAATAAAAGTTTACTATTTTACTTTAACTCTAAGCGTTATAACTTATTATTTATTATCATCCCTTTTCTCCTATTGCTCATGGTAAGATCTTTAAACAATTATTCTTTTTTGATTTTTCTAATATTATTAGATATATTTTATAAAGATATTTATTTCATAATGTTTAATTATCTCAACAATAGTTGTTACATCTTAATAGACACTTACAAAAAAATCTGATTAAAGTTTCAACAATATTTTTTATTATTGCAAGAGCATATAATTAAATATATAACTTCATCATAATTGAAGTTATAATTCTAAGGGTTAAAATTTAAATTCGTTTTTATTTTCTTAAAAAGTTATATATCTTTGGAAGAAAAGGTTATGTAGATATATAGTCATATATTGAAAGCTTAGTTTAAATTGAAATTTAGAAATTTACCTTTTTTAAAATCATTAATAGCTAAATATAAATTTCTTCTAATCCTAATATAATCTTAATGATAAAATTAACTCAAGCAACCTCAATATCTATTTAATATCTCATTAAGATAAATATCTAATTAAAAATTATAATTAACAAATTATTATTTATCTAAATAAATACTGATCTAAAACAGACCTAGATTAAATACAAAAAACTTATATTATTCAAATTTAACTGAAAATACAAACGCTCTTGAATTAATAGATTTAAGCGCTCCTGCCCAATATGGAGGAGTTCCTTCATTATCTGCCACCAATTCATTATTAAAGAAGAATATTCCTTTAACGGAAGGAGTCATTTTAAACCTTTTAAAATAAATTTCAATTCCTGCTTCTAATTGATAGGAAAAATTATGGGTTTTCATTCTAAATGTCTGATCGGCATTATCTTGTTCTTTCTTTTCATTTGCCTGTAGGTTTACTAACCAACTAACTCCTGTTTGAATATATGGTCTTGTATTATTCCATCTATCACCATGTAAATTTATAAAAATAGGAATATCTAAATACGTAGATTTAACATTTCTTTTAACATCTTTTTCAGTTAATGTTGGTTCAATGCCATTTGCAATCTCATCGTCAATGATTTTTTGAACATTTTTAAACAGCAAATCTCTTTGAACAAAGTGCATTGAAGGTTCTAGCCTCAAATCTACCAAATCATGCACTTTCATTTTACCTATTAAACCTACAGTAAACCCTGGCTTAGTATCTACATCAATTAAAAATCTTTTAGAATCTGCTAACCCTTGATTGCTGGGATGAATTTTCATATCAAAATAATTGATCCCCAAATAATATCCCCAAGAAAATTGTTGATCATCAAAATCTGTATATCGATCCAATACGTCTCTTGAACGAAATTGGGCATTTACAGAGTAAAATAATATCAGTAATACAAGTGTGATAATTTTCTTCATAGTAGAGAAAACGTTATTTTTATTTATTTATTTTATTCCTTCATAAATAGTTACTACTCCAGAAGTATATTTTTTAAATCGGACCTCGCTAAACCCGTTTTTTAAAATTAGATTTTTCATGTCCTCGCCACAAGGCATAACATCTACTGAATTAGGTAAATAAGTATATGCTTTTGAGTCTCCTGAAATCAATTTCCCAATATTAGGCAATATTCTTTTAAAATAAAACATGAAAATCGGTGCAAATAAACCAGACGGTTTAGAAAATTCTAAAATTAAAAGCTTACCTCCTTTTTTTAAAACTCTTCCCATTTCAAAAACCCCTTTTTCTAAATCTTCAAAATTTCTAACTCCAAAAGAAACAGTTACAATATCATATACCCCATCATGAAAAGGAAGGTTTTCTGCGTCTCCTTTTACTAATTTTATTCTTTGCTGTAATCCTTTATTATTTATTTTAACCTGCCCATAATTAAGCATTTTTTGAGATAAATCCAATCCTGTTACCTGCGCATTGGTCCTTTTTGCATGTTCTATTGCTAAATCTGCAGTTCCAGTGGCAACATCCAATATCTTTTCAGGATTATAACTTATTACTTTTTTTTCTAATCGGTTTCTCCAATAAATATCTATTTTAAAAGACAACAACCTGTTTAAAAAATCATAGTTTTCAGAAATATTGTCAAACATTTGTTCAACTTGTTTCTTCTTACTTTCTGTTTCATTATAAGGTCTAACTATATTGGGCATAAATATAAATTTATGTATGATTTGCAAAAGTAATAGTTTTATTCAAAACTTTTTTGATAAAAATCTAAAAATTGATTTTCACGAAATAACTTTACCCTAGATCCTATACTGTCGGTTTTATTTATAATTTTAGGATATTTTTGATTAATATTTAAATAAAAATCCTGTATTAAAACCGTATTATATTTTTTAATTTCCCCTACATATAGCTTTCCCCCAATATATGTCTTATGTGCTTTATATAAAGAATCTAAATTTTTAATATGTCCATAATATCTTCTAAATGTATAATAGTTAGCCCGGGCAGGATTGATTAATCCTCTAGTAAAATTTTGTATATTTATAGTAGTATCCTGCAACAAAATAGTCCCATTTTCTGCAATAGATGATATTGTGTTCTTTCCTTTTTTTATTGAAACACTAAGGGTTTGCCCGGATCCTAAAATATATTTTTTGCCATTAAGAACAACAGTAATTTTTTCAGAAGTAGGATTATCCAATAAAAATTCATCTTTATTTTCTAAGAAAAATTTATACCAAAGAACGGAGAAGGCACAAATCAGTAAAGCAATTAGTAATCCTATTAATGATTTTTTATTAGACATACTTAATAAAAATTAAATACAAAGATAATAATATGATAGATTAATTAGTAATTATTACATAAATTTGTCCAATTCTATAAACGATAATTCAAAAGATATATGTTACAAAGTATCATTACAGGATCAGGGTCTTATTTACCTAAAAAAATTGTTCCCAATAGTAGTTTTGAAGGGGTAATTTTTTATGATGAAAACCGACAACCTATAACCAAACCTACCCCGGAAGTTATTCAAAAATTTGCCGATATTACTGAAATAACCGAACGAAGGTATGTAGATAATGATGATATCATGAATTCAGATCTGGCCACAGAGGTAGGAAGGTTAGCTATTTTAGATGCAGGAATAAACAAAGAGGATTTAGACTATATTATTGTAGCACATAATTTTGGAGAGATAGATGCTCATGAAAGGCAAATTCGTATAATGCCATCCATTTCTGCCCTAACCAAACATAAATTAGGGGTTAAAAATATTCATTGCAAACCCTATGATATGAATTTTGGTTGTCCCGGATGGAATGAGGGTATGATTTTAGCAGACCAGTTTATTAAAGCCGGAATTGCAAAAAAAATATTAGTAGTAGGATCTGAAACTTTATCCCGAAGCGTAGATCCTTTTGATCGTAATTGTATGATATTTTCAGATGGTGCAGCCGGAGTTGTTTTAGAAGCAAAAGAAAGTGAGGTTCCCGTAGGTATTTTAAATCATTACACACGAAGTGACAATGGAGAGGAAATTTCTTTTTTAGATACAGATACTTCTTTAAACCCAAATTATGCAGGTTCTAAAGTAAATATACGAATGAAAGGAAGAAAAATTTATGAATATGCTCTTACCCACGTTCCACAAGTCATAAAAAATGTTATTGACAATGCCGGATACGATATTAAAGACATAAACAAAGTTTTAATACATCAGGCAAATGCAAAAATGGATCATGCAATGTTGAACCGGGTTTTTAAACTATATGGTCTTGGAATTAAAGATATTCCGGAAAGAATAGCTCCAATGACTATACAAAAATTTGGAAATTCTTCTGTAGCTACCATTCCTACCATGTATGATATGATGGTAAAAGGAAATTTTGAAAATCAAACATTAAAATCCGGAGATTTGGTAATCTTTGCTTCCGTAGGTGCTGGAATGAACATTAATGCTATTCTTTATAAAATGCCTTAATTTTTCAGATATTGAAATCTTTAATAGGAATATTATTCATTAGCTCTATTTTTATAGAATTCTATTCTTATCAGGCAATAAAAACACTTACCGATAAGAAATGGATTCGTAAAACATGGATTATAATTTCCTTATCAGCTCTTTTACTTATTCTAATTTGGTCATTAAACATAGACCGTAACAATAAGACACAGGTACAGTTTCTTATGGCATTTTTTATTATCGATTATGTGCCCAAATTAGTTCTTGCCCTAGTTCTATTTATTAATGACATAATACGCTTAATCACATTTCTATTTAAGAAAATATTTTCTTCATCAAAAGAAAAGGCCTATTTCCCGGCTCGTAGAAAGGCTATAAGCACTTTAGGAATCGGTTTGGCTAGTATACCATTTTTATCCATAATAGAAGGCATCGTATGGGGTAAATATGATTTTACTGTTAGAAAAGTTCATTTGACTTTTCCTAATCTTCCAGACAAATTTGATGGGTATAAAATAGTTCAAGTATCTGATATGCATTTAGGAAGTTTTGATATAAATGCATACGATAAAGTAGCTAAAGGAATACAATTAATTAATGATCAGAACCCGGATCTTTTTTTATTTACAGGCGATTCTGTAAATAATTTGGCAAAAGAAATGGATCCTTGGTTATCATTATTACAAACCATCAAAGCCAAAGATGGAAAATATTCCATTTTAGGAAATCACGATTATGGAATATATATGCTAAAAAGCAGAAAAGATCAAAAAGCTAATACAGAAAATATACATATAAGACATCAAAAGATTGGTTGGGTTTTATTGAATAATGAGGCAGTAAAAATTTATAAAGATGATCAATACATTAACATCATTGGTGTAGAAAATTGGGGATTAGGACATTTCCCTAAATATGCAGACTTATCTAAAGCAACTAAAGATGTAAAAGAAGGCGATTTTAATATTTTAATGTCTCATGATCCTACACATTTTGATGTTAAAGTAAAAGAATTTCCTAAAAAAATGCATCTTACTCTTGCCGGACATACACATGGAATGCAATTTGGTGTTGAAATTCCCGGTATAATAAAGTGGTCTCCTATTAAATATAGATACCCTAAATGGGCAGGACTTTATCAAGACAAAGGAAGATTTTTATATGTGAATAGAGGATTTGGCTATATTGGCTTTCCTGGACGCGTAGGTATATGGCCTGAAATTACAGTTATAGAACTTAAAAAAGGTTAAAAGTATATAAAAACTAAAATCGAAAACATATGCTACAATCAATGACCGGATACGGAAAATCTGAAGTCAATACTGAAAATTTAAAAATTTCTGTTGAAATTAAAACATTAAACAGTAAATCACTGGACTTATTTACAAGAATATCTACCAGATACAAAAGCAAAGAATTAGAACTCAGAAAAATAATCGGAGACAAATTGCAAAGAGGGAAAATTGATTTTTGCCTTTCCATTGAAAATCTGGGTTCAGAAAATAATTGTAAAATCAATAAAAATGTTTTAAAAAATTATATTGCCGAATTAGAAGATCTTAATATTGAAGGAACAGCTCTAGACTTTCTTACCATGGCAATTAGAATGCCGGAAGTATTTGTTACCCAGGATTCTGAAATTAATAATGAAGAATGGGATACTATAGTAAACTGTGTAAATTTATCTTTAGAAAAAGTAATCTTATTTCGCAAAGAGGAAGGTAAATCATTAGAAACCGTTTTAAAACAATATACTTTTAATATATTAAACTATTTAAACCAAATAGAAAAGTACGAAAAAGAAAGAATAGATGCTGTTCAACTAAAATTTAAAAAACTATTAACCGAATTACAGATACAAGTAGACGAACAACGATTTCATCAAGAAATGATTTATTACATTGAAAAATTGGACATAAATGAGGAGAAAAACCGTTTACAACAACACTGTAAGTATTTTATACAAGTAATGGAAGAAAAAGAACAAAACGGAAAAAAGCTAGGTTTTATAGCTCAAGAAATGGGAAGAGAAATCAACACCATTGGTTCTAAAGCTAATCATTCTGAAATACAAAAATTAGTAGTTTTAATGAAAGAAGAACTTGAAAAAATAAAAGAACAAACAAATAACGTTTTGTAGCAATAAATATGGGACTCATTTATAATAAACCCGGAAATGATACTTTACAACTCAAAGAATTACTTCCTGGAAAATTAAAAGAAGGAAAATTAATTATATTTTCTGCTCCTTCAGGAGCTGGAAAAACAACAATAGTTAAGTATTTACTATCTAGAATTCCTAATATTTCATTTTCTGTTTCTTGTACAACACGGCCTAAAAGAGAAAATGAAATTGAAGGGAAAGACTACTATTTTATTACAAATGAAGAATTTAAGACTCATATTCAGGACGGAAAATTTATAGAATATGAAGAAGTTTATCCAGGAAAATTTTACGGCACCTTAAATTCAGAAATACAAAGACTATGGAACGAAGGCAAACATGTGATTTTTGATATAGATGTACAAGGGGGAATAAACCTTAAAAAACAATTCAAAGACCGAGCTCTTGCTCTATTTGTGGCTCCTCCATCTTTAAAAGAATTAGAAATTCGTTTAAAAAACAGAAACACAGAAACAGAAGAAAATATAAAAATACGCATAGAAAAAGCAGACAAGGAATTGTCTTATGCTAAAGAATTTGATACAATACTTATTAATGAAAACCTAGAAAAGACAAAATTAAAAGCAGAAGCTTTAGTAAAATCTTTTCTGGAAATAAACTAATCTTCCTTTATTATCCTTTTGAGGTTATATAATAGTCCAAATTATGACTACGAGGAAAACTATGAAAAAGAAAAAAAATAATTCTAATAATATCTATAAGATTTATTATTGGCTTACGGGTATTATTATTTTTATATCGCTTATATTTTTTTTTCGAACTACTATAATTATGTATTATTACATAATCAAAGAAAAATTTGATAAAAAAGAATACGTATTTAACAATTTAGAAAAAAAAAGAAAAAAATCTGAAGAATTAAAAATACAAATGACCATTAATCGGTACCGAAGTTATGCTTTCGGCATTGATATAAGCCAGCATCAGGGCAATATAAATTGGGACAGTTTAAATTTAATCAAAAAAGATCTACCCATATCTTTTGCTTTTGTACGGGCAACCCGAGGAATTTTTTATCAAGATGCTTTTTTTAACAAAAACTGGAAAAATCTTAAACAAAAAAATATTATTCGTGGCGCTTATCATTATTATGATGTAAACAAAAGTTCTACGGATCAGGCAAACAATTTTATAAATACTGTCACTTTAGAAAAAGGAGATCTCCCTCCTGTTCTTGATATAGAAGAACTTCCCAGAAAACAATCATTAACACAATTAAAAAAAGGAATACTCAATTGGTTAGAAATAGTTGAATCTAAGTATAAAATAAAACCTATCATCTATTCCAATGATGCATATTTCATACATCATATTCCCGACTTAGATCTTAGTGACTATCATATTTGGGTGGCTAATTATAACCCGAGAGACAACCCTAAACATCAGCAATGGTCTTTCTGGCAATTTTCCGAACAAGGAATTATCAAAGGAATTACTCAAAATTTTGTAGATCTTAACGTTTTTAAAGGAGATATAAATGACCTGAAAAAAATAACTCTTCATTAAAAAATAATTTTCTTTTATCAGGATAAAAAAACCACTTTTATCCCTAAAATTATAAATAAGTAATCCTATATAGCAATTATAACTTAGGTAAACTTACAAGAATAATTGTATATTGATAGTAAATACTTGACTTCGGGGGTATAAGTATTGTATATTTGCAACTTTAAAATAAAAAATAAAACATGAAAACTTCAGATTTCGATTTTAAATTACCACAGGAACTGCTGGCTGAAAGACCTTCTGAGACTAGAGACGAAGCCCGATTAATGGTAGTACATAAAAAAACAGGAGAAATAGAGCATAAATTATTTAAAGATGTAATTGACTATTTTGATGAAGGAGATGTTTTTATTTTAAATAATACTAAAGTTTTTCCGGCTCGTTTATATGGAAACAAAGAAAAAACCGGTGCGCAAATTGAGGTTTTTTTATTGCGAGAACTAGATGCAGAATCCAGAATATGGGATGTATTAGTAGATCCTGCTCGTAAAATACGAATTGGAAATAAGCTGTTTTTTACAGATGATGATAGTTTAGTAGCAGAAGTCGTAGATAATACCACTTCTCGAGGTAGGACTCTTCGTTTCTTATTCGACGGTTCTTATGAAGAATTCCGAAGAAAACTTAAAGAATTGGGAGAAACTCCTCTTCCTAAATATATTAAAAGAAAACCAGATGCTGATGATATCGAAAGATACCAAACTATATACGCAAAAGAAGAAGGAGCTGTAGCTGCTCCAACTGCTGGTCTTCACTTTTCCAAACATTTATTAAAAAGATTGGAAATTAAAGGAATTGAATTTGCAGAAATTACTTTACACGTAGGGCTTGGTACCTTTGCTTCCGTAGAAGTAGAAGACCTATCAAAACATAAGATGGAAAGCGAACAAGTAATTATCAGTGAAGATACATGTAAAATTGTTAATCATGCCATTGAAAACAAACATAGAGTTTGTGCTGTAGGTACTACTTCCATGAGGGCAATAGAAACTTCTGTTTCTGCTAATAACCGTTTAAATCCTTATAACGGATGGACCAATAAATTTATATTCCCACCCTATGACTTCGGTATTGCAGATGCTATGATTACTAATTTTCATACTCCAAAGTCTACTCTTATGATGATGATTGCAGCCTTTGCAGACTATGATTTGGTTATGAAAGCTTATAAAGAAGCTGTAAAAGAAAAATATAAATTTTATTCTTACGGAGATGCTATGCTTATTTTATAAGCAAGGTTTCTTTTCAAAAAGAATTTTATTAATTTGAAAGATAATAAAAAAGATATAAGAGCCTTAAGTTTACAACAACTTGAGGCTTATTTTTACTCCATAGGAGAAAAGTCCTTCCGTGCACACCAGGTTTATGAATGGATTTGGAGCAAAAACTCTCATTCCCTTTCAGAGATGACTAATCTTTCTAAAGCTCTAAGGGCTAAACTTAAAGAGGATTTCCTTATAAATCCGGCAGAAATTCATGTAATGCAGCGTTCTAAAGATGGAACCATTAAAAATGCCGTAAAACTCTATGACGGTAATATAGTAGAATCGGTTATGATTCCTACCGCTCACAGAACCACCGCCTGTGTATCATCTCAGGTAGGTTGCAGCCTGGACTGTACCTTCTGCGCTACTGCACGCCTTACGCGCATGAGAAACCTTACCTCTGCTGAAATTGTAGACCAGGTTGTACTCATAGATAAACAAAGCCGCGAATATCATCAAATACCTCTTTCCAATATTGTCTTTATGGGTATGGGCGAACCTTTGCTAAACTATCCGGCCGTAACGGAAGCCATCGGTAAAATAACTCAGCCCCAGGGCTTGGGAATGTCTCCTCGCCGAATTACCGTATCTACTTCTGGTATTCCCAAAATAATTAATAAACTGGCAGATGACAACCTGAAAGTTAAGTTAGCCCTATCTCTCCACTCAGCTATAGAGGAAAAAAGAAACCGACTGATGCCCTTCAGCATCAAATTTCCATTATCGGATATTATAAAATCCCTGAAATATTGGTATGCACAAACCCAAAGCCGCATCACTTTCGAATATATTGTTTGGGATGGAATTAATGACCAAAAAGAAGATATAGAGGCCTTAATTAAATTTTGCAAAAAGGTTCCTTCGAAAGTAAACCTGATTCAATATAATTCTATTGAAGAAGGGGGGTACTCTCAAGCATCCTCTCCGGTTATTGAGGCATATGTGTCTTTACTGGAGAAAAATGGAATTGTGGCTAAAATCAGGAAAAGCCGCGGACAAGATATTGATGCGGCTTGCGGTCAATTAGCCAACAAACATTAAATCTACGTTAAATAAACTGAAATAAGTTATATAATTTCTTAGTTTCATCCTTAATCTGGCCAACTCCGATAATACCGCCCGACATTCCTGTAGAAGCAGAAGAAACCAGTACAGAAAAGTGGCTTTCTCCTTCTGGTCTTATCACTATTTTAAATTTATAATACTTATGAAACGCTCCTAACATTAAACGAACCCAGCGGTTTCCTTTTATATAAATAAGATCTTTGGATGATTCTCCTTTTTTATATCCTTGCCCTCGTAGTGCAATATCAATGGAATTTTCCAGCTCACTTTGAGATGCACATTGATATACATGAGTAAATGCAGATGATGAACTCAATTTATTATTTACAAAATAACTCATAATTTAATTTTCTATGATCTATTGATCCGCGAAACTACTAAATTAGTTTTAATAAATCAAAAAGATTTAAATCGAAATACCTATTAAATAACACTAAGCTTTTGCCCGGGTTTTTTACGGTGGAAACGGAACTCTAAAGAAACTATATCTTTGGGATCTTTTCGGTTTACCAAACGGATTACCCCTTCGCGGTTTACCGGGTCTACCAAAGTCACCATTTTACCTTCAGCAAAGTATAAGAGCTGAGCTTCCTGCGGATAAGGAACTATATCAAATTCTTCACTCATAATGACCATGAGTAAATCCTTTATCCTGTTTTCTTTTTCTGACTCGGAATAGTAATATACGATTCCTAAAAGATCTTCTCTTTCTTGTATTAACTGACGAAAGGCCGCGGTGTCTTTTTGGGCTATAAGCTGACGTATGTCATCATAACGTTGTTGCATCTCCTTTTTTAGTTCTTCTTCATTCTGTTCTTTCAGATTTACAGAATGGCTCCAGCCTTCTACTTCATAGGGAACTTCTACCTCTATTTCGGTTTGTAGTTCGAAATAAGGCAATCCTACAATTGGATTATAGGGTTTATCATTGGCATCATATTTTGTATCGGGAGTTTCTATAGTAAACATAGGATATTTATCATCCCAATCTCCGGATTTTCTATAATATCCTTCCATTTGTAAATAAGAATGGTAATCAAATGAAGTTTCTCCATAACGAGGATAAATTCTACCTACTACTTTATATTTTCCGCTTTTTAAGATACAGGAATTAATAGGAACTTGGGGTCCTATACTCCGCCCACTTTTTTTTGATATTTCTCCCCAAAATAAATTTATGGATACTGGAACATCTCCTATTAATAACTCTAATTGAGAATTACCTGCCCTTACTGCAATAGTATAACTTTTATTTTTAATATTTGTATTGGGTATAAAAGGAGTTGGAATAAATAGGTAGGGCTTTAACATATCATTCATAATTTCGGGTTGTTTATATACGGTTATTTTTTTTATTTGATCGTTTTGCGGCAAACTTCTTTCTTTGTTCCCTTGCCCACAGGAAAACAGAGAAGACACCAGAAATAAACAAAAAATAACTTTATGTATATACCTGAACATTAATACAATAGTTTTTTCTGATTTTATTTTAGCCTATTATCTATCGTATAACTTCTAACGGCTTACCTAATGTAGGACGATATAACATCATGTTAAAATATTCATTATCTAATTCCTGTTCTGAAAAAATTGGAGAATCTCCCTCCATACTTTCTAATGTTACCAATTTACCATTAGCAAAAAATTTTAAAATATAATCTTTTTTGAAAAGAACTTTCCCTTGACTATCTAAGACTCTTTGAGAATTTGATTTATCCTCTTCTTCTATTTCAAATTTCGTATAGTAATTGCTTAAATAATATTCTTGATCTGCTTTTTTAAACATTTTTAAGTAATTATAAGGATCACCAGAATTTAAAATTTTAAATAATTCCTCATATTTGGCGATAACTTCTTGAGCAAGTTTACCTCTATCTTCTTCAATTAAATTTACTCCATCATCCCAACCTGTTAATTTATATGGAAGCTTGATATCCATTTTCCAT
Organism: Apibacter adventoris; assembly: GCF_002964965.1. Taxonomy (NCBI): domain Bacteria; kingdom Pseudomonadati; phylum Bacteroidota; class Flavobacteriia; order Flavobacteriales; family Weeksellaceae; genus Apibacter; species Apibacter adventoris. Next base: position 131,260 of record NZ_PSZN01000002.1, read on the forward strand.
TCTTCTTCTAAATAAGGTACAGGAATAGTAAAGCTTGAAAATTTATATGTTTTTAAATTATTTTTACTTACCTGTCCGTCATCTTTTTCATAAACATAAAGGGATATTTGAAAATAAGAAGCAATATTCTCTTCTACTAAATTAGCTTTAGGTTTATCTCTTGTTGGATATATTTTTGACTTTATTGTAATAGTTCCACTTTTTAGAAGCCACTGGTTTAAGTCTAAATCATAATCAACAGAACCCGAATCATAAAAAGAATCCAATAAAATATCATTTATACTTACTTCATAAGGAGAAGCAGACTGTATATGAATCCCATAAATAGGTTGTTTATAAATTTTATTTTTAATTACAATTTTTTCCATTATGTTTTTTGCATCCATTTTATTTTCTTGTGCTTTATTAGTACAATTAAAAGTTAATATCAATAAAAAAAAGAAATATTTTATTAGTTTCATACTATTTTATTCTAAATTTTAATTAAAATTCATAGGAAAAGAACCTTTATATCCTGGAATCAGTTTAATTGGATCAAGTTCTCTTGGTTTTTTGTTATTCCCTTTTCCTCTCTTTATCCCAGCTTTAAAAGTAACTGTAACTATCAAACCAGAAAACTCTGTAGTCCAATCAACCTTATTCTCTTTATTAAAATTAAAATCGGCAGTTATCTTAAAATAATTTTAATCCTGTAATTTGTTTATCTTATTACTTCTAATGATGAATTATTTGATGGACGATACAAAATAATCCCAAAGTAATCTTTATATTCTTTAGTCGAATATGATAATGGAGAATCTCCTTTACTATCCTCTAATGTTACTAATTTACCATTTCCATAAATTTTCAATTCATATTGGTTAAAATTAATTGGCTTCATTTTACCTTTTGCAGCAATAACTCTGTCTTTTAATTCCTCTTGCTCCATTTTTATAATTTGCGAGTCGTAATATGAAATCAAAGCTTCTTGAGTTCTTTTAGAAATGATTTTAGAATACCTATCGTAATCTCCATTATTTATTATTGTGTAAACTTCTTGATAAAATGCTTGTAATTCTTTTAAAAGCTTTTCTTGATTTTCATTAATTAATTCAACTGATGTTGACCATCCTTGTAGATGATAGGGTACATTAATCTTTACTTCTTGAATATATTTATCGTTTATAATCTTTTCTTTATCAATAGAAAACTCTTTAACTAATTTTGAATCTTGAGAATCAATATTAAGTAATTCTACAATTTTTACATTTATAAAATCAAGACTTCTGTCAGATATATGATTTTCACCTCTTTTAGGATACATTTTTAAAACTATTGTTTGTATTCCTGACTTTAAAATAAAATTGTTTATAAATAAATTTGTTTCAACAGCTCCTTCTTCATCAAAACTCCTATCAATTAGAAAATCATTGACATATAGTTCATAAGGAATTGAAATACTTAACTTAATTTTATATATTGGTGTATTCATATTTTTATTTTTTTTTATATTACTATCTTGACAATTGCTTACTATAAAAACCATTGCCATTATAAAAACCATTAGAACTTTATTTCTCATATGTAATATTTTATTTGAACTCCATAGTTTTCAACCCTTTATAAGAAGGTAATATAACAATATAAACTTTAAATTCACAACTCAAAATGATTAACGAACAATCACTAATCTGTTAGAGTCCAATTTTTTATGAAGAAAGAAATTATAATAGGACTCCACATCATCCCTATCTGCACATAAAGGTGAGCTACCGTCTAATTTTTCTAACCTTACTAATCTACCATTTCCATAGTATTTTAATACATAATCTTCCAATTTTTTCATTTTCCCTTTACTATCTATAATTCTATTTATTTCTTTTTCCTTATCTTCTTTTTCCTTATCTCTACCAAGATATAAAGATTTATATATTTCATCATCTGCTAACTTATTTAGTGCAAAATATTTTTCATAATCACCATTATTTAAAATAGTTCTCACATTCTCATAAAATAAAACTACTTCATCTAATAAATTTTCTTCTTTAGTTAAATCTTTAGAATTCATCCATCCTATATTCTTATATGGGACTTCTACTTCAAAGTAAGTTTTATATTCAAAATTTGGAAGATTATCTTTAAAATTTGGAAATTTAATATCCTGTATTAATGTAAATGTTTCATCATTAAGAGATGGAGATTTATATATTTGAACTTTTATGTCTTCCATATCTTTATAGGAAACCTTTGACTTACCTATAAAAGGATATAATTTTATTTTTAATTCCTGCTTTCCTGAAGATAAAATATATTCATTTAATGTTTCAAAAAAATCAACGGATCCATTCGAATTATTTTTATCAATTAATACATCATTTAAATATAACTCAAAAGGTAAGTAACTTTCAAAATTAATCCTGTAAATAGGTGTATTATGTACATTCATATTTTCTTTTTTTTCTTTTTTTTCTTTATTTAAAAATACTTTTTGTTGTGTTGAATTACTTTTCTTTTCTTGACATGCAGTTAGCATATAAACCAAAAACAACAAAAATAGAATTCCTTTCTTCATTTTATTTTTTTATCTATCTTTTCCAAATACCATACTTGTTTTACCTGTATATGATGGTATTAATTTAATAGGGTTAATACTCCTTTTCGGTACATCTTGATTTCCTTTCTTAACTCCTGCCTTAAAGTATACCTCAACCATTAAACCAGAAAACTCTGTAGTCCAATTAACCTTGTTCTCTTTATTAAAATTAGGATCGGCAGTTATCTTAAAATAACAATCAGCCTTAACACCAGCTTCTAAATCAACTTCTGGAAATTTTTTAAATTTATTTGCTCTTATTTTCACATTTAAACTTAATTCTAATTTTCCCCCAAAAGTCCCGCTAATTTTCATATCGGTATCAAATTGTTTTCCTTTAGGCCGGGTTCCATTCCAGTTTACATACGCCTTATCTATAGCTAAATTAGCATAAAAAATTAAATCTATCCGGTAGCTAACATCTAAAGAACCAAAAGTAATCTTACTTGCCAGCCAGGTAGCTATATCAAGTGCTGTAATTAATTTTCCATATACCGGGATCTTTTCTCCCAAAGCCAGTAAATCAATTTTCAGATTTCCTCCAATTAAAGGAGTACATTTTACATAGCCTTCCAATTGCAATCCTACTCTATTTTTGGTAGTAGCATATTTCCAGTTTATTCCGGCAGAAGGTGCTGGAGCTTGTAAAGACAAACTCATAGCATTTAACCTCCCTAATAAACTTGGGGTTTTTGTTCCTACCTCCTTAGCCGCTTTCCTGGCTTGCACAGCCCCGGTTATTTTTTCTGCGGTATCATATATACTTTTTAATATTTTTGTCGTGCTCCGATATTTTTCCGCAAAATTCCAACTTAATTCTTCCGTTATTTTCCCGTTATACTTCGCCTTTATAGTCAAACCAAAATTAGTAAGCTTATCTCCTAAATTACGGTTTGCCATTGTTGTCATACGGGTTTGAGTAGATGTATTTTGTCTTTTCCGGTTCCTTTCTTCATTTTTTAAATCTGCTACTGCCTTAACATCTCCCCAATTTCGTACATCTTTTAAAGAAATATTTTTATTAACCGAATTCTTATCATCCAAATTGTATAAATTATAATTAGGCTCCTTCTCTCCATACCAAACAGGATCTTTTGTATTGTAAAAGAAATTAAAATCCCATTCCATATCCGGATATACATTAATCAAGACATCATTGGTATACCGGCAGGTTTTTATCATTACCACATAGGGCTGTTTATCTTTTTCTGTAAGCCAGAAATAATTAAATGGGAAGGTACTTACCGTATTAGCTACCTTCTTATCTTTTATATAGATATAGGGAAGGGTAAGATCTATTTCTTTTTCTTTTATATTTACCACAGTAAGATTTTGCTGTTCCGCGCCGGCTTCTTTATGAAAGTAAAAGACGCTTTTCCCTCCGCGGGTATGGGTACCCGGGCGGCAGGCCTCATTGGTATGCAGGTCGGCCATCAACTTCAGGAAAGCCGGTTTTGCATCTCCGGCAATTACCTCAATCGTTGGTTGCGACTTAGGCAATATCATTTTAGTCTCATCAAAAATAATTGCTTCTACTCCGTCTTTTTTTGTAAAACCCTCGTCTTTGTAACGCTGGGCTTTAATCTGGGTATAGTGGCAAGGTTCTCCTTTGGGTGTCAATAAAACAGGAGTTTCCCTTTCCACCACCTGATTTACCGGAGCATTACGGGTATTAATATAGGCTTCGGTGTCTTCGTACATAATCTGTATATAGCCGGTTACCGACTGAGCCCGGGGTTTATTAGCCAATTCTTTTCGGAAACGGGAAGAGATTACCGCAGAAGAAATCTCAAAAGCAGCTGCCACTGCCCCCATCTCATTAACCAGACTAAAATCTGAAGGGAGATACGAAATCTGAACTTTAAACACGCGGGCTTCCTTCTTTTTCTGATCTTCGGGCATTTTGCTTATATCCAACGGAACAGTTACTTCCGCAAAGCCTTTAAACTGCTCCAGATAGTCCTGCAATTCATCCGTTTCTTCTTCTTCCTGTGCCGGTTTATTTTTCGTTACAGTAGCCGTAGTGCTATACAGGGTTTTATCAGACGATTCATCCCATATCTCTATGCTTAGCTTTTCCCCCTCGGGAATATGAAGTGTCTCTATAAAAAACTCTATATTTTCGCCGTAATACAAGTAGGTATACTTTGCCTGTTTCACCGTTGAAGCCAATATCCGGATAAATGCACCCCTGTGTACTGTATGGTTCCCGCTTATAGTAACCTCATAAGGACCGGGATGCTGGGCCGGCATCATAAACATGCCTTTGGGCGCCGCACCAAAATGAAGTTCGGGATGAACCAGAAAGGGTTCTACCCAGTACAGGGCAGGAAGAAATTTTTCGTCTTTATCAAACCACAGAGATATAGAGTTCGCACGGTTATAGGCCCCGCCTACGCCATAGAGGTCCGAGCCGGATATTTTGATAAGGGGCTCATTTTCTATATTTTGTTCCCCGGGGTCTTTTTTATTATTTTGGTTGGTATCTTTAAACCAGTGTAACCATTCTATTCCTCCTTTTTCCAAGGAGTTTACACGACCGTATACCCATTTAATGCCGGAATTTTTATAGCCTTTTTCTTTAAGTATTTCCGACCTGTTGCGGCTTTCTTCGACTATTCCTGCTTCTATATACGCAAAAAGGCTGTTGGCCATTACTCCGTACACCCTGCAGTTTTTAAGGGACGGATATTCTTTTATCTGTCCGGTTTCCAGATCTTCGTCTGTAATAAGTATTCCCGTAATTCCTCTGGCCATAGTTATTTAGCTTTAAGTTGCGGGGAAGGTTTCAGGTTACGTCCCAGGTGGGCGGTATCTACCAATGGATTGATCTGCGCCTGTACCTGAGGATCGGTATTACTAAAATTCTGAGGAGATACCTCAGCTTGTTGTCCATGATACAAAATACTGATGCAGTCTTTGCCTCCTATTGGGCAGGTAGCCTTAGACTCTTCAGTAAGGAGGTTTCCGGCTCCTTCTATTTTCTTCTTGGTTTCCTCGCCACTCCAGGCGGTAAGGGTAACTGTACAAGGATTGTTCTTTTTTTTAGCACAACTGCCAAAGCAATTCTTTTCAAAGGTAGTGCCCAGGTCTGTAGTGGTTACCGCCAGTTTTTTGGCTCCGTCCATATCATTAAGGAACACTTTACTTTGGGTTTTTACTTTCAACGCATCGGTACCACTCCCGTACAGACAGCTGCAAACTGCTCCTTGCACTATATATTTTACTCCCATATTTAGTTAGTATTTTGATTATAAATTATAATTATTTTGTAATATTTATTATTTACTTGCTTATTAACAATAATTTAAGACAGGCATTTTTCAAATACTCATTCTTGCTCCTAATTTTTTACGGTAATAATTTCTCCTGCTCGGCAGGGTAAAAAGATTGGGTACAGACTACCCGCTGCCTTTCCACCATCAACGCCCTACAGGAATTATTTATACTTTCTCCTGGCATACAGTAGCAAAGCTCGTGGGTATAGCTGCAAAACATATATCCGTAAACTCCGGTATCTGCCTCTGACATTACCCGCTGACCGTCTTTTTTCATTCTCAATATTCCCGTATCTAAAGACCGGAAAACTCCGCAGGAAATCCCTTTACCACATTCTAATACGGCATTTTCCGTTACTATAAAATTGTACTTTTTCATAAGATTTTAACTTTAAAATCCAAACAAGCGGTCAAACCATCCTTTGCCTTTGTTTTTTAAATATTTCTGATAGACTACCTCATCTTCATCCAGCTTTTTTCTTTCTTCTTCGTATTGCTTTTCATAATCTATTACCGGCTCTTTTCCGCGCTGTTGCCATATACTTACTTCCGTAAGAGGTTCTTTATGTCCTTCTTTTACACGGAAAAGCGTTGCCAAAATATCTTTGATGGTAAACCGTTGCTTTTCCAGATTATACTCTACTTCCAGCTCATAGCGCACCCCTGCACTTATCGCCTGTCCGTGAAAATGAAGAAATACACCTCCTACCTGGTTATATTCTTTTTCCACCCATTGTTTTCCTTTAAAAAGAAGAGGCCGGTTATACTCTCCTATATTGAACCAAAGGCTGCTTTCTTTATCTAATTCCGAAGAATATTCTCCATACAGGGAATGACAATAGAGAGAAAAAAACAGATCATTGCTAAGTAAAGACTTTCGAAACAGGCGGTCATCGGCCAATTGTTCTTCAATTGTATGTTTATACAACTCTAATAACGCTCCGCCATATTCTCTTTCTAAATATGGAACCAGTTTATTCCAGTTATTTTGTATTTCTTCTCGGTTAATTATTTTTTGTTTGCGGGTATTATAATCAATATTTAGTTCCAAAGGATACAAGGCTCGGGTAGTAAGTATAGCCAGTTCATCGGCCACTCTATCCGGAGAATGACCATTAACAAAGAACCGGTCTTTCTGAAACCGAATCCGGGTTATATTCTGAGCAGTACCCCGCCCTTGAGCTGTAATTTCATAATTTACCTGCGAAGATGATAGCGGATATTTAATGAGTACTCGATATACCCTTAGGGGAAGATCTTGCAGGTATAAGGAATTTTTTGCTCCCCAATGTACTTTTCCTGATTGAGTAGAAGCTAATACTTCTTTCTTTTCGCTTTTTAAAAATTGCTTTTCCGAGTCGTCTATATAAAAACCTAAATTAGACATATAAGAACCTATCTATCGGATAAATTTACTTATTTTTATTTTAAATTAAAAATTACACATAAAAAATTTATTAGATATTTAGTTTTTTTTATAGCTGAAAAGTAAAATACGAGTATTCATTTCAAAAAAATAAATAAAATTTTACACATATTGTGTACAATATTCATCTGGAAATTACTATTTAAGTATTTGATATACAAATATTAATTACGAGCTTCTTTATACCATTTATAAACTCCTACAAGGGCATTAATCTCATAAAGAACCGATTGTATAGCAAAAATATAGTTATGAGATAGTATATTTAATATAAACCAAACGCAATTGCTTATACTCCATAAAATCCAAGAAAAAGGCTGACGCATGATCATGGTAAATTGAGCTGCAACCCCCAACAGAAAGGCTATACTATTCAGGACAAATACATACATATTTTTTTTATCCTTAAATAAAAAATCTCCGTAATTATATAAAAAAAATATTCCTGCTATACAGAAAATAAGAGTAAAAATCAGTGCTTTTTTATTAGTATGTGAAATTTTCACTTTTCCTTCTTCATCCAGATTTTCTTTCCGGGTCCACAGATACAGTCCAAAAATATGAGTAATAAAATAATACACACTACTAAGAGCCATTCCCGGGTTTCTAAATAAAATCTGCATATAAATTTCTCCGGTATTGGCAGACATTCCCAATACATTGGAAAATACAGGAGAGCGGCTCACTAAAACACTTACACAAATGTATCCTAAAATAACGGTTATCATTGAAATAACGGTTACATAGAATGGAATTTTGCCGGTTTGTAAATCACTAATTCCTATATATAATGTGAGTCCAAAAGCAGCTATATACCAAAAAATCCTGAATATTTTTTCTGATTTTACTGAAATCATATTTTTCTATATTCGTTTTTGAGTTATATTTTTTATGAATTGGAGGTTTATTCCTCTTTCTGCCATATATACTCCCAATAGAATACATATAGAACCTAAAATAGCTATTTTGGTAATCTGCTCTTCTAAAACCAGAGAGGAGGTGAGTAAGGTTACTAAAGGAACTACGTATATATAATTGGAGGTTCTGACTACTCCTAATTTTTTGACAGCAGTATTCCACATGAAAAAACAAAGCATGGAGGCTATAAAGCCTAAAAATGATAAATTTAAAATCACGGATGGTCGAAATAAAATATCCTTATTAAAGTGTATAGGCTGAAAATACATAAAGGGCAAAAGGGTAACTATTCCATAAAAAAAGACTTTGCGGGTGATAAATAAGGTAGGATAATTATTTTCCATCTTCCTCAAAATCAACCCATAAAAAGCCCAGGACAAGGCTGCCAATACAGTTAAAAAATCCCCTAAAGGATTTAGCTGTAATACAAAACTCCCGTTAAAAATTACCAAAGTGACACCTACCAAAGCTAGCAATGACCCATATATTAAATTTTTGGTAGGTTTTTCTTTTTTTCTGTACACAATAAATGATAAAAAGGCTGTAAGTAAAGGAGCTGTACATATAATCAGAGATACATTGGAAGCTAGGGTAATCCCTAAAGCCATGTTTTCTGCAACAAAATATAAAGACCCTCCGCACAGTCCTAATAAAACAAAAAGAAATTCATCTTTTTTATTTTTAGAAAGTAAGGTTTTAGGTGTAAAAAACCAAATACAGAGATATGCCATTAAAAAACGGTAAAAGAATATTTCTACCGGGCTAAGACCATTATTGATAAGGATTTTCGTCGAAATGAATGTAGTTCCCCAAATAATTACCGTAATTACAGCCATTAGATGGTATTTTATACTCAAATTTTTCGTTCCCATTATTTCATAATTTTATAAGTATACTGGCAGCTATTAATATAGCTGCCAGTAAAATACTCTGAAATGTATTTTTATTTTATCAATTTTATTTTTTTAAAAATGCATCTATATGCTCAGCCGTTTTTCTTCCTGATGCAATACAGCTAACTACCAGGGATTGTCCGCTTACGCAGTCTCCGGCGGCAAATACTTTATCGATATTCGTTTTCCTAACCTCATCAGTATGAATATTCTTTCGCTCATTCATAACAATTTCCATTTCTTCCAAAAATCCTTCTTGTATGGGGTGTATAAAACCTAAGGCTAAAAAAACCAAATCAACTTTTAAAATTTCTACTTTACCGGTTTCTTTCATTATAAATTTACCGGACTCATCTTTTCCCCATTCTATTTCTACCAATTCTACGGCTGTTAGTTTCCCATTTTCTCCGATAAATCTTTTGGTATTTAATGCCCAGCGCCTTTCCCCCCCCTCGAGGTGAGATGATGAAGTTTTTAAATACACAGGAAATGGAACCGGCCAACGATTTTCTATATCTTTTAATTCTTTTGGCTTAGGCAATATTTCAATTTGGGTAATACTGGCAGCTCCTTGTCTGTTTGCAGTACCTATACAGTCTGAACCTGTATCCCCACCTCCGATTACCAATACATTTTTTCCTTTTGCATTTATTAGTTTTTCTTCTGAAACAGGCTCTCCCGCATTCAGTTTATTTTGCACAGTAAGGTATTCCATAGCATAATAAACCCCTTGCAAATCTCTTCCTTCTATGGGCAAATCGCGAGGTACTTGAGAGCCAATGGCAATACAGATTGCATCATATTTTTTATGCAATTCTTTGGCTTTAATTTCTTTTCCTATTTCTGTATTGGTTATGAATTCTATGCCTTCTTCACGCATTAAATTCACTCGTCTTTCTACTATATTTTTATTAAGCTTAAAATCTGGTATTCCATAACGTAACAATCCTCCAATACTGTGTTCTTTCTCATATACAGTAACCTCATGTCCTTTTTGGTTTAATCGGTTAGCTACGGCTAATCCGGAAGGCCCCGAGCCTATAACCGCAACTTTTTTTCCGGTTCTAAATTGTGGGATTTTAGGCTTCATATATCCTTCGGAATAAGCCTGTTCCATAACAGCAGCTTCGTTTTCCCTTATGGTTACGGGTGAATCATGAATGGAAAGTACACAAGTCTTTTCACAAGGGGCAGGACACACTCTACCTGTAAATTCAGGAAAATCATTGGTTGATTGCAAACTTAACATTGCTTTCTTCCAATTTCCTTTATATATGTAATCTTGCCATTCGGGCATTTTATTTCCTAAGGGGCAACCATATTGACAAAAGGGCACTCCGCAATCCATACACCGGGATGCCTGAAGTAATCGGTCTTCTGCATTTAATGTCTGTTCTACTTCACCATAGTCTAATATTCTTTCATGCTTAGGACGGTATCCTGCCTCTTTTCTATGTACTGTTAAAAATGCTTTTGGATTTCCCATTTTTTCTTAATAATCAAATTCTAATTTTGAAATTTTTTCGTTAATTGCCGCTATTTTTTCATCATGTAATACTTTTTTGTATTCTATTGGCATCACTTTTATAAATTTATTTACCTCTTCTTGCCAGTTGTCTAAAATTCTTTTAGCCATTGGACTTTGGGTATATTCAAAATGAGTTTTTATTAAATGATGTAATTCTTTATTTTCAGAAAGATCTTCGATTAAAGATAGTTCAACCATTTCCATATTACAATAGTAGTCAAAATCGTCATCAATATTATACACATAAGCAATTCCTCCGCTCATTCCTGCCGCAAAGTTTCTACCGGTTTTTCCAAGTACTACGGTTCTTCCTCCGGTCATATACTCACAACAATGGTCTCCTACTCCTTCCACAACTGCTATAGCTCCACTATTTCTAACACAAAAACGTTCTCCTACTTGTCCGTTAATATACACTTCGCCAGAGGTAGCGCCATATAATAAAGTATTTCCGGCTATAATATTGCTTTCTGGTTTAAAATTTGAAGATCCGGGAGGCAATAGAATAATTTTTCCTCCGGAAAGTCCTTTTCCTAAATAATCATTAGCATCTCCATTTAAGGTAAAAGTTATTCCTTTAGATAAAAATGCTCCAAAGCTCTGACCGGCCGATCCATTAAAGGCACATCTGATAGTATCGTGAGGAAGTCCTGTATTTCCGTATTTCATAGCAACTTGTCCGGACAACATAACACCTACGGCTCTATCGGTATTATTTATTTTATGAGTAAGGTCTACCGGCATGGCTTTTTGTATAGCCAAGCGACAGGTTTCAATAAGTTCTTTGTCTAAAACTTTTTCTAATTTATGATCTTGAGTTTTGGTATGACGTAAAGAATTTGTATTATTTTTTGGATAATAAAGGATTTTCGAAAAGTTTAATTTTTTATGTCTTGGATCTTCTATTCCTGTTTTTTCTTTTAAAAGGTCAGCTCTACCTACTATATCTTCTAATTTTTGGAATCCTAAATTTGCCAGATGCTCTCGGACTTCTTCTGCTAAGAAATTGAAAAAGTTAATTAAATAATCGCTTTTCCCGTTAAATTTAGCTCTGAGCTCTTTATTTTGTGTAGCTACGCCTACCGGACAGGTGTTTAAATGACATTTTCTCATCATTACACAACCTAAAATAATTAACGCACTGGTAGCAAAACCAAACTCTTCCGCACCTAACATAGCTGCAATTACTATATCTTTACCGGTTTTTAATTGTCCATCGGTTTGTAATCTGATATTTCCTCTCAAATTATTTAAAACTAAGGTTTGCTGAGTTTCAGCTAACCCAATTTCTAAAGGTAAACCGGCATGTTTAATGGAACTTAATGGGCTGGCTCCGGTTCCTCCGTCACAACCACTAATCAAAATCAAATCTGCTTTAGCTTTGGCTACTCCTGCAGCAATAGTGCCTACTCCACTTTCAGAAACTAATTTTACACTTATTATTGCCTGAGGATTAACATTTTTTAAATCGAATATTAATTGTGCCAAATCTTCTATGGAATAAATATCGTGATGAGGAGGAGGGGAAATCAAAGAAATTCCCGGAATAGAATGACGCGTTTTAGCTATAATTTTATCTACTTTGAAACCAGGCAACTGCCCTCCTTCTCCTGGTTTTGCACCTTGTGCTACTTTGATTTGTATCTCGTTTGCATTAACCAAATATTCTGCAGTAACCCCAAACCTTCCGGAAGCGACTTGTTTTATGGCTGAACGTGCATTGGTAGCAAAACGTTCGGACAATTCCCCTCCTTCACCGGTATTACTTTTACCTCCAATGGTATTCATAGCTACAGCCATTGCCTCATGTGCTTCCTGACTGATTGACCCAAAGGACATGGCTCCTGTAACAAACCTTTTCATAATTTCTGAGGCAGGTTCTACCTCATCTATTGATATGGGATGAGCAGCATAATCTATAAAGTCTCTTATAAATATTTTATCTGTTTTATTATCTACTTCTTGAGTAAATTCTTTGAATTTCTTGTAATCCCCTAAACGAGTAGCTATTTGAAGTTTGGCTATTGTTTCAGGATTCCATGCATGGGATTCTTTTCCTTTTCGCCAAGAATAAAATCCTAAGTTATCTGTAGCAGAATCTACCTTATGTTCTTCAAATGCATTTTCAAAAGATTTTATGGCATCTTCTGCAATGTCTTTGAGATCTATTCCTTCTATTTTTGAAAGAGTATCTCCAAAATAGGTGTTTAATACTTTAGTACTTATTCCAACAGCTTCAAATACTTGAGCTCCTATATAACTTTTAAGTGTAGATATTCCCATCTTTGAAAGTACTTTCAACAAGCCTTTATGGATGGACTTCATATAATTCCTTTCTGCTGTAGAGAATATCATTTGAATTTCTCCATTTTTGACTAAATTATTTAAGATGGCAAAGGAAAGGTATGGATTTACTGCGTTGGCTCCGTAGCCAAATAAAAGTGCAAAATGCATCACTTCTCTTGGCTCGGCAGATTCTAATACAATATCTATCTGCATTCTTTTTCTTTGAGAAATAAGATAGTGATGCACCGCAGAAACAGCTAGCAATGAAGGAATAGCTACTTTTTTATCATTGGCAGCCCGGTCACTTAATATGATATAATTACTACCGGCATCTACGGCCTGTACTGCTAATTGACAAATTTCTTCCAATCCTTTTTCTAATCCTAATGCTTCTTCCTGTGAATCAGGAGTAAAGAGTATAGGAATAACCGTTGATTTAAATCCTTTATATTCTAAGTTTTGTAAAAGGTCTAATTCCTTATTGGTAATTATAGGATAAGATAATCCCACCATTTTACAGTGTTCCGGCATTGGTTCTAATATATTCTTATGAATAGAACCTATATAACCTTCTAATGACATAACCAATTCTTCACGTATAGGATCGATGGGCGGATTGGTTACCTGTGCAAAATGTTGTCGAAAATAACTGAATAAGCGATTGGGCTCTTTAGATAATATAGCTAAAGGGGCATCGTTCCCCATAGAACCTATCGGTTCTTTTCCATCTAATGCCATAGGAACTATAAGCTTTTCTATATCTTCCCGATAATATCCAAAAGCGGAAAGTAAGGTTTCAAAATTATCTACTTCATATTTTACGCTTCTTCCTGAGCTTATATCATCTAAAGATATTCTATTTTTGCTTAACCATTTCTGGTAAGGATAGGCCTTGGCTAAATCTTCTTTTAATTCTTTATCATATTGTATAATACCGGTTTCTGTATCTATCATTAACATTTTGCCGGGCTTTAGTCTTCCTTTTTCTCTAATTTCTGATGGATCAAAAGACAATACTCCGGTTTCTGAAGCAACAACCATTACGTCTTTATGGGTAATCAGATATCTGGCAGGACGTAATCCGTTTCTGTCTAAAAGTCCTCCGGCATATCTGCCGTCACTAAAAAGAATAGTTGCGGGTCCATCCCAAGGTTCCATCAATATGCTATGATATTCATAAAAAGCTTTGAGTTCTGAAGAAATCGGATTTTTTGAATTCCAGGATTCAGGAACCATCATCGCTAACGCATGGGGAAGAGATTTACCAGACATGACTAAAAATTCCAATACATTATCAAAAGAGGCACTATCACTCATCCCTTGTTGTACTATTGGCCAAATATCTTCTATTTTCCCAATTTTTTCTGATTTAAGTACACTCTCTCTGGCTTCCATCCAAAGACGATTCCCTTTGATTGTATTAATTTCGCCATTATGTCCTACGAAACGAAAGGGTTGGGCTAAATCCCAAGTAGGAAATGTATTGGTACTAAACCGTGAATGGACTAGAGCTACAGCACTTGTAAAGTTAGGATGTAATAAATCAGGAAAATATTGCCTTAGCTGCATTGAAGTTAGCATTCCTTTATATATTATTGTTTTAAGGGAAAGGCTCACTATATAGCAACTTCTTTTGTCTTGAATTTTTGAATTTAATAATTCTCTTTCAAATTTTTTGCGTAATAAATATAATTTAAGTTCTAAAACATCCTTCGAAAAATTATCTCCGGTTATAAAAATCTGTTTAATTACAGGTTCACTGGATCTGGAAATTTCTCCTAATATATGCGTGTTAACCGGAACATCTCTTACTGCTAAAAGATGCAATTCTTCTTTTAAAATTAGATTTGTAAGCAACATCATAGCTGCTTCTTTTTCTTCTTCATCCTTAGGAAGAAACATTAATCCCGTGCCATATCTTCCTCTTTCCGGAACTGCTACTCCCTGTAGTAAAATAAACTCATGAGGAATTTGAACCATAATTCCGGCTCCATCTCCGGTTTTATCATCTGCACTTTCTGCCCCCCTATGAGTCATATTTTCCAAAACCTGTAATCCATTTTCAATAATAGAATGAGACCTCATCCCTTTGGTATGGACAACTAAGCCTACACCACAAGCATCATGTTCAAAATCAGGACTATATAACCCTTTTTGTACTACTTCTTTTTGTTGCATATTTCTTTTCGGATAAATTGAGACTATAAAGCTACAATTTTTTTTAATTATATAACCATTTTTGTGTCAATAAATTATATTTATTATCACAATTTTGTTTGATTAATAATTATTTAGAAATATTCTTAATAAAGTCACAGAGAAATTTTATTTTAAAATAATAATAATTTTAAACATTCTCTTAAATTAATTTAAATTATTATTGTTTTAAACCTGTTTTTTTAACTAATTATTATTTATAAAATTATAATTACCTCAATTATAAAAAATAAAATCAGTATTATTTTATTTTTCCGAATTTGAAATATTTTGTAAAAAATCTAGTACTTCCTGATAAATGCCCTGAGCATCTATTTTGTAATATGCAAATATTTCTGATGGTTTAGCATTAATTACATTTTCATCAGGAATTCCTAATATTCTCATGGGAACCGGGTAATTTTGAACAACTATCTCTGATACGATGGCACCTAATCCGCCATACACGCTATGTTCTTCAACCGTTACTATTTTCCCCGTTTCTCTAGCTGCTTTTAATACAGCTTGTTCATCTGAAGGTTTTAAAGTATGCATATCAATAACCCGTGCACTAATTCCTTCTTTTTTTAGAAGATTGGCTGCCTGTAAACAATGATATACGGTTTCGCCCGTTCCTATTATGGTAATATCTGTTCCTTCTATTAAAGTATTGGCTTTTCCTATTTCAAAACTTATATTATTCTCTGAATAAATTTTCGGAACAGAATTTCTCCCCATTCTTACATAAACCGGGTTTTTATGATCAGGCAATATTTCCGTTATTTTCTTAGCCTGAATAGCATCACTTGGAGAAATAATTTGTATACCCGGAAAAGTACGTATAGTAGCTATATCATGTAAGCAATGGTGGGTTGCTCCAAAGGCACCATAACTAACCCCTGCATTTACTCCAATAATTTTCACATTTATTCCGGAATAGGCAATATCCACTTTTATTTGTTCTAAACTTCTGGAGGTATAAAAACAAGCCGGACCGCAAACAAATACTTTTTTCCCTACTGATGCAATACCTGCCGCTACTCCTACTGCATTTTGTTCAGCAATTCCTACATCTATAAATTGGGAGGGCAATTCCTTTGCAAATTTATTTAGTGTTACCGTTCCTGCTGCATCTGAAGTTACTATTATTATTTCTTTATCATTTTTTGCAAGCTCTAATATTGTATCAGTAAAACTTTGCCTACAAGGTATATGGAATTGTGACATAATTTTTATTGTGTTATGGTATTTTCTAATTTTTGGATTTTTTCTGATATTTCTTTTTTCGCCTGTATATATTGAGCTTCTGTAGGAACTCCATGATGCCATGATAACTGATTTTCCATAAATGAAACCCCGTACCCCTTGATTGTCTTTGCTATAATAAGAGTAGGTTTATGATTTTCGTAATCTATAGATTTTAAAGTTTTTAACAGCCCAGAAGTATTATCTCCATTAGCTTCTTTAACGTCCCACCCTAAAGACTCCCATCTATCTTTTAAAGGTTCTAGCCCCATCACTTTTTCTGTAGAATTACTAATTTGCAAACCATTTCTATCTACAATTGCTACTAAGTGATCAAGTTTGTAATGACTTGCAGCCATAGCAGCTTCATAGATAGAACCTTCGCCCAGCTCTCCGTCTCCCATTAATACAAATGTTCTAAATTTTAATTTATTTAGTTTTCCTCCTATAGCCATTCCAACCCCAATTGAAAGTCCATGCCCCAAAGATCCGCCACTTATTTCTATTCCCGGAACTTTATGTGATGGATGACCTGTCAATAAAGTATTAAAGGAACCATATGTATTCAACTGTTCCGTACTTATAAATCCACAGGCTTCTAATATAGAATATAAAGCTTCTATACTATGCCCCTTACTCAGAATAAATCTATCCCTATCTTTTTTCTCTTTATTTTTCGGATTTATATTTAATATGTTAAAATACAAGGTTGCTAAAATATTTAAAGATGATAAGTCCCCTCCCGTATGTCCTGTTTTAGAATTATAAATAACGTCTAATAAACGCAAACGCGCCCTTTCCGTTTTTAACTCCAATTGTTTCAGCTCATCTAATTCATTCATATTTCATACATTTTTATACAAAAGTAGAAAAACAAACTTTATTTTTTTATGCTTCCTTAATTATATAAAATTATAATTCATAGCCAAGACCTCATTTATATTTATAATACAATTCACTCATTAAGATCTTAATGAAATGATAAGAATCACTTATAATTTATATGGAAAATTAATATGTTTTTATAATATTTGTATGTATAAAAACTAATTTGTTTTATAATATGAAAGAAATTGTAAACCACATAGATTATATAATCCCTGAAGTAATGGAAGGCTTTATAGGAGCACATAGCAGGTATTATGATAAAGTAGAAGATGTAAACGGAATCTTATTAAAAAACAGGAGAAAAGAAAAAGTTTCTTTAGTTATTGGAGGAGGCAGCGGCCATGAGCCTATGTTTGGAGGATTTGTTGGAAAAGGGTTAGCCGATGCTGCTGCTTGTGGAAATATTTTTGCTTCTCCTGACCCAAATACTATTTACCAAACGGCCATGGCTGCACATGCAGGAAAGGGAATTTTGTTTGTGTATGGAAACTATGCGGGTGATAATTTAAATTTTGACATGGCTGAAGAAATGCTTCAGGATGAGGGTATTAAAACTGCCACTGTTAGAGTTTGGGACGACTGTGTTTCTGCCCCTAAAGATAGGATAGAAGATCGAAGGGGAATTGCAGGAGATGTATTTATGGTAAAAATTGCAGGAGCAGCCTGCGATGCTGGTCTATCTTTAGAAAAGGTAGTCAAAGTGGTTGAAAAAGCCAGAGAAAATTTACGTAGCATTGGAATTGCTACTTCGCCCGGTCAAATTCCAGGAAATGAAAAGCCTACATTTGAATTAGGCGAAAATGAAATTGAATTTGGAATGGGTTTACATGGAGAAGCCGGAATAAAACGTACGATCATGCAACCGGCAGATATATTGGTAGAAACTTTATATGAAAATATTAAACAAGACATTACTCTTAATAAAGGAGATGAAGTTTGTGTTTTAATCAATGGTTTGGGGTCTACAACTCTTATTGAAATGAGTATTGTTTACCGTAGAGTAAAGCAACTTTTAGAAGCAGATGGTATTTCTGTATATGATGCAGATATAAATAATTATTGTACTTCTATGGGTATGGGCGGTTTTTCCATAAGTATTTTAAAATTGGATTCTGAATTAAAAAAATATTATAATGCTCCTTGTTTCTGTCCTTACTATGCAAAAGAAGGAAAATAATTTAACAAATAAATATTAAAATATATGACTGAAGCTCTGAATGTTAATAGCACTAAAGAAATGCTTATTTATATAGCTGATAAAATTATAGAAAGTAAGCCTTTTTTAACCGAAGTAGATAGCAAAATAGGGGATGGAGATCATGGTATCGGGATGGCTGGCGGATTGCAAAAAGCAAAAAATAAGCTTTTGACTTTAGACAATATTTCAAATGTATATGATTTATTCAATACCGTTGGAAAAACTATGCTTATGTCTATGGGAGGAGCTTCGGGTGTAATTTTTGGAAGTTTGTTTCTTGCCGGTTCTAAAAATGTTGATCCAAAAACAGAACTAAATGCACAAGATATTGCAGAAATAATGGAAAAAGGCTTAATTTCCATAAAAGAAAGAGGAAAAGCTCAGGTAGGAGATAAAACTATGATAGATGCTTTGGAACCTGCTGTGGAATCTTTAAAAGCCAATTCATCGAAAGGTCTTCACCTTATGTTACTGGAAGCAGAAGCCGCTGCTGCACAAGGAGTTGAAAATACAAAAAAGTATGTAGCAAAATTCGGTAGAGCTAAATCTCTTATGGAGCGAGCAATTGGTTATCAAGATGCTGGGGCTACTTCAGTATGGATTATTTTCCGTTCCATGCGAGAATATGTAGAAAAAAAATAATTTTATATATCTAAAACCATGACTAAAAATCGAAAACTATTGATCGGTACTAATACGAAAATGTATAAGACGATCGCTCAAACCGTTGATTTTCTTACTTGTTTACATAAATTAACCTCTGATATAGATCGCAAGCAAATAGAAATTTTTGTAATTCCATCCTTTACTACATTAGAAAATGCGAGAAAATGTGTTCCGAAATCTTCAATTACTATTGGTGCACAAAATATGTGCTGGGAAGATGAAGGTCAATTTACCGGAGAAATATCTCCTTTAATGTTGAAAGAGGTTGGTGTTGATTTAGTAGAAATCGGTCACTCTGAACGTAGGCATGTTTTTCATGAAACCAATCTGGAAGAAAATAAAAAAATTCTTTGTGCTTTACGTCATAATTTTACCGGATTATTATGCATTGGAGAAACCTTAGAGGAAAAAAATTATGGTATAAGTGATGAAGTGTTACGCACCCAGCTAAAAATAGGTTTATGCGGAGTGAATCCTGAACAAGTCCATCATCTTTGGGTAGCTTATGAACCTGTATGGGCTATAGGGGTAAACGGAATACCTGCCAGTAAAGAATATGCAAGTGAGAAGCATGGGGTAATTCGTAAAACTTTAGTTGAATTATTCGGAAAAGAAAAGGGAAATGAAATCCCAATTTTATATGGAGGAAGTGTAAATCCTGAAAATGCCTCTGAATTAATCCAAATGCCTGAAATTGATGGTTTATTTATTGGAAGAAGTGCTTGGCAAGCAGATAATTTTAATAAGATAATACGTGAGGTATTACCTTTATTTCAGAAAAAAAATTAAGTTTAAATTTCGTAAAAAGCCAATGAAATGGAATCAGTAGTTTTTTATGATATGTTTATACTTAAAAAGTATTTATAAAATATTATTATTTTTCAATATTCTATGATTAGTTTATTTTTTATTAAATGAAATCAATAGATAAATCCTATTAAATTATTTTCAATTAAAAAAATAAAAAGGCAGATTAAATCAATCTGCCTTTTTATTTCTAAATAAAGGCCTATTATTTTTCTGCTAATTTTTCTTTTATTCTAGTTTCTATCTCTTCTAATAGTTCAGGATTGTCTTTTAATAATTGTTTTACAGCATCTCGTCCTTGCCCTAACTTAGTATCTTGATAACTAAACCATGAACCTGATTTACCAACTATTCCCATATCCACACCTAAATCTAGAACTTCTCCCACTTTTGAAATACCTTCTCCATACATAATATCAAATTCTGTTTGGCGAAAAGGCGGAGCGACTTTATTTTTAACTACTTTAACTTTTACACGACTCCCTATGGCATTTTCTCCATCTTTAATAGGTGAACCTGATTTTCGTATATCTATTCTTACTGAAGCATAGAATTTTAATGCGTTTCCTCCTGTTGTTGTTTCAGGATTTCCAAACATTACTCCTATTTTCTCTCGTAATTGATTAATAAATATTACCGTACATTTAGCTTTATTAATAGTTGCAGTAAGCTTCCTTAGTGCCTGAGACATTAAACGGGCATGTAATCCCATTTTAGAATCCCCCATTTCGCCTTCTATTTCCGCTCTGGGAGTTAGCGCTGCTACAGAATCTATTACTACAATATCAATAGCTCCGGACCGAATCAGATTATCAGCTATTTCCAACGCTTGTTCTCCATCATCTGGTTGAGAAATAATTAATTCATCTAAATTTATACCTAAATGTTGTGCATATGTAGGATCAAAAGCATGTTCTGCATCTATAAAAGCGGCTACTCCTCCTTTTTTTTGAGCCTCAGCTATAGCATGCAACGTTAATGTTGTTTTTCCTGAAGATTCCGGACCGAATATTTCAATTACTCTCCCTCTGGGATACCCTCCTACGCCTAAGGCTAAATCTAATCCAAATGAACCAGTAGGAATTACATCTATCTCTTCTACAGGTTTATCCCCCATTCGCATTACTGCTCCTTTTCCATAGGTTTTATCTAATTTGTCTAATATTAAATTTAATGCTTTCTTTTTTGCGTCTGAGTTATTTGCTTCTTTTTCTGCCATGTTTATTTTTCTTTTATATAAATTTCTATCCTTCCAGAAGGATCGTATTTTTCAAAATCATAAGTATAAGCTCTATGTAATTTCCCATCTTCTTCTAATTTCCATATTTTATGCCAAGTTAAAAAAACACTTTCTTTATCAGTCTTTTCTTCGTTAAATATTTTATAATTTTCCAAAGATAACTCTATTCCTTTCTTATTGTCTTCTATCATTATGCTTACTGTATAGTCTCCTTGGTAGTTTGACTCATATTTATGATATACTCCGTAAATATTTCCTTTATAATTTAATTTTTGAATATCTTGCATAGAGTCATTCCAAAGAGTTTGAATTTTATTAATGATTTCTGAATCATTAAAATTATTTGTTCTAACTTCTCTTATAACCGATAATTTCATTCGTTTTTTTCTAGTATTTGTTCTGCATGGTTTTTGGTCTTTACTTTAGTATAAATTTGGGAAACAATACCTTTTTGATCAATTAAATAAGTGTATCTTAAAATTCCCTCATATTCTTTTCCCATAAATTTCTTTTTTCCCCAAGCTCCGAAAGTTTCTATTATTTTTTTATCTACATCTGCTATAAGTGGAAAAGGAAATGAGTATTTATCATGAAATACTTTTTGTTTTTCTACAGGATCTTTACTTATTCCTATAATTTGATAACCTTCTTTTTGTAATGCATCATAATTATCACGCAAACTACATCCTTCGGCAGAACAACCTGGGGTATTAGCTTTAGGATAAAAATAAATTATAAGTTTCTTTCCTTTATAATCTGTAAATTTTATAGTTTTGCCATCTTGATCTACCCCTTGAAAATCAGGTACTTTATCACCTACTTTTAGCATATTATTTTTTTAAAAAATATTAAACATGTAAAGATATTTATAAAAAATATAAGATTCAATTTTAATGGAATTATTTTCGAGGATTCTTTGATTTAAAATTCTATAAATTACTAGAAATTTAATTCAATAAAATAACTTTTAAATGTTATCTAATTTTTCACACCATTTTTAGTTTTTTATTTTTATTCGATTAATTTTAAAGTTATTTATTAATATCTAAATGTTAAGCCTGCTCCCCATTTTATTTTACTATCATAAAAGCCTGAGATGGAAGTAGTTTTTGTAAGTATATATTTTGCTCTTGTTGTAAAATCTAAATGATTGTTTATAAGTAAATCCATTCTTATTCGTGGAGCAATTACCATACCTTCTTTCTCAAGTTTCATTGTTACTTCTCCATCATGTGATACTCTTGCATCTAAAAAAACTCTCATGGGTAGTAGGTAACGAAAACCTGCAGTAAATAAATTCCGAGTATCATCTGTATACTTTTGACCAAAAATATTTTTGTCCTTTTTGCCTCTATTGTAAGAAAAATTATATCCAATATAGGGAAAAAACCATTGCATTTTCCCTATATATCTTCCAAATCTTGCTTCCACGTCATATCCCGGATCTGATTTATATGCTAATTCCCATTCTGCCTGTGTGCCCCATCGTTTGTTTTCTAACCTAGCTTTTCCTATATTTCCTTGGTTACTAACTTCATTCTGAATCATAAATCTTTTCATTTTATCCATCATGGTAAACATTTTCCAATCCATTTTGGGATCATGTAATTGTGGATTTTTCGGAGAGTTTACATAACTAAAAACTCTACCCATCCCACTCATCATATGATATAAAATATGACAATGGAAAAACCAGTCTCCGGATTCACTGGCTTCAAATTCTATTGTATCTGTTTCCATTGGCATAATATCTATTGTATGTTTTAGAGGAGAGTATTCTCCCTGACCATTTAGAATTCTAAAAAAATGACCATGAAGATGCATCGGATGTCTCATCATTGTGTTATTGTACAGGGTAATTTTTATTTTTTCTCCTTTTTTGATCAAAATCTTATCTGATTCTGAGACTGTTTTATTGTTAATAGCCCATAAATACCGATTCATATTTCCTGTCAATTCAAATTTTAATTCTTTTACCGGACCTTCTGGCAATATTGTAGGTACAACAGATTTTAAGTTAGTATAATTTAATGTTACAGGGGTAGAAGAAAGTGTTGTGTTTGATATATGATGCATACTTTGTTCCATTGATCCCATATTTGCCATATGAGATTCAACGTTTTCTGAATCATGATTTGACCTATGTATGGTGTTTTGATCCTTCGTATTTTTTTCTTCATTCATTTTCCCATTGTTTTGATTTCGCTTAGGTTCCGGAGATATTTCTGGGTACATTACTGCATTCATATCCATTTTTTGCAGACTCATATCCATATGAGATTTTTCTAAATTCCCATTCATTTTCATCATTCCATTCATCATTTTCATTCCTTCAAAATATTTTAAAGGCTTTAAAGATTCTGCATAATGCTTTTCTCCATTTCCTAACCATAAAGATGTACTCCGTGTTCGGTCTTCAGTGGTAGCCAATAACTGGTATGATTTATTATCGGGTATTGTAACTATTACATCATAAGTTTCCCCTATTCCTATAATTAATCTATCTACACTGACCGGTTGTACTTCTTTACCATCTGTTGCTACTACACTCATTTTTCCTCCGGCATAATTTATCCAAAAGTAAGAAGATGAACCACCATTTATTAATCTTAATTTAATTTTATCACCTGGATATAAGGGTAATAAACACTGGTCTTCTTTTTTTCCGTTAATTGTTACTATATCATAATAAATATCACTAACATCCATAGCTTCCATCCGTTTCCATTCATTTTTAAGTTTTGTTCCTAAATATCCTTGTTTTAATGCATCCCAGTAACTTTGAGTGGCTCCTTTCTGAATTTTATTTTTTTGAATGAAAAACCAATCCTCTCCAAAATATAATCTTCTCATTACATCTTTAGAGTTTGCATTAGTCCAATCTCCTAATAATACTGTATATTCAGGTAAAAGCTGTTTTTCGTTTCTTTTATGTATTATAAAAGACCCATACATTCCATCTTGTTCTTGGAATCCCGTGTGCGAATGATACCAATAGGTTCCGTTTTGTATTATAGGAAATTTATAAACAACAGTTTCTCCTGCTTTTATAGGGGCTGAATTTATATAATCTACTCCATCATACTGACTGGGAAGAATAATTCCATGCCAATGTAAGGATGTTGTTTTTTTCTTTAGTTTATTGTGTATGTAAATGAGTGCGGTATCTCCTTCTGTAAATGTAAGAGTAGGCATGGGTATTTTCCCGTTTACAGAAAAAGCTTTTTTTGTTTTTCCTGTATAATTAACTATTGTATCTTTGATAATAAGATCATATCTTATGGTTTTTTGGGCTTTTACTATTAGATTGAAAAACACAAATAGTAATAAGAATAATTTTATTTTCATATGGTTAATGATTTTGCATCTTATATGCTTTGTGATAATTTCAACACAAGGTAGTGATTTTTATTAAATACGCATAAAAACAACTTTAGTTTATATTAAAATATTTAACAAACATTTCATTTATAAAAAAAATAGAAGTTTTTTTTTGAGGGAGCTACTAATCGTATTTGTGCAAAAGCTTAAATTTACAAATTTTAAACAAGTATCTATATTTTGTGATGATGTTATTATTCTTCATCACATATTTTATATTTTGTTTTAAAATAATTATAATTTATAGACTTATAGTTTTTAAAGCTTAAATTTATTTATATTAGATGAAATTATTTATGGGTAATTGTTTATTTAATATATTAGATATATCGATATAAACCCAATGCTTATAATTTTTTACACAAAAAATCCTATTACAATAAAAATTCATCGTAGGTTTTTAAAATTTTATGTCCTTTATTTCTAAAATAGTTTTCTGCTCCGTAAATTTTTTCTGCCATTATAAAATCTCCCCCCCAAGCACCTAAACTTTTTATAAAACCTGAATAGTCTGAAAATAATTTCTTTTTTATCGTAGGAATCTGAATATGTTTTGAAATTAAATCCTCATGCTCTTGTATTAATTCTGAAAATTGTTTAAAACTACAATTGGGTTCTATAATTTTTTGTGTTATATAAGATACTTTTTCAATTAGCTCTTCTGATTTTTGCTTATTTTTGTAGTGATTAATTCCTTCTCTTGAATCCTGTTTTTTATTTAAATAAATAAATAATAAATTGTCTGTAATTTGGGATGGAAGAAATACTTCTTTCACTATAGGTTTCTTATTTTGTAACTGATAGGTTATAGGTGAATGTGCTTCGGCACAAGCTAGATCATATCCACTTCCGCCAAATGTTTTTTCTAACAATAAATAGGGGTTTATTTTTAGCCATTTAGCTATATTATTTATTAGTGTTGAACTAGATCCTAATCCCCATTTTTGTGGAAATTCTAAATGGGTTTCACATTCATACCCAAAGTTAGGTTGATTTATAATGATAGAATCTAGTTTTTTTGCTTGTATAAATATATTTAAAAGAGTTTTTGCTATTTTAGCATCATTAGCTTCTATAATTTTTTGTTTTGATATATCTAAAACTGTCTTACTCCATAATTCACCATTATATTTATAAGCGAGCCATGAAATAATATTTTTTTTTTCTTCTGTTGGATAAACCGTTAAAGATTGCCCTATTTTCGTAGGAACCGCCAAGGCTAAAGCTCCGTCTAAAACCGTATATTCTCCTGTAAATAGGAGCTTCCCCTTACTTTTATATTTATGTAATGAATCCACTTTATAGGTTTAATGTGTTTTTCAAATGTATTAATTTTCTCTATTGAAAAATTCCTTCCTTTATTTAAAATGCTTTTCAGCTTCTTTAATAGATTCCGGTTTTCCTACATCTAATATATAAGATTGATGTTTATATCCTAAAATTTTCTGTGTTCTCATTAAATCTAAATATGTATCAATTAGAGAGAATTTACCTTCCTGAGTTATTAATGAAAATATTTCAGGTTGTAAAACTTGAATTCCACTAAATGCCAAAGGAATAGATTTTTCTTCTTCTTTTGAATTAATAAATATTTTTTGTTGTGTCTGTAAATTTTTCCAGCCTACTAATTTTTTATCTTCATTAAAGTATAATTTTCTAGAAGATTGTCTATCAGAAACTGCTAAAGTAACTAGAGATTGGTTTTCATGATGATCTTTAATAAGAGCATGTAAGTCCATATTAGTAAGTATGTCAACATTCATAACTAAAAAAGACTGTCTGTCAAAAAATTTTTGCGCATATACTAATCCTCCGCCTGTTTCTAACAGTTTTTCTTTCTCATGTGAAATATTAATGATACAATTGAAATAATTATGTTTTTGAAGATAATCTAAAATTTGATCTGCAAAATGATGAATATTGATTACTATTTCACAAATACCAAAAGATTTTAAATAATTGATATTTCTTTCTAAAAGAGTCTTCCCATTTATTTCCACTAATGCTTTGGGATGTTTTTCTGTAAAAGGTTTTAACCGCGTTCCTAAGCCGGCAGCAAAAAGCATAGCTTTCATTTTTTTATTTTATGTATTGACTTAAAGCTTTATCTAAAATTGCAGGAAGACTTACATGTCCCTTAACTAAGGTTACAACTTCTGCTCTTGCTTCAGAACATATTTTATTATCAGATAGACGTATTATTTTCTGATTAAAAAAATAGCGGATTCCTTCTTTTTCTATTGAATCTATGGTGCATGCTAAAAGATCTCCCCCTTTTAATGAATTGCTGTATTTCACAAAAATACTCACTAAAACTAGGTCTATACCTTGGGTATGCAATTCATAAAAATTTAAACCATTATATTCCAAAAATTCATGTCTACATACTTCATAATAATGTTGATAATTTGCATTGTTTACAATTCCTTGTGCATCACATTCATAATCACGCACTTTTAAGTTAAAATTGAAGATTGAATGTTCCATAACCGTTTATATTTTCATATATAATGTAAATTTTGTTAGGTGAAAATGTACCATAGTATTCCGACATTTAAGCGGAAATCTATATAGGGATTACCCGGAGTACTGTAAAAATCATAACCGGTAAAGCTGGAGTTGAAATGTTGCCCTTCTAAAATAATCAGCATTCTTTTTACTTTAAAGTGTAAAAAGATATCCAAAATTGGATATTCTCCTATTTTACGTCCATTTTCTGATTGTAATTTGAATTCATTGGTGACCGGAAAAAATTCTCTTGATTTAAATTTAGTGAAATAATAAGCATTTAAACCTAACTGTATTTCTGAGTTCTTTTTTAATATTTGTGATTGATAATATAATGTAGCTCTTCCCACAAATTCAGGAAGTGGTAAGTATTCTTCATTACTTGTTACCTTTTGATACATTAAAGATGTTTCTAAATGAAACTTTTTATATTCAAAAGAATTTTGTAATCCTAATTGAACTAAATTAACAGAAGAACTCAATTGTTGAGGCTTATAATCCGAATCTACATATACGTAATTATCTATATTATAGAATTGTGCAGAAATTCTAGAATTAAAAGGTTTTAAATGTATTTTACCACCTACTTGTACAGTTCGTTCATTTTCAAAATTATCATTAAAGTAATTAAATTTTTTATAAAAACTTTGGTTATATAACTGATTTAAAGAAGGTATTTGCGATTTGATTCCTAAATTTACCTCAAGAAAATAATTTTTTAAAGGTTGTAGAGTTAAATAATTATTTAGAAAATATGAATTCCCAAATTTATCTCCTGTTAACGCTTCTGCTTCTGTATTTAATTTAACATCTTCCTTCCAATTGAATGATAATTTCCCTGCTATTCCTAATCTATTATCAATAATAGTTCTGGGAAATGTAATACTGGGATCTATCATTCTGTCAAAACTAAATTCTAAATGTTCATATTTCAATCCGGCTTCTACATGCAATTTTTCAGTCCAGTCAACTACTGCTGATGAAGTATTAGAAATTTTTCTAAGTTTTTTAGTATTATTATGTGAATCTAATGTACTTCCAAACATATTTACAGAAGTATCAAAATATTGATTTAAGAATTCTTTTTCTTCATATTTATAATGTGCCGATTCTGCGCTAAATATATTTTTAACAGATATAGGATACTTATTATTCAAAGATTTAAAAATACCCAATTGTTGCCCAAAATAGAATCTTCTTTTTTCATACTCTGATTTAGCACCTGTTAAATTCACTTCCATATTATTCCGGTTTTTAAATCTAGAATCTCCATCTTCAAAATTATTCGGATATTTTATTCCACCATTCTCTTCATTATTTACATGCGTAACTAAATAATGTGTCCAATAATTATATCTTTGATTTTTGGTATGATAGTTAGAGGTTATTAATAAAGTATTATTTTCTGCTAATTGCTCCATATATTTTCCTGAAGACCTTAATCCTTTATATTGAATGGAATAGTTAAATTGTGAATTTATATTATGGGTAAATAAACTTGAAAGAGAATGACCTTGTTTGTATCCGTTATTATATTGAAATTCTGTCATGGGTGTTTGAACATCAAAATATCTTATATTTTTTTCATCCATTAAATTAAAGGATTTACCTTGAGGTAACAGATCTATGGATGAACTTATATTAGTAGTATACAATAACGGATTGAAAGCTTGACCTATATTAGAAAAAGGCATAAGTCCGAAACTGTCTTCATGATTATACATTTTATTTTTATAATATTTATCAAGGGTCAAAACTGTATCAAAAATTGCCTTAGCCTTATCTTCAGTCCAATATTTATAAGATTGTATGGTAGGATTATAATACTTTACAGAGTCATTTTCTGTTCCCGATTTTATATTGAATAATGAGTTTTCTTCTTCTTTCTTAATATCTTGAGAAAAAGAAAAAATATAAAAAAGAGAAGCCAACACTAAAAACTTTGTTTTAATCATTTATGCAAACAATATGCAAATATATAAATAAAATGCCGGCAGAAAAGCCGGCATTTTAATTCAATATGTTAAATTATTATGGATATTGTTAATTTTTATAATATTATAATTTTTTGTGTATGTGATTTTGAACCGGTTTTTGATTTAAAAAAATACACTCCTGCAGATAAATTAGAAACTTTAATTGTATTTTCTCCTTCTAACAATTCTCCTGATTGAATGAATTTCCCGGTAACATCATAAATCTCATATTTTCCTGCCGATTTTATAAAAATGTTTAAAATATCTTTAGCAGGATTGGGATATAATTGATTAGCTTCTAATTTAAGAGGAGCCTTGGGATTTAAATTTAATCCTGAACTTGTTATAATTAAAGAATACTCTTGATTCCCAATAATTTGGTTTCCAGAAGCATCAATTTCTTGTAAATTTCCTTTATGTGAAACTGTAATTGTATATATTCCTTTCTTAGGGTTAGGAATGTCAATCCTTTCAAAATTATCCACTATATTATCTCCTTGTGTAGCAGATAGCCATGGTTTTTTACCATCTAATTTCCAAGGGTAATATATTTTGCCTGAGGAATCTGTTACCCTTACATCTAAATCATTAACTAAATACACTATATCAGGATCAGTTTCATCAAAATTATAATTTTTTGCCGGTAGATCTGTCCATGAAATTGAAACTATCAATGGTTTTTTATCATCTTCTATGCTAATTATTTTAGTATAAGTTTTATTATTTTCCAAAATATTTTCTTCTACTAATGAAGTTTTTTTATTATTGGTAATTGCTTCAGCTGAAGCTTTAACATTAGCCAAACCCCATCCAAAAGAATAATCCGGACCATCAAATGCTCCAGCCTCTAGAGCTGTATGTTGTAATAATCCTCTGACGGTTGCTGATCGCATATACACAGCATTCAGATTTTTGTAATGCTGCTGCAATAGTAATACAGCACCAGTAATCGCCGGTGTAGCCATTGATGTACCTGGTAATTCTATATAACTTTTATTATCGGGATTATCGTAAGTGGAATATACATTTACTCCTTTTGCTGAAATATTAGGTTTTATACGTCCGTCATCTGTCGGTCCTGGACTACTGAAGGTAGACATTTTAACATCTGAAGGTTTTGTATAGTTTAATAATTCTTCTACAGCAGCTACTGTTAGCACATTTTTAGAAACGCCTGTAGTTGTTATTAATTCATATCCTTTTTTATGTGGATTAATATACCATGCATTTGCCCTATCATTTCCTGCCGCTTGCACTATTTGATAATTTTTATTGGCATAGGTTATTAAATCTGCCTGATAAGCTGATTTCATATAAGAGCCAAAATACAAAGTTGGCAGCACAAATTTATTATTATCAATAGATGCTTGCCCATAAGAATGATTAGATACTAAATATCCATTTGCTGCAAAATTTGACATTTCATCAAAATCGTTATTCCAATCATATGAAATAATGGAAGATTCGGGGGCTATTCCTTTGGCTTTTGGATCTATACCTTTTGCAGCTATTGTTCCTGCTACATGTGTAGAATGCGAGTTTACTTTTTGAACCCCATCTCCTACCGTTATCTTTCCTCCTGCAAATTCTACATGAGTAGGCAAGACTAATCCTGCATCCCACACCCCTGCAACCATTTTTTCTCCATTTATTTCTAATCCTAATTCTCCTCCTGTATATAGGCTAGATGCTTGTATGGTTTTAGAAGATCCTTCGTTTAGTGTCTTATAATAAATCGGAGTTCCGAAGGGAGAAATATCTACTATTTCATAGATTACATCATCTTTTTCATAACGTTTTAAAATTTCTGGATTTTTATTTAAAAAGTTATCAATTTTTTGCTTTTTATCTACGCTAAAAGCTTGGATTTGCTTTTGCATAAAGGATATTGTTTCTTCATTATTAGATCTTATAATTGCTTGTCGATCTTCAAGAGATTGTGAAAACATCCAACAAGCAAAATAAAAAAACAAAATAGAAAATAATTTTTTTTTCATTTTATTATTACTTAATTACACAAAATTATAAAAAAATAAAATGGACACCATAGATTTGTTAATAATAATCTAAATAAAAAGCCCCCTGAATAGGGGGCTTTTTTTATAAATATAATTTTTTATTTTTTATATTTATATTCAGGATATTGTTCCATTTTAGGATTGTTTATGATCTCCCATTGAGGCATAGGTAAAACAAATTTTTTATCTGTAGGTAAAACTGTACAGGCAGAACAATTTGTAACTTTATTAATTGGTAACATATTTCTTTTTAAATCAAAAAACCTATATCCTTCTGCAGCAAATTCTAATCTCCTTTCTTTTAAAATATCATTTAGCAATTGTGTTCCTGTACTTGAATAGGTATATATACCTCTGGTAGCTACAAAAGCATTTAATTCTGCTAATGCCTGAGATTCATTGCCCAAATGGTATAGAGCCTCAATTTTATTTAATTTAGCCTCTGTCATACGAAATATTTTTATACTCTGAGAATATTCATTTGCAATAGTATACTTCTTTGTGAAATATCCTTTTATAATATTGTTTCCAATATTTTTACTATCATATACATACATAGTCTTTCTTATATCTGATGCATCATATATATCGTACAAACTTTGTCTAAACTCGTTTTGTTTATATGCTCCATCTATTGCATATACTCCAGCTATATGATTAATTTGAGGTGAATTGTTTTGAGAATATCCAAGTTCAAAAACTGTTTCTGGAGCATTATTTGTATAAAAATAAGTAGGATAATCTGCTTTATTAACAAACTGAAACAAGCTCCCCGACATATTTTCAACTTCAACAGCATAATTATATGCTTTTTGCCATTTTTGTTGGAATAAATATGACCTTGATAATAAAAGCTTTACAGCTGTAGGTCCTAAAAATTGTTTACTAGAAGGTTCATTTTGAAAAAGGCTTAATGCTTGTAACGAGTTTCTCTCTATTTCATCATAAACTTCAGCTATTGTTGATCTTGGATACTTTAAATTTGGATCATAGTTAGTAGAATAGATAGGAACTCCATAATCTTGATATAATCCGGAAGCTATACTTGGAGAGTATAAATTTACTGCATAAAATAATACTAAAGCTTTTGCTGCATACGCCTCAGCTTTCATCTGTTTTACATTTGAAGTTTCAGGCAATGTAGTATTTATAACTACATTAGCTTGATTATAAGCATCGTATAAATAATCAATTGGATAAATATCATTAGAAGATTCTGAATAATCCATAATATTTAAAGTTGTAAACCTATTTGAATTTTTAACACTTACAAAAGAATCATCAGAAAGCAAATCTCCTGCAACAATTACATCACGACCAAATACCTCATCATTAGCTAATTTATAATAAATTCCATTTTTTACACTCTCTAATGTGGATTCATTTTTATTAGCACTATTAATACCTACCCTATCAGTAGGATTTATATCTAACCTATCATCTCCACATCCAATAATAGCAAAAAGGAAAGATAAATTAATTAAAATTTTATTAATTATTTTCATAAATTTAAATTTAAAAATTAACAGTAATCCCAAAAGAATATGTTCTTAATAAAGGAGAAGAAAAATCATACATTCCTCTACGATAAAAATCTGGGTATCCTGCTCTAACAGTAGAAGAAGCTGCAACAGTTTCCGGATCAGACTTTAGCTTACTATCAAATGCCCAAGTAATTAAATTGGTTCCTCTCACATAAATAGTTACGGCATCTATTCCTATATCCCCTAATGTTTCTTTACCAAAGGTATAGGAAAATTTAACATCTTTTAAACGAATATGATCTCCTTTTCTTAAAAAACGTGTTGACATTAATCTAGAGTTTGTATCATTTCCCTCTATCTGAATTGGATTATCAGCATTTGGATTATTAGGAGTCCAACTATTATAAAGTAAATCACGATCTTGATTTACTGAACCTAAAGAATATCCATCACTCATCCATAAATCCGTTAATACATCATATACTTTATAATCGAATGATCCAGAAAACATAAATGAAAGGCTAAATCCTTTATAAGAAAATTCGTTTGTTAATGTAGCTTGCCAGATTGGTACATTAGTATGTCCTTGATAATATCTTTTAGCTTCATTTCTATTTTCTGTTATTGCTGATTTAGTTTCATCTGTATACCATCGACCGGCTCCTGTCTCAGGATTTACACCAGCCCATCCATATAAATAATACTCTCCCGCTTGTTTACCAACATCTAATCTTTTACCATAAGCATCTAAATTAGCTCCTTCTGCTATTTTTAATACTTTAGATTTATTCGTTGAAGCTAAAGCTGTTACGCTCCAATAAAAATCTTCTGTTTTTATAGGTACTCCAGTTAATGTTATTTCTAAACCTCTATTTCTTATGGATCCAACGTTTGCATAATATGAGTTTGGACCTCCTGTTGTATATGGTATAGTTTGTAAGGCTATTAAATCTTCTGTTTTTTTATTGTAATAATCTATTGTACCTTTTAACCTCTTATTAAGAAACCCAAAATCAACTCCAACATTTAACTGTTTAGCTTGCTCCCATTTTAAATCTTTATTCCCAGCAGAATTTATATATAAAGCAGGTGCATTATCGTCATTATATGTAGCTCCAAGTAAAGTAGGTCTATATCTTTGGGTTAAGCCCCAAGCAGCAGTCACAGCATTTCCTGAAATTCCATAATTAGCTCTTAATTTTAAATCATTTATAACTTTACTATCCACCAGAAAAGATTCATTAGAAAGTGTCCACATCAACCCTGCATTCCAAAAATTCCCCCATTTTTTATCTTCTCCAAAAGTAGAATTCCCATCTCTTCTAAAATTGGCAGTTACTGTATATTTTCTATCAAAGGAATATGCTAAACGTCCTATATAAGAAATTTGCGTCCATGTTTCTTTACTACCATCAATAGCTAATGGGTTACTTGCCCAAGATAACTCAGGTTGAGAATAATTTGGGAACCCACTTCCTGCTTCATATTCATTTCTTCTGGAATGTTCTTGATAATCCATCCCTACATCTATTGTTAAATTATGTTTTTCTGCAAATCTTTTTTGATATTGTACAAAATTATTCCAAACATAATCAAAAATTCTCACATTGCTTGTCTGTAATACTCCGTTACGAGATTTACCATTTCCAGTATACTGATTCCACCATGATTTTTCATTTAACATTTGATATTGTGTTGAAAAATTAGAGGTAAATTTAAAATCTTTAATGAAATTATAATCCATCCCTACAGCACCTAAAAAGGTAGTCATATCTCCTTTTAAAAAGTCGGACTGCAATAGTTCTACAGCATTAAAACCATTTAATTGTTCTGTATTATATGATCCATCAGGGTTGGTTACGCTGTAAAAAGGCAAATTTGCAAAACCTGCTCGCCAAGGATTAGAATAAGATGTTCCGCCAGAATATGTTTTTGTTTTTACATTTGAAACGCTACCATTAAAATTAAAACTTAATTTTTCTGTAGCTTTATGATTTAATCCTATATTTACAGAAGTTCTGTCAAAATTAGTAAATTTAACTAAGGGATCATTTTTATAATAAGATGCCCCAATATTGAAAGAAGTATTTGCACCTCCTCCTACGGCATTAAATGAATATTGAGTTACTGTAGAACTATTTCTTTGAATTTCTTTATCCCATTTTGTGTTTGTTATACCATCCCAACCTATGCCACTGGGGTCTGTTACAATATCTCTATATTGTGCTTCATATTTTGCTAAATTTGCATCAGAATAGGCATCTAACGCACCATTTCTATAATCTTTTCCTGCGATAGCTAACCCTCCCCATTTAATATATTCTTCTGAAGACATCCAATGATGCTTATTGAAAGCTTCGTCTTGATATCCAATTTCTGTTGTAAAACTAAATTTTGTTTTTTGATTAAATTTTCCTGATTTTGTTTTTATCAAAATTACTCCATTTGCTCCCTGAGCACCATACAAAGATGTTCCTGAAACATCTTTTAATACAGTTACACTTTCAATAGAATTAGGATCAATACTTGATAATGGATTAAAAGATGTATATCCTCCTAAAAGATCTGAAGCATCTACTCCTCTCCCTACGGGAACTCCATCTATTACGTATAATGGATTAGACGATCCTGAAAAAGAGTTTATACCTCTTATAATTGTACTACTTTCAGCACCTGGTTGTCCTCCATTACCTGCAAAATTTAACCCTGCAACTTTACCATTTAGGGCTTCATTTACCGTCGCCATAGGTGTTGAGGCTAAATCATCACTTTTGACACTTGCAATTGACCCAATTTGTTCATTAGGATTCATTTGAATTGATCCAATAATTGTAACCGCATCAATTTCTGTTTCTTTTTTAGAAACTAAAGGTGCTGAAAACTTAAATACCAAATCATCTGTAGCTTTAACCTCTTGTTTTTGATCATCTAAATTTGTTATTACTAATACATCTCCAACTTTTGCAGTAGATAATTCAAATTCACCGTCATCATTGGTTCGTGTAAAAGTTCCTGTTCCTTTAATTTCTACTTTAGAACCTATTGACGGAAGCCCGTCAGATTCTTGCACTTTTCCCTTAATTTGAGCAAAGGCCAATTGGCCTGTTAAGGATAGGGCAAGCACACTTAAAATTTTAAGTTCTTTCCTCATACAATAATTTATACTTAGTTAATTGGCAAAGCTCTAACATTTTTTTAAGAAAAACAAAAAAATAACAATATTTTCCGATAATTTGTAAAATTAACATAATAAGTGTTATAATAATTATATAATTATATTAAAAAATCAAAACAAGAGCTGTTTTTTTATTATTTAATTATAAAATAAAAGCTGTTTATCTATGGATAAACAGCTTTTATTTACTATTTTAAATATTATTTTTTAGATTTTTAACTTTTTCTTCACTTCTACTTCTTCAAAAGCTTCTAATAAATCCCCTATTTGTATATCATTAAAGTTTTTAATATTCAGACCACATTCATATCCTTTAGTTACTTCCTTAACATCATCTTTAAATCTTTTTAAGCTTTCTAATTCTCCTGTATATACTACGATTCCTTCTCTAATAATTCTAATTTTAGAGTTTCGTGTTATTTTACCATCTAAAACCATACATCCGGCAATAGTTCCAACTTTAGAAATTTTAAATGTTTCTCTGATTTCAACATTTCCTATAATTTGTTCTTTAATTTCTGGAGAAAGCATGCCTTCCATTGCTTCTTTGACTTCATTTATTGCATCATAAATTATAGAATAGGTTCTAATTTCTATTTCTTCTTTTTCTGCTAAATCTTTAGCACTTAAATTAGGTCGTACATTAAACCCTATCAATACAGCATCTGAAGCTACTGCTAATAAAACATCTGATTCAGTAATTTGTCCAACTCCCCTATGAATTATATTGATTTGAATCTGATCATTAGATAATTTTTGTAATGAATCTGTTAAGGCTTCTACTGATCCATCAACATCTCCTTTTATAATGATATTCAATTCTTTAAAATCACCTAAGGCAATACGTCTTCCTATTTCATCTAATGTGATGTGTTTTTGTGTTCTGATAGATTGCTCTCGCATAAGCTGCTCTCTTTTATTAGCTATCTGCTTAGCTTCTCTTTCGTCTTCAAACACCCTAAACTTATCTCCGGCTGTAGGTGCTCCGTCTAAACCTAATATAGTTACCGGAACTGATGGTCCCGCTTCTTTCATAGGTTTTCCTCTTTCATCTAACATGGCACGTACTTTTCCATGATTTTTTCCTGCCAACACATAATCACCTACACGTAAGGTTCCATTTTGCACCAAAATGGTTGATACATATCCTCTACCTTTATCTAAGGTTGCTTCAATTACTACTCCACTAGCAGATCTATCCGGATTAGCTTTTAAATCTAATAATTCGGCTTCTAATAATACTTTTTCGAGTAACACATCTACGTTATTACCAAATTTTGCAGATATTTCCTGTGATTGAATATTTCCTCCCCAATCTTCTACCAATAAATTCATTTGAGATAATTCTTCTTTAATTTTATCTGGGTTAGATGTGGGTTTATCTATTTTATTAATTGCAAAAATCATTGGAACTCCCGCAGCTTGCGCATGGCTGATTGCTTCTTTCGTCTGAGGCATTACATTGTCATCTGCAGCTACTACAATAATAGCTAAATCTGTTACTTGCGCCCCTCTAGCTCGCATCGCTGTAAAAGCCTCATGACCAGGGGTATCCAAAAATGTAATTCTTTGTCCATTTGCTAATTTAACGTTATAGGCTCCTATATGTTGGGTAATTCCTCCGGATTCTCCGGCAATTACATTTGTTTTTCTTATATAATCCAGTAAAGAGGTTTTTCCATGATCCACATGTCCCATTACGGTAACGATAGGTGCTCTTTGCACTAAATCTTCAGGATTATCTATTTCTTCATCTGCTGCGGATTCTTCTACTTCAGCATCGGTAAATTCTATCTTGTATCCAAATTCCTCTGCGACTAAAACTAATGTATCTGCATCTAAACGTTGATTCATAGTAACCATTACACCTAGGGAAAAACAAGCAGAAATAACCTCTGTTGGAGAAACATCCATCAAACTAGCTAATTCGTTTACTGTAATAAATTCTGTGGTTTTTATTACATTATCTTTTGCCAATTGTTGATATTGCTCTGCTTCTTGTTCTTTTCTCTGAATCCTTTTATCTCTTCTAAATTTAGAGCTTTTCGATTTACCTGTTTTAGAGGTTAATTTCTCTAACGTTTCTTTTATTTGATTTTTAACTTGTTCATCAGTTAGTTCAACCGGACGTGTATTCCTATTATTGTTTCCTCCTGATTTTTTATATCTATTTTGTCCTTGACCTGATTGTCCTCCAGATTTTTTTTCTCCATTTATTGTTTTAGCAACCTGGTTCACATCTACTTTGGAATCTTTTACAATTCTTTTTCTTTTTTTCTTTTCTGCATTATTTTCTTTACTGACTTTCTTTGGCCTTTGAAATTGAGTTAAATCAATTTTTTGACCAGTCATTTTAGGACCATCTAATTTTTGATATTGTGTTTCAATTTTTTCAGGTTCTGATGCATCTCCTCCATTTACAACGACTGCTTCCTTTTCTTGTTCGTTTATTTTTGAATTTTCCTCTACTTCTTCCTTCTTATTTTCAATTGTATCAGTTTTTTGTGGATCTTGAACATTCTTTTCTTTTATCTTCTTTGTTGGATGAGTGGGTTCATTGGATCTTTTTAATTCTTCGGGAGACATTTTACCAATAATTTTAACTCCTGAAAATTTCTTAGATTTGTCTTCTTCTACAATAGGCTCTTCTTTCTTTTCCTCTACTGGAACAATTGGCTCTTTTTTTGTTTCTGTTTTGGTTCTTTTTTGTGATTCCAGGTCAATTTTACCTAAAGTTTTAGGCTTAGAAATTTCTTTTGCTTTGGCTTTAATAACTTCTGTTTGAATCGGCTTTTCTTCCTTTTTCTTCTCAGGAATTTTATTAATGACCACATCTAAAGACGCCACCTTTTTTAGTTTATCTTCTGAAAATTCAGTTACTAATAATTCGTGTGCTTTTTGATCTAACTTCACGTTAGGGTTCTTCTCAATCTTAACATCCTGGGATATTAAATATTCCACGGCTCTGTCAAGAGAGATATTAAGGTCTTTTATTACTTTACTTAATCGAATACCCGACATACTATATTTTGTTGTTATTCTTATATTTATTTACAAATATGATAAAATTATTTGGTGTAATTCCTATTTATTCTTCAAATTCTTCTTTAAGAATACGAATTACATCTAAAATTGTTTCTTCTTCTAAATCTGTTAATTCTAATAAATCGTCTACATCTTTTTCTAATACAGACCTTGCTGTATCTAAACCAACTTTATTGAGTTCTTCTATAACCCATGAGTCAATTTCATCAGAAAATTCTGTTAGTTCAATATCTTCTTCTTCCGGTTCATCTCTGCGAACATCTATTTCATATTCTGTAAGCCAACTGGCTAATTTTATATTCTGACCACCTTTCCCTATTGCTTTTGAAACTTCTTCGGGTCTTAAATATACAACTGCATGTTTATTTTCTTCATCTATTTCTATAGAAGATATTTTTGCCGGGCTTAAAGCTCTTTGTATATAAAGTTGTTTATTATTTGTATAATTAATTACATCTATATTTTCATTCCTGAGCTCCCTAACTATAGAATGAATTCTTGACCCTTTCATTCCAACACAAGCTCCCACCGGATCTATTCTGTCATCATAAGACTCAACAGCTACTTTCGCTTTCTCTCCAGGAATACGTACTGTTTTTTTAATGGTAATTAAACCATCGTATACTTCAGGAATTTCAAACTCAAAAAGCTTTTCCAAAAACTTAGAAGACGTTCTGGATAATACAATCTGCGGCTTCCCTCCTTTCAACCCTACTTCTTCAACAACAGCCCTAATTGTTTCACCTTTTCTAAAAAAATCTGAAGGAATTTGATTTTCCTTAGGAAGAATCATATCATTTTGTTCTTCATCCATTAGGATTACTTGTTTGTGTCGAATATGATGAACTTCTCCGCTTACAATATCCCCCTCTATTGATTTGAATTTTTCATATAAATTTGAATTATCATATTCTGCTATTTTAGTATTTAAAACCTGTTTAAATGCTAAAATATTTCTTCTTCCTAATTCGTTTAATTCTATCTTTTGGGTATATTCTTCCCCTACTTCAAAGCTGGGATCAATTTTTCTAACTTCGCTTATTTCTATTTCTAACAAATCATCCTCAGACATTTCATCTTCAACTATTTTTCTGTTTAAATATATTTCCAAATCTCCTTTATCTGGATTAACAATTACATCAAAATGATCATCTGAACCATATCTTTTCCTTAATACAGTTTTCATCGACTCTTCAACTATAGCCATTAAAGTAATTCTATCTATATTTTTCTCGTCTTTAAAATCTGCAAATGACTCGATTAACTCTATACTGTCCATTGATTCGCTTATTTAAATTTTAATGATATTATTGCTTTCTTTATATTTTTATAAGAAATAAATTCTTCTAATTCTACGGTTTCTTTACCTTTCCCCTTTTCTTTGGGCCACCTTTCTTTCCATACTAAATAAATACCTTCTTCATCTACCCTATCTATAATACCTGTGAGTTCTTTATCTTCTATAGTAATAAGATTAATTTCCCTTCCTATATTTTTTTTATATTGCCTAGGAATTTGTAAAGGACTAGAAATCCCAGATGAATACACTGATAATTCAAAATCTTCTTCTTCTCTATCTAAATTATTCTCTATAGCTCTACTGCAATCTAAACAATCTTGAATAGAGACATTGCTGTCTCCGTCTATAATCACCTCTATTTTATTTGTAGGAGAAATTTTACAGGATATCAAAAATAAATCTGATCTTAATAATAAAAATTTTTCTAAAAATAAATTAACTTTTTCTTCTAACGTCATTTTATACTTTAATCTAAGAAACTGAATTTAAAACATTTATACTACAAATACCTTACAGAGCATAAATACAAAAAAAAGCCCTTGTAAATAGGCTTCACATTTTTAATTAGTCCCAAAAACTATGCAAATATAACACATTTTTTTCAATTATAAAAATATTAAGCCCTTAGAGTTAATTGATTATATAAATGTTTATTATATTTTGTAAATATTGTATTTGCTACCCTTATTCTAGTTATCTTTAATCTTTGTTTACTTTCTTTAAAAAGAAATCTTTTATGTATTAAAAATGAATAAAAAAATTAGAAGCTGACTCTCTATTTTAAAAATTCATAGATTTGTGATGAAATATTCAATAATGAAACAAATTCCAAATGTACTTACGCTTTTAAATTTATTAAGTGGTTGCATAGCTTCCATTTTAATGATTAAAAATTCAAATTTTATTGATACTGCTATTATATTGCTTTGCTTAAGTTTAATATTTGATTTCTTTGATGGTTTTGCTGCCCGATTAACTGGATCTAATGGGGATTTAGGCAAACAACTGGATAGTTTAGCTGACATGATTTCTTTTGGTTTTTTTCCAGGAATACTCATGATGTTACTTTTTAAAGAATCAATTTCTTTTTCTTTCTTTGGACAATATATTTATAGTAATTACTTACCATTTTTAGGGTTATTAATTACATTATTTTCTGCATTAAGGTTAGCGAAATTCAATATTGACCAAGAACAAACATATTACTTTAAAGGATTAAATACTCCAGCTAATACTATTTTTATTTTTTCACTTTTCTATATCCATAAAAATTATACATTTGAATTATTAAATAATTTCTGGTTCTTATTGATTATTACTTTTATATGTAGTTATCTTTTAATTGCTAATTTACCTCTATTCTCTTTAAAGTTTAAAAGCAAAAAATGGAAAGATAATTCTCTAGTTTTTTCTTTTATTTTTATTTGTTTAATTCTTTTTATTTTTCTCAAAGTACTAGCTATTCCGTTGCTAATCATTATATATATTATATTATCAATTATATTTAGAAAAAAAATTATTGCCCATGGAACTAAAACTACATAAACCTATCTGCTTTTTTGATCTTGAAACTACCGGAATTAATGTTAGTAAAGACCGTATAGTTGAAATAAGTATATTAAAAATTTCCCCTAATCAATCTCAAGAAAGTAAAACTTGGCGTATTAATCCTCAAATACCTATTCCTGAGGAATCTTCTTTAATTCATGGCATCTATGATAAAGATGTAATTAATGCTCCTACTTTTAAGGAAATAGCTCCGCAAATACTAGGAATGATCAAAGATTCTGATTTAGCAGGGTATAATTCCAACCGATTTGATATTCCTTTATTAGCAGAGGAATTATTAAGAAATGATTTTGAATTCGACATTAAGAAACATCGTCCCATAGATGTCCAAGTTATTTATCACAAATTGGAGCCACGCACATTATCTGCAGCATATAAGTTTTATTGTGATGGAATTTTAGAAAATGCTCATTCTGCTTCTGCAGACACTTTAGCCACTTATGAAGTTTTAAAGTCTCAGATTGAAAAATATGATGAGATTGAAAATGATATCAAATTTTTGCACGAATTTACTACACAAAATAAAAATGCAGACTTAGCAGGATTTGTTGGTTTGGATAAGGAAAACGATGAAATATTTAATTTTGGGAAATATAGGGGAAAGAAATTAAAAGACATTTTTAAAACGGACTTAGGGTACTATTCTTGGTTAATGAATGCAGATTTTCCTCTATATTCAAAAAAAATATTTACTAGAATTAAATTAAAAAATGGGTTATGAAAATAATTTGTGTAGGAAGAAATTACACTAACCATGCTAGAGAATTACTTAATGAAATTCCTAAAGAACCTGTTCTTTTTTTAAAACCCGATACATCAATCTTAAGAGCAGGCGAAGATTTTTATATCCCAGAATTTACTAATGATTTACAACATGAAGTAGAAATTTTAATAAAAATATCAAAGGTTGGAAAGTATATACAGCCGCAATTTGCCGGAAATTATTATTCTGAAATTGGCTTAGGTATTGATTTTACTGCTCGCGACTTACAAAACAAACTTAAGGCTAATGGGCTTCCTTGGGAAAAAGCAAAAGCTTTTGACCATTCTTCTCTTATAGGTAATTTTGTACCAAAAGAAAGTTTGAATCTTTCCAATATCAATTTTAGTTTATTAAAAAATAAATTATTACAACAAAAGGGAAATACAGCCGATATGATTTTTTCTTTGGATAATCTTATATCTTATATTTCGCAATATTTTACGTTAAAAACAGGAGATATTATTTTTACAGGAACTCCAGAAGGAGTATCAAAAGTAGTACAAAACGATTTTTTAGAAGGATTCATTGAAAATAAAAAGGTTTTTGAAGTCTCTATAAAATAATCCCATATTTTATATACATTAATATTCGTAAATATTACACAAATACTATTTAACAGACACATTATGAACAAACAACTTTCATATATATTTGGAAATTCCAATAAACCTCTTTTAGGAGAAACTATTGGACAAAACTTAAAAAAAACTACTCTTAAATTCCCTAAAAGAGATGCTCTTATTTGTGTGAAACAAAATTATAAAGCTACTTATCAACAATTTTGGGACCAATCCAGCGTGGTTGCAAAAGCTCTTATTTCAAGCGGAGTAACTTCTGGTGACAGAATAGGAATTTGGGCTCCGAATCGTTATGAATGGGTTTTACTACAATATGCAACTGCAAGAATTGGAGTTATTCTGGTTAATATTAATCCCGCATATAGAAGTAGTGAACTCAAATTTGTATTAAAACAATCTGGTGTAAGGCTACTATTTTCTGACTTAGTTTTTAAAACTAGTGATTACAAAAAAATGGTGGCTAAAGTTGCTAAATATTGTAATGAACTAAAAAATACTATTTTTTTTGATGAAACATGGGATGAATTTTTAAAATCAGCATCTTCTGTTTCAGATGAAAAATTAGAATTATTTGAAAATTCCGTTCAATTCGATCAGCCGGTAAATATACAATACACATCAGGCACTACAGGTTTCCCCAAAGGGGTTACTCTTTCACATCATAATCTTATAAATAATGGTTTTTTTGTAGGAGAAAGACTTCACTATTCAGAACATGATCGAGTATGCATACCTGTACCCTTTTACCATTGTTTTGGTATGGTCATAGGTAATTTAGCCTGTACT
Source organism: Apibacter adventoris (assembly GCF_002964965.1). Lineage (NCBI taxonomy): Bacteria > Pseudomonadati > Bacteroidota > Flavobacteriia > Flavobacteriales > Weeksellaceae > Apibacter > Apibacter adventoris. Next base: position 174,984 of record NZ_PSZN01000002.1, read on the forward strand.
ACACACGGAGCTTGTATGGTTGTTCCTGATGAAAGTTTTAATCCGGTTTCAACACTAGAAACCGTTGAAAAAGAAAAATGCACTTCCCTATATGGAGTGCCTACTATGTTTATAACAGAATTGCAACTCCCAAATTTCGATGACTATGATTTATCATCATTACGTACAGGAGTAATGGCAGGCTCTCCTTGTCCAGTAGAAATAATGAAACAGGTACAATCTAAAATGTTTATGAAAGAAGTATCTATTTGCTATGGAATGACAGAGACTTCTCCTGTTTCTACTCAAACTATAATTGGTACCTCAATAGAAAAGCAAGTAAGTACCGTAGGTACTATTCAAGATCATTTGGAAATAAAAATTATAGATCATGAAACGGGTGAAATAGTAGAAAGAGGTGTTCCCGGAGAAGTTTGTACACGTGGTTATTCTGTGATGCTCAAATATTGGAATAACCCTAAAGCTACCAATGAAGTAATTGATGAGGCCCGCTGGATGCATACAGGAGATTTAGGTGTTATGGATGAGGAGGGATATATTAATATATCAGGAAGAATCAAAGATGTTATAATACGTGGAGGAGAAAATATTTCTCCTAGAGAAATTGAAGAATTTTTACACACATGTCCTGCTATAGAAGATGTTCATGTAATTGGAGTTCCCAGTGAAAAATTTGGTGAGGAAATTATGGCTTGGGTAAAAGCAAAAAATGACGAAGTGGTGACTAAAGATAGTTTAACTCGCTTTTGTAAAGAGCAAATTGCACATTATAAAATACCTAAATATTGGAAATTCGTAGATGCTTTTCCTATAACAGTAACAGGTAAAGTAAGAAAGGTAGAAATGAAAGAAATTTCAATAAAAGAGCTTGGGCTTGAATCTATTGCAAAAATTAAAACTTCATAAATAAAATATTTTCAACTTTTTACTTATAAAAAAGCCAAATCTGCTTTTAAAAAATCAGATACGGCTTTTTATATTTATTCTATAATTCTTATATAATTTATCTATAGATTTTTTTCTCTTTGATCATGTAATTTAAATTTATTTTTTTAATAATCCATTAAATTTAAATGATTAACTATATTATAATTTTACAAGACGCCATACCGAGATTACAATTTTATTTTATATTTTTTATCTATTAAATATTATTACATTATTAATTGTTTTCTCATTTCAGAAGCTGCCAAGACCATTTCTTTTAATGCCTTTTCTGTCTCTTCCCAATTACGTGTTTTAAGTCCACAGTCCGGATTTACCCATAACCTTTCAACAGGAATTACTTTACTCGCTTTGTCTAAAAGTCGTTCCATTTCCTCTTTAGAAGGAATTCTTGGTGAGTGTATATCATATACTCCTGGTCCTATATCATTAGGATAATTAAATTTTGAAAAAACATCTAATAGCTCCATATTAGAACGTGAACATTCAATGGTTATAACATCTGCATCCATTTCCGCTATATTTTCAATAATATCATTAAATTCAGAATAACACATATGGGTATGTATCTGAGTTTCATCTTTTACACTACTTGATGATATTTTAAAAGATTTTACAGCCCATTGTAAATATTCTTGCCAATCAGATTTTCTTAATGGAAGACCTTCCCTGATCGCAGGTTCATCAATTTGGATAATTTGAATTCCTGCTTTCTCTAAGTCTTCTACCTCTTCTTTTATTGCTACCGCAATTTGATTACATGTTTCTGAACGTGGTTGATCATTACGAACAAAACTCCATTGCAAAATAGTTACCGGACCTGTTAGCATTCCTTTTACTTTTTTGTCAGTTAATGATTGAGCATAGGTAGACCATTGAACAGTCATCGGTTCAGGCCTTGAAACATCTCCATAGATGATAGGTGGTTTTACACATCGGCTACCATAACTTTGAACCCATCCATTTTTAGAAAAAACAAAACCTTTTAATTGTTCTCCAAAATATTCGACCATATCATTGCGTTCAAACTCACCATGAACTAATACATCTAATCCTATTTTTTCCTGAATACGAATTGCTTTTTCAGTTTCTGCTCTTAATAATTGTTCATATTGCTCTGCACTTATTTGTTTTTTTTTGTATTGAGACCTCCAACTGCGAACCTCTTTAGTTTGTGGAAATGATCCTATCGTAGTTGTGGGTAATATAGGTAGTTGTAAAATATAATTCTGTTTTTCTTTCCTTATTGGAAAAGTATTTTCTCTTTTAATTTTTAAATTTATATCGGTTATTTTACTTTTTATTCTTTGGTCATGAATTAAATCTGATATTTCTCTATTTCTATGTGCTTTTATATTTTCTTTTAGTAAAGTAGTATTAGGTTCTGAATTTCCTTTTTCAATAAGTTTTTTTAAAGAAGCTAATTCTTCTATCTTTTGCTTTGCAAATGCCATCCATTGTTTAATCTCTGATGTAAGGATTTCTTCGTTAGTCTCTAAATCCAAATCACATGGAGAGTGTATTAAAGAACATGATGGAGCTATCATAACATTTTCTTCCCCTATTTTTTCAATTGTTTTGTGTATTGTTTTTAAAGAATGCTGATAATTATTTTTCCATATATTTCTTCCATCAACAATACCCAAAGATAGTTTTTTACCACTAGGAATTTTTTGTAATATTTCATCTAATTGTTGCGGACAACGAACTAAATCTATATGAATTGCCTGTACTGGTAAGGATAAAGCTAAGGTTGTATTGTCCTTTAAACCTTCAAAATAAGTAGCTACTAATTTTTTAAGAGTTGGAAACGTTTTATTTATTTCTTCATATGCATATATAAATGCTTCTTTTGCAGTTGAATCTAAATCTAAGCCTAAGAATGGTTCATCAAATTGAACCCATTCCACTTGTGCTTCTTTTAGCCTGGTAAGAATATCAATGTAGACAGGTAACAAATTTTTTAGTAAATCTAATTTATGAAACCCTGTTTCTTTTTCCTTTCCTAATAATATAAAAGATACAGGTCCTATTAATACAGGCTTGGTTTGTATACCTAAATTTTTTGCTTCTAAAAATTCATCTACAATTTTTGTAGAAAATAAATTAAATTTCTGGTCTTTAGTAAATTCCGGAACAATGTAATGATAATTAGTATCAAACCATTTAGTCATTTCCATTGCTTTTATGTCTAAATTATTTTTTTGATATCCCCTAGCCATTGCAAAATATAAATCAATTTCCGAATTTGATTTATCCAATATTACTTTATGGTATCGCTTAGGTATAGCTCCTAGCATCAATGACATGTCTAATACATGATCATAAAATGAAAAATCATTAGATGGAATTAAATCAATACCAGCTTTTTTTTGCAATTCCCAGTTGGATTTACGTATTTCAACTCCTGTACGTATCAGTTCTGTAACTGATATTTTTCCAGCCCAATATTTTTCACTGGATTTTTTTAGTTCTCTGTTACTACCAATTCGTGGATAGCCAAGGTTGTTTGTCTGCATTTTTTAACTTTTTAAAGGATTAACTATAAAAAGTTCTTTTGCTAAACTTCACAATGCTCTATATTTATGAAGAGAAATAGAATTACATTATAACTAGAATTATAATACAAAATTTATCATATAATAATCCCTATTACAATACACATCCTGACTCTTAACTTTATACCGCGAAAGCATTGTCAATTCAAAATAGGCAGGTCTCCTGGCTTATAACATTTTTACCATCCTTCTCGCTATTTGCAATGGAATGCTAAGGGTAAAAACTTTTTTTATTACTTACAGTTGCGCGTCAGCTCATGATTTTCACATGATTCCCTATTAATTTGCAGTTAAGCAAAACCTAATTTTAGTTGATAAAGAAATTAAGGAAAGAACTTAACTCAACAAAGATAGTAAAAATAAATATTGATTATATATTTTTTAAAATAAGGTTTTTAAATACTCTTTTTTAAAGTCTTTAAAATCATGAATATTATTATTTTTAACTTTTATAACCCACTCCGGGTCTGCTAATAAGGCTCTACCGACAGCTATTAGATCAAATTCATTTTTTTGCATTTTATTTAATAACTGTTCTATAGACCCTGCATTAGGCTGAGAAGATTCACCTTTAAAAGTACCTAAAAAATCTGATGTTAATGCCACTGATCCTACAGATATAGAAGGTTTATGAGTTATTTTTTTTGCCCAACCGGCAAAATTTAAATCAGAACCTTCAAATTCCGGCTCCCAAAATCTTCTTTGAGAACAATGAAAAATGTCTATTCCGGCTTCTGACAAAGGTAATAGCCATTCTTCCATTTCTTTAGGATTGGTTGCTATCTTAGCTGTATAGTCCTGTTGTTTCCATTGAGACAATCGTATAATAAGAGGGAAATCTTCTCCTACAGCTTTTCTAATAGCTTTTATAACGGCTATGGCAAAATGAGTTCGCTCTCCAATGTTCTTTCCTCCCCAATGATCGGTTCGTTTATTCATCTTTTCCCAAAAAAACTGATCTATTAAATAGCCGTGAGCCCCATGAATCTCTACTGCATCAAATCCTAGGTTTTTTGAATTTAAAGCGGCTTCTGCATAGGCGGATATTGTTTTTTGAATATCTTCCTCTGTCATTTGTATTCCGGATTTTTGTTCCGGATTAATATAGCCAGAAGGTCCTTCCATCGGAACTGAGGGTCTCCAGTTTTTCATATATGGAACAATTCCCATATGCCATAACTGCGGGGCTATTTTTCCTCCTTCTTCGTGCACTCTATTCACTACTTGTTTCCATCCTTCCAATGATTCTTCACCATATATATGAGGAACATTGGGATCGTTAGATGCTGAAGCCCTATTAATCACTGTTCCTTCCGTAATGATCAATCCGACATCAGCCCTAGCCCTTCTGGCATAATATTCTGCAACTTCTGTTGTTGGAACTCCATTCGCAGAAAAGAAACGAGTCATCGGGGCCATAACAATTCTATTTTTCAGATCTAATTTAGAACTGTTGAATTTCTTAAATAATACATCGGATTGATTCATTATTATTCTACATTTTTATTTAACTTCATAATCTAATCTAATGGTTATACTTGCTGTCTTGTTTTTAGAAGAAGTATTAAATGTTCCTCCCCAGGAATAATCTTCGTCTGATGAGTTTTGTGCAGTAATTTGAAAAACTCCTAAGTTCGCCTTTTTTAAATTGCCTAACTTTCCTCCTGCATTAACTGCAATTTCTTCTGCTCTTTTTCTAGCATCTTTAGTGGCATCCGCTATCATCTGTATCTTAAGATCTGCCAACTTGGTATAGTAATAAGAGGGAGCTCTAGAATACAGTTCAACTCCGTTATTAATTAATTCTGTAATCTGGCGGGAAAGGTTTTCCACTTTTTGAACATCTTTAGACTCTATTGATACGGTTTGCTGCAACTTATATCCTGTAAAAATTCTCTGACTGCCTACATCATAACCTTTATAATCATATTCCTTGTCAATATCTACGGCAGAAAAAACAATATCTGCTTCTGCGAATCCTTTAGACATAAGATATTCTTTTATTTTTTGCCTGTCTTGTTCTAATCCTACATAGGCTTCTTTTAAATCCATATTTTTCTTAGAAAATCCTCCATTCCACACTATAAGATCTGATACAAAATCTTTAGTTCCCGACCCTGTCACGGAAATAGAAGTTGTTTTATTTTTATTTTTAATAGAATTCCCTAAAAAGTAGGCTGCTAAAATTATAGATAAACCTCCAATTATTGCTGTTATTAAATACTTTGATTCTTTCATAGTTTTTAATTTTTAATTAAGTATAGATTATAATTTATAAATGTACAAAAAAAAGACTCCCGAAATCATGGAAGTCTTTTTTATTTTTAATATTATTTTTTATAAAGTGTTGATATTATTTAAATCTTCAAAAGCTTTTTCTAATCTTTTAGAAAAAGAATCTTCAGCTTTTCGAACCCATACTCTTGGATCATAATATTTTTTATTAGGAGCATCTTCTCCTGTTGGATTACCTACCTGAGATTTTAAGTAATCTATATTTGTTTCCACATAATTTCTTACTCCTTCTAAATAGGCAAATTGTAGATCTGTATCTATATTCATTTTAATTACCCCATAACTAATGGCTTCTCTTATTTCTTCTAAAGAAGAACCTGATCCTCCATGAAACACAAAATTAATTGGCTTGGAAGTACCTCCAATCTGCTTTTGAATATATTCTTGAGAATTATGTAAAATTTTAGGTTCTAATTTTACATTTCCAGGTTTATAAACCCCATGTACGTTACCAAAAGCTGCAGCTATTGTAAAATTGGGACTTATAGCGTTTAGTGCTTGGTAAGTTTTATATACATCTTCCGGTTGGGTATATAGTTTAGAACTGTCTACATCTGAATTATCTACTCCGTCTTCTTCTCCTCCGGTTATACCAATTTCTACTTCTAAAGTCATTCCTATTTTAGCCATTCTTTCAAAATATTGGGAAGAAATTTCCAAATTTTCATTCAATGGTTGTTCTGAAAGATCTAACATGTGAGAAGAATATAAGGTTTTCCCTTCTTTTTTATAAAATTCTTCATTTGCTGTTAGTAACCCGTCTATCCAAGGTAATAATTTTTTAGCACAATGGTCTGTATGTAAAATTACAGTAGCACCATAGGCTTCTGCTAATGTGTGTATATGTTTTGCTCCTGCAATAGCTCCTAGTACATCTGCTCTTTGGGTTTCACTTTTAAATCCTTTTCCGGCATTAAATTGTGCTCCTCCATTAGAAAACTGTATAATAATAGGTGCATTTAACCTAACAGCAGTTTCCAACGCTGCATTTATATTACTAGAACCTATTACGTTACATGCGGGTAAAGCAAATTGTTTTTCTTTAGCATACTCAAATATTTCTTTTACTAATGAACCGGTTGCTACACCAGCAGGAAATTTTCTACTCATGATTTTTATTTTTTATTATTTTTTGATGTAAAGGTACAAAATAGTTGAAATATAATTATTTAATCAAACCTGAGTTTCCTCATAAAATATATCAAAACATTTTTTATTTTATTTAAATTTTTACATCTATTTTATTAGTGTTTTTAAAGCAGAATCATAATCCGGCTCGTGTGAAATTTCAGGAACTTGTTCTTCATATATAACTTTTCCTTTTTCATCTACAATAATAACTACACGACTTAATAGCCCTTTCATAGGTCCATCTGAAAACTCTAGTCCATAGTCTTTTCCAAATGAAGAACGAAAAGCTGAAAGCGTAATTACATTTTTCAATCCTTCAGCAGCACAAAAACGTTTTTGAGCAAAGGGTAAGTCCTTAGATATACACAACACTACTGTATTTTCTAATGTTGAAGCTTTTTGGTTAAATTCTCTCACTGACATTGCACATGTACCTGTATCAACACTTGGAAAAATATTTAATACTAATTTCTTTCCTTTATAATCTGATAATTTTTTTGGTGATAAATCTGCATCTATCAATGTAAAATCAGGAATTAGTGAACCCACTTTGGGCAAATTCCCTGTTGTATGTACTAGGTTTCCTTTTAATGTTACTGTTGCCATAATTTTTATTTTATAAATCTAAATCAAATTTACTAGTAATAAATTCAGATAAAAAACAATTTATTTTTTATTTTATTAATAACACAATAGGGAAAATATATACTATCCGATTTTATAAGTAATAATGTTTTAACTGTTTTATTTTTATTTATTTAACAAATTTATATTTAGTTTATAACAAATAGATTTTTAATATTTTATGCAAAATATTATATTTTCCTGCTTACATTTGTTTGTCAAATAAATTTTCTTATGGATCCTATTTTCAAATATTGCCCCAATTGTAAAAGTCCTCATCTTATATTTGATAAAGGAATTAAAATTACGTGTACCGATTGTGATTTTGAGTTTTACCATAATACAGCAGGTGCTGTAGCTGTTATAATTCAAAAAGAAGACAAAATCCTACTAACTGTACGAAATAAAGATCCTCAAAAAGGTTATCTGGATCTGGCAGGTGGTTTTATAGATCCCGCAGAAACTGCCGAGTTCAGCTGTGTACGGGAATTAAAAGAAGAATTAAATATAGACATTGACAAAACTAAACTTCAATACATAAATTCTAATCCTAATACTTATTTATATAAAAATATTTTATATAATACTATTGATTTATTTTTCCTATATAGAGATGATCATTTATTAATAGAAGATTTTGATACTATAGAATTAAAAGGGTTCTTATGGAAAAAAATTACAGAAATAGACATAGACGAATTAGCTTTTGAAAGTCAAAAAAAGACTCTTTCCCTCCTAAAAAAACAATTGTATAAAGGTTGATCAAATATTTTTTATTATTTTAAAAATATGAACATATCTTTTCCAACATCATTTTCTTTTTTAACATTTTTCATTTCTTCGTTATAAATAAATTTACTATCCTTTAATCTATTAAAATTATTATGTTGATAAAACAAAATATATTTAAACTGTTTTTTTGATATTTTAAAAATTCCGTGATTTATTAACTTCTTTGTAATTAATTATAGTACAAGAATCATTTTAATTTATAAAAAAAGAATGACTCTAAATTTACTTAGAGTCATTCCTTTATTTTACTTCCTTAACCTTCTAAAATATTAAAAAACATTAAGAAAACAAAATATATTTTTTCTCATTTTTTGGTTTGTGCTTGAAGTCTTAACTTCATTTGCTCTAATATAATAATATTTTTAATATATGAACAAAAATGAATGAAATTTTTATACTTTTAATAAGTGAATTTATCTGTACGCTATCAAATAAATGAAAATCAATAAATTAAAATAAATTTCATAAAAGTATATGTTTATCTCAATTAATAATAAACTTATAATATTACGTTTTTTTACTATTTTTAACTAATAAAAAAGCTCCAATTTTTTAATATAATTTATGAAAAATGATAATTTTTTTGAAAAAGTTTACCAAATTGTACAAAGAATCCCCTATGGAAAGATAACCACGTATGGAGCTATCGCTAATTTTTTAGGAACTAAAAAGTCTGCTAGATTAGTAGGTTAATGCAATGAATTCCTCTCATTCCATTAAAAATTTACCAGCGCATCGAGTAGTTAATAGAAATGGTTTACTAACGGGAAAAAATCATTTTGCATCTTCAAATCTAATGCAAGAATTACTTGAAAGTGAAGGTATTAAAATAGAAAATAATAAAGTAGTCGATTTTAAAGATCATTTATGGATTCCTTCATAAAAATATTTATAATAGATAATAAAAAATTTATGTAACTTTACAAAATTAGAAAAGTCTAACAATTGAGTAAGAAATCTCTACAAGAAGTACATCAATCTGTAAATACAGATAATAGAAATAAATGGAAAAAATTATTTGCCTTTTTTGGACCTGCATATTTGGTTGCAGTCGGATATTTAGATCCTGGAAATTGGGCAACAGATATTGCTGGAGGTAGTAAATTTGGGTACGCACTTATCTGGGTACTACTTATGAGCAATATTATGGCTCTTCTTCTACAATCATTAAGTGCCAGATTAGGTATTGTTAGAGGCCTTGATCTTGCTCAGACCAATAGAGAATACTATCCTAAATGGATAAATTATATTCTTTATGTTTTTGCGGAAATAGCTATTGCTGCTACTGATCTGGCAGAGGTTTTAGGGATGGCAATTGGTTTGCAGCTTCTATTCGGACTAGATATGATATGGGGAGTATGGATTGCTGCTTTAGATACCTTATTATTATTAGTTCTTCAAAGATTTGGCATACGAAAAATGGAGGCTTTTATCATCGTCTTAATTAGTATTATAGGTGGATGTTTTTTAATTGAAATGTTTTTAGCCAAACCTGAAATTGGTGAAGTGGTTAAAGGTTTCAGACCTACTCTTCCTAATAATGAAGCTTTATATATAGCCATAGGAATTATTGGAGCAACAGTAATGCCTCATAATTTATATTTACATTCAGCTTTAGTACAAACTAGAAAAATAGGGAGAGATTATAAATCTATAAAAAAAGCTATTAAGTATAATTTTTATGATAGTTTAATTGCTTTAAACTTGGCTTTTTTTGTAAATGCTGCAATTTTAATACTTGCAGCAGCTACTTTTCATAAAGCTGGATTTTATGAAATCGCTGGATTACATGACGCTTATAAGATGTTAACTAACTTACTGGGAACTCTTGCCCCTTTTCTGTTTGCTATTGCTTTAATTGCTGCTGGACAAAGTTCTACAGTTACTGGTACCCTTGCGGGGCAAATAGTAATGGAAGGCTATTTACATTTTCGTATGAATCCTGCTTTACGTAGATTATTAACACGATTATTAGCAATTATTCCTGCAGTAATTATAATTAGTATACTAGGAGAAAGTTCGGTGGATGAAATGTTAATATTTAGCCAGGTTTTACTTAGCATGCAATTAGGTTTTGCAATAATTCCATTAATTCATTTTGTTAGCGATAAAGAAAAGATGGGAAAATTTGTAATAAAGCTTCCCATAAAGATTTTATCATGGATCATTTGCGGCGTAATTGTATTTCTTAATATAAAATTAATTTATGATGAAGAAATTGTAATACTTAATAATTCGGCCATTTCTTCGATTACCAAGATATTTATAAGTATATTTTCTTTAAGCCTTTTATTATTTTTATTATACATTCTTTTCTATCCATTTATTAGAAAAACTAAAAAAGTCAATTTCAATATACATAATCTTCCGATTCACAAAAAAATAAATCAAATTAAACCTTTAAAAAATATTGGAATTGCTTTAGACTTTAGTGAAGCCGATAATCGAATATTAAATTATATTCCTTTATTTGTAACTGAAAATTGTAAAATTACAATATTTCATATAACTGAAAGTGTATCGGCTAATTATTATGGAAAAATGGCTAATGATTATGAGGTGAATTTTGACCAAAATAAATTAAATGAATATAAAAAATTTTTAATTAATGAAGGTTATAATAATGTTGAAACAAAGCTTGGTTTCGGTACTCCTTCGTTAAGGCTACCTGAATTAATTAAAGAAGAAAATATAGACTTTTTATTAGTAGGAAAACATGGTCATAAGGCATTAGGTGATTTTATTTTTGGAACAACGGCAAATAAATTAAGGCATAAAGCCGATATACCTATATTAATGGTTTAAATCTACAAGTCAAGTTTTTAAGTTTATAAAAAAAGACTGCATAAAGCAGTCTTTTTTTATATAAATATATTTAATTTTATATTCTAATAAATCCAACAATTTTTACTTCGGGGTCTACGGATTTTACATAGTCTTCTACTGAAGTTTTTTCTCCCTTAATATAATCTTGTTTAACTAAAGTATTATCTTTGAAAAATTTATTTAATTTACCTTTGGCTATATTTTCTAGCATAGCTTCAGGCTTACCTTCTTGACGCAATTGGTCTTTAGCAATTTCTAATTCTTTTTCAATTACTGAAGCATCTACCTGTGATTCATCTAATGCTATTGGATTCATTGCTGCAACCTGCATAGAGATATTCTTAGCTACTTCTGCGGATTTATCAAATGATTTAGATAATCCAACAGCTGCAGCAATTTTATTACCTGCATGTATATAAGAGCCTACAAATGGAGCTTCTAATATTTTTACTTCTGATATTTCAATTTTTTCTCCAATAATGCCTGTTTGTTCTATTAGCTTTTCACTTACAGGAATTCCATTAAAATCAGCAGATAATAATTCTTCTTTAGTATTAAATTTTAAAGCTAAGTTAGCAAAGTCTGTGGCTAACTTAATAAAGTTATCATTTTTAGCAACAAAATCAGTTTCACAATTTAATTTTATTATTGCTGCTTTAGTATTTTCCGGATTTACAACTGCAATTACAGCTCCTTCATGACTTTCTCTATCTGCCCTATTAGCTGCAACTTTTTGTCCTTTTTTCCTTAATAAATCAATAGCCTTATCGAAATCTCCTTCTGCTTCAATTAAAGCTTTTTTTGAGTCCATCATTCCAGCTCCTGTAACGTTTCTTAATTTAGCTACATCAGCGGCTTTTGGTGAATATGACATTTTTATTTTATTTTTTATTAAACTGATTTTTATTCTTCGTTTCCTTCAGCATTTTCTTCTACTATTACTTCATTTTCTTCTCCTAGTAGAATATCATCGTCATTGGCTTCTTCTTTACTTTTAGATTTTTCTGCTTTCTCTGCTTTTCTTACAGATAATCCTTCTTTTATAGAATTTGTTACAGTTTCAAGTATCAAATCAATGGATTTAGAAGCGTCATCATTTCCAGGAATTGGAAAATCTACTAATTGAGGATCTGAGTTTGTATCTACAATTGCAAATACAGGAATTCCTAATTTTTTAGCTTCTGTTACAGCTATATGTTCTCTTAGTATATCAACAACAAATATTGCAGATGGCAAACGGGTCATATCTGCAATAGAACCTAAATTTTTCTCTAATTTGGCACGTTGACGATCAACTTGTAATCTTTCTTTTTTAGATAAAGTTTCAAATGTTCCATCTTTTTTCATTCTATCGATGGAATTCATTTTTTTAACTGCTTTTCGAATAGTTACAAAGTTTGTTAACATACCTCCTGGCCATCTTTCTGTAATGTATGGCATATTCACAGATTCTGCATGTTTTGCAACAATATCTTTGGCTTGCTTTTTTGTAGCTACAAAAAGAATTTTTCTTCCTGAAGTAGCAATTTTACCTAATGCATTTGAAGCTTCATCTAATTTTACAGCTGTTTTATGCAAATCTATAATATGGATTCCATTTTTCTCCATGAAAATGTATGGAGCCATATGTGGATTCCACTTTCTGGTAAGGTGACCAAAATGCACTCCCGCATTTAAAAGGTCTTTGACGTTTACTTTTGCCATATTTTTTTAGTTTACGTTCCGCAGTTTGTGCAATCAACATCAATATTATTGAGTTTGGATGCTAAACTAAACGGCAATTTTAAATTTACTTTATTTTTTTAATTAAAATAACCACTATTGTATAGTGGTTAATTTTTTGCAGTGAAAAAATATTAACGTTTAGAGAATTGAAATCTTTTACGTGCTTTTTTCTGACCGTATTTCTTTCTTTCCACCATCCTTGGATCTCTTGTTAAAAGTCCTTCAGGTTTTAAAAATGCTTTATTTTCTTCATTTATAGATACCAAAGCTCTGGAAATTGCTAATCTAATAGCTTCTACTTGCCCTGTTACTCCTCCTCCATAAACACTAACTTTAAGATCATATTGCCCTACAGTTTGTGTTAGCTGAAAAGGTTGGTTTATTTTATATTGTAACATTTCTGTTGGAAAATATTCTTTATAATCTCTACCATTAACGGTAACTTGTCCTTTTCCTTCAGATAGATAAACTCTCGCTATAGAGGTCTTTCTTCTTCCTATTTTATGTGTAACTGACATTATGATTAATTAATTAAATGAAAGTGTTAATATCTAATGATTTTGGCTGTTGAGCAGATTGTTCATGTTCTGTTCCCTCATAAAGGTATAGGTTATTAAGGATTTTTCTTCCTAATTTATTTTTAGGAAGCATTCCTCTTACCGCAAATTCCAATAATCTTTTAGGATCTTTAGCTTTAACATCAGAAACACTTGAAAATCTTTGTCCACCAGGATATCCCGTATATCTTATATACTCTTTTTGTTCATTTTTATTTCCAGACAAAACAACCTTTTCTGCATTAATAACAATTACATTATCCCCACAATCTGCATGAGGCGTAAAATTTGTTTTATGTTTTCCGCGCAAAATCTTAGCTAATTTTGAAGCTAAACGACCTAAACGCTGTCCTTCTGCATCTACAAGTAACCACTCTTTGTTTGCAGTCTCTTTATTTGCTGATACGGTTTTGTAACTTAGTGTATTCACTTTTATCTTTTTACCTTTTTTAAAATAATTGATCTAAACAGGGTTGCAAATTTATAAAACATTTTTGACTTACCAAATATCTTGGCGAATTTTTTGTTAATAAGTTTTTCAATTAAAAATTATTTCTTCTGTTTTAACTTCAAAAATAGTATTTTATTTTTGTATTCAGAATGATGCAAAATACTAAGGCTTTTTTACTTTCTTATATAAAATATGGGGATACTTCTTTAATTCTTCGTTGTTACACAGAAGAATACGGTTTTAAAAGTTTTATTTTAAAAAATTATTTTTTTAAAAAATATAGAAAAAAATATTTCCTATTTATTTTAAATGAAATTGAGATTATATTTTATCCTAAAAAAAATGATTCTTTAGAATTGGTTAAAGAAATTAATCCTAGCTATTTTTTTAAAGAGATTCATACTGATCTTATTAAATCTTCCATCCTTACTTTTATTGGTGAAATTTTAAATCAAATTCTTAGTAATGAACATGTTAAGGATCTATCTCTATATCAGTTTATAAAAACCCACCTCATTGCTTTGGATAATCGTAAAAATAATTTTGCAGATTTCCATCTTTATTTCTTAATAAATCTTTCTAAATATCTGGGATTTTATCCTTTAAATACAAATTCTAAATTACCATATTTTAATTTAGATGATGGAATATTTTCTTTGAAAGGAAAAAGTATAAATCAAGAAAATAATTCACATTTATGGAATATTTTACTAGAATACGATTTTAATGATGAAAAAAATTGTTTTAATTCGACTCAACGTTCCCAAATGTTAGAAGAAATTTTAACCTATTATAAAATGCATTTAACTAATTTTAAAAAACCTACTTCTTTGGATATTTTAAAATTAATTTTTGAATAATATTTTAAGCAATGACACCACTCCCAAGTAATTCATCTGCAACATACCAAGTAGCAAATTGACCGCTTGTTATTGCTGATTGCGGTTTTTTAAATTCTATGAATAAGTTTTCTTCAAACTGATATAAAGTAGCATGCTGTAAGGATTGTCTATATCTTATTCTTACATCTACATCTAAATGTTGTCCTGATTCTAATTTTAAATCTTCTCTGATCCAGTGTATATCTTTTTTGTTTATAGATAATACTTTTCTGAATAAACCTGGATGTAATTTACCTTCTCCCACATAAATAATATTTTCATTAGTATCAGTAGCTAACACGAAACAGGGTTCTATATGGCCTCCTATACCTAAGCCTTTTCGCTGACCTATGGTATAATAATGAGCCCCCATATGTTCTGCTATTTTTTTTCCATCATGTTTACTGTATTGAATCGGAGTAGATAAATAACTTAATTCTTCTTTTTTGTTTAAAAAATCGGAAAACAGTTGTTTTTCTTTATATTTTGGATTATCTGATGAAATTTCTATTATATCTCCTTTTTTGGACTTCAATTGTTGTTGTAAAAAATCAGGAAGACTTACTTTCCCTATAAAACATAAGCCTTGTGAATCTTTTTTATCTGCTGTTACTAAACCTATTTCCCGCGCAATTTCTCTTACTTCTGGCTTAGTAAGATTACCAATCGGAAATAATGCCTTGGATAATTGATATTGATTTAATTGACATAAAAAATAGGATTGATCTTTATTTTTATCAACTCCTGCTAAAAGTTTATAATAGGTTTTATCTTTCAAATCTAAAGTATCTATTCTGGCATAATGACCAGTAGCAACTTTGTCTGCCCCCAACGATAAAGCTGTCTGTAAAAAGACGTCAAATTTTATTTCTCTATTACATAATACATCTGGATTGGGAGTTCTTCCTCGCTCATATTCTTTAAACATATAATCCACAATTTTCTCCTTATAAATATTTGATAAGTCAATTACTTGATAAGGAATATCCAATTTTTGAGCTATTAAGAGTGCATCATTACTATCTTCTACCCAAGGACATTCTTCTTCGAGCGTAAATTCTGCATCATTCCAATTACGCATAAATAAGCCGATTACTTCATGACCTTGTTTTTGGAGCAAATAAGCTGCTACACTTGAATCTACACCTCCTGATAAACCTACTACAACTCTCATTCGTTTATTACTAAAAATTAAAAGCATACTCTATACAGAATAGAGTATGCTATGATTATTTTAAATTTCTATTCTATTTTTTTGCGGGAGCATTTTCCGGATAGCGAGCTATAGAAAGTTCTCTTGATATTGATGATTTTTCAAATTTTATTTTTCCCGCCATTGTTTCAATAATTATTCCATCTTCCATAATTTCAGCCACCTTACCATGAATTCCTGAAGTAGTTACTATTCGAGTGCCTTTGTTAATATTTTCCTGAAAGCTTTTTTCTTCTTTTTGCCTTTTTGTCTGAGGTCTAATAAAAAAGAAATAAAAAACTACAAATAATAAAATTAACGGAAGAAAAGCCGTCCAGTCCATTCCTTGCTTTGCTTGTAAAACTATTGCTAACATATATTGATTCTTGTTTAATTAATTTTTGCTTGAAATTTAATTACTTTTGTATGAAAATTACCTGATACGGTTATTGATTTTAAAACAGTTCCTTCGAAATTAGATGAATCAAAAGTAACGGTTATAGACCCTTTTTTCCCTGGTGCCACAGGTTCTTTTGTATATTTAGGAGTTGTACATCCACAAGAGGGTCTTACTTCTGAAATTACTAAAGGCCTTTTTCCTTTATTGGTAAAATGAAAAACATGACTTACTGTTTCTCCTTTCTTAATTTCTTTGAAATCATAGCTATCTTCATCAAACTGTATTTCTGATTCGTCAATAATTTTAAGAGTTTTATCATTTTTACTTCTCAATTCCTGATTCTCCTCATTTAATTGATTTTGAGAGGTCGATTCTTTCTGTTTAGTACAACTTCCTAAAGTCAAAATCGCAGTCAATAAGATAAATATTTTTTTATTATTTAGTTTCATGATTTTTTCTATATTACACTTTATTGGTATCTCTTGCATATTTATCTAAGATTCCATTTATGAATACATTACTTTTTGAACTTGAATATACTTTAGCTAATTCTATACATTCATTAATAACTACTTTAGCCGGAACTTGTGGAAAATGATTAAGTTCTGTAAATCCCATCGATAAAATAATTTTATCAATTTCAGCAATTCTATCCAACTCCCAGTTTTTAGACCTTTCTTCAATAAGATTTAAACTTTCAGGATAGTATTTAATGGTTGCTCGAAATAAATTTTTTGCAAAGTCTATGTCTTCTTCGGATTTAAGAACTTGAATAAGTGTTTTAAATGGTTTTCCTTCTTCTATTGATTTTAAAGTCTTCAGGACCATATTATTTGCAATATGCATATCATCTGCCCATGATAGTTTTAATTCTTCAAACCATTCATACATTATATCATTATCTGCAATATATTTTAAAAACAATTTTAAAATAATTTTTTTATCTGCCTCGAAATCAGAAGTTGGGTTTTCCATATATTCAAAATAGCTTCTGGATGTCAGAAACTTTTTAAAAATCATAGCCGGATAGTTATTGTTTAAATGCCATGATAATTCTAAATGTTTAGCAGAATATTCTTTTCTTGCTTTATTTTCCTCTAATAATTGGAATATTCTGTTTTGAACAAATTTTAAATTCGGATTTTTTTCTTCTTCTGTTGCAAATCTTTTTTGTTTTTTCCTTTCAATTATTTCTAATGCATATTCTTTAACTGCCAATAATAAGTTTAATTCATAAACATATAAATCATAAATCTCTTCTATTGACTGAAACATCTTCTTTTCTACATATTCTATACTATTCCCTCCTATGTTATATGCATAGATAGCTTGTAGAATCTTTTCTCTAATCTGCCTTCTTCCTAACACAACAATGATTTTTTTTAAGAGCTTTAAGTTATTATTTTTTTTAGTGTCAATTATATTATTTTCAATGTATAATGTATATTATTTTCCGTTATTAGCCGGATTAACTGGTTGTTGCGAATGACTGGACTGTGGAACTTGTTGGTCTTTAGAATTATATACTGATGGTTTTGCTATCAACACTGCTGCAAAAATTGATAGAACTACAATAATCCCTCCCAACGACCAGGTTGCTTTATCCATAAAATCATTAGTTTTCTGAACACCAAACATTTGGGTTCCACTTCCGCCAAAAGTTGAACTTAATCCTCCTCCTTTAGGATTTTGTGATAACACAACTAAAACTAGTAAAATACAGGCTATAATTATAAATATCATTATTATACCATAAACTGTTGTCATATTTTTATTTCTTTTTTATTTTCAGTTTTTTAATTTCTTAATTTTTTTAATTTCCAATGCAAAATAACTACTTTTTTCTGGATATTTCAAACTTAATATTTTATATGCTGTAATTGCTGTATCATATCTGCCTTGTTCTACATATAATTGAGCCAATGTTATTGTCATCAAATTCGCAATATCTTTTATCTCTTCTTTTTTAAAATCAAATTCTTGTTTACTTTTTCCTCCTTTTTTGGGAGGAGTTATTTTAGGGTTGTTTTCTATAAATTTCTCTATGACATTTTTTTGATTTTTTTTATTTGATGTATCTGTATCTGTCTTTTTATCATCTTTATTGTCTAGAGAATGTTTTGAAAACGACAACCATTGATTAAATGTTAATTTTTCTCCAGAGGTTGTTATATTTATAATTGAGCTTTTATGTTGTTCTTTTTCTTCTTTGCCCTTATCGTCTTCTTGAATATATTGGTTGCCTAACTCTGTAGATACATGATTTTTAGACATATCTGAACTTTCTGATGTATCTAAATCTATAAATTCACTTTCTATTTGTAAATCTTCTTTTTTAATATCAGAAACATTTTTTATTTCCTTAAGGCTTTGATCATACTTTGTATCATCATCTTCTGGTGTAAATAAATAAGATAATCCTAATTTATTGATATTAATTTGTCCTTTTTTATTCTTTTCTTCTTGTGCTAATTTTATATAATTTTCTTCTTCAAAATTATTTATTAAATTTTTATCATGGTTGTTTTCTAAATCAGTAAATTTATTTTCGGCTGATTCTGTTTTCATTTCATCGGTTGTTACTTTATTTTCTTCTTCTGAAATTTTATTTTCTATCTCTTTTTTCGAATTTTCTTCTAATGTAGTAGATTCTAAATTATTTTCCTGAGCCCAATCTTCTTTATCAGTATGATCTGCAAACTTTAATACTTTTTTTTCTGTATGATCAACTATTTCTTTTATTAATTCTCTATGAGTAGAATATATCGATAACTTTTCTATACTATCTGTACAATCTTCTTTCGTAAAACTTAACTTCCATTTTAAATAAAGATAATGAAATGATTGCACAAAAGGGTATTTTTCTAATTCTCTTGCAATATAAGTTTCATCTGAAAATCCCAACAATTCAGGTGAATTAATTAATTGTATAATTCTGCTTTCACTCATCTACCAATCGGCTACAATGTCATTAAATATTTGATCTATTATTCTTTGATTTATTTTTTGTGTTAAAGCATCCTGAACATTTATTAGAAGTTCAGAACTTGCAAAGTCTTCATAATCTGAATATGATTTTTGAAAGTTTTTATCAGGTTGTAATTTGTTTTCATATCTTACAGCTACAGTAATTGTCAATCTATTATTAATAGCCTGATCTGATCCACTTTGAATACTAACAGGAGACTCAGCAAAATTAGTAATTTCTCCTTCTATTGTAATATCCGGGTTAATGTTTGTTGCTTGTAATTTTGTTCGTTGATTAAATCTATTTTGTAATGCAGTAGTAAAATCTACACTTAAGTTAGGACTTTGATATGCCGAAAAATTAGGAAAAGATTTTATCTGAACTGTTTTTATGCTTGGGTCTAATGAAGACCCTGTAAAGGTATAACATCCTAATAAAAAAATAGTTACAAAAAAAAATGTCGTTATTTTTATTATTTTATTCTTCAAGATTAAATTGTTTTATTTTTCTGTATAAAGTTCTTTCTGAAATCCCTAATTCTTTGGCAGCCAATTTCCGTTTTCCATTATATTTCTCAAGTGCTTTTCTAATTAATTCTTCTTCTTTTTTCTGTAAAGATAAAGATTCTGCCTGACTAGATATATCTTCATAATCTTCTATAACATCATCATGATAATTATTTACTGTAGTAACATTTGGTAAAATAGGTTTTTCCTCATAATATAGTACTCCTTCTGGCTTAGGGGATTCATAGTCTTTATATACTTTTTGAAATAAATCTTTTTCATTGGGTGTAAGACCTGTTTCTCCTTTATTTTTAATAAGGTCTAAGGTTAGCGCTTTTAAATCATTTAAATCTTTTTTCATATCAAAAAGAAATTTGTATAGTATTTCTCTTTCTGTAGAAAAATCTGAATGATTTTCACTTTTATCTTTGACATTGATCAGTGAAGTAGTAGGTATAGCTTTTAAATATTCTTGAACCTGTTCTAAAGATAACTCTCTTTGAGTTTCTACTACTGTAATTTGTTCTGTAAAATTTCTTAACTGACGTATATTACCAGGCCAGTAATAATTTTGAATATAATTTATAGCTTCTTGCGATAGTTGTATGGAAGGCATTCGGTATTTTTCAGAAAAATCAATCGCAAATTTTCTAAATAATAAAGGTATATCTTCTTTTCTATCTCTTAATGCGGGTATATCAATTTGTACTGTATTTAATCTGTAATATAAATCTTCTCTGAAATTTCCTTTTTTAATAGCATCTAATAAATTTACGTTAGTTGCTGCAACAATTCTTACATTGGTTTTTTGTAAGTTAGAAGAACCTACTTTCATAAATTCTCCACTTTCTAACACTCTTAATAAACGAACTTGTGTTTGAAGAGGTAATTCGCCTACTTCATCTAAAAATATAGTACCTCCGTCTGCTACTTCAAAATAACCTTTTCTTACTTTATCTGCTCCTGTAAAAGACCCTTTTTCATGTCCAAAAAGTTCGGAATCTATGGTTCCTTCAGGTATAGCTCCACAATTTACTGCTATATATTGTTTATGCTTTCTTGGAGATAGATTGTGTATAATTTTAGGTATAAATTCTTTCCCTACACCACTTTCTCCTATTACTAAAACAGAAATATCTGTTGGAGCTACTTGTATGGCTTTTTCTAAAGCCCTATTAAGTAATATATCATTTCCAATTATACCAAATCTTTGTTTTATGGTTTGTAATGCATCCATTGTTATGCTATTTTACCTATTAATGTAGCTGATGTACAATCTTCTACTTTGACATTTACAAAATCACCTACTTTTGTAGTTTTTGTTTTAGGAAAAACTACGACTGCATTTTGTGATATTCTTCCATACCATTCTTCTTTATTTTTTTTACTAGTTCCTTCTATCAAAACCTCATGTATTTTATTTAAATAAGATTTCATTCTATTTAATGATAATTTTTGTTGTAAGTTGATAATTTCAGTCAATCTCCGTTTCTTTATTTCTAAAGGCACATCATCGGCCATTTTTTTATGTGCAGGAGTTCCTGGTCGCTCAGAATAGGCAAACATATACCCGAAATCATATTTAGCATATTCCATTAAACTTAGTGTGTCTTTATGTTCTTCTTCTGTTTCTCCACAAAAACCTACAATCATATCATGAGAAATCGCACATTCTGGTACTATTTGCCTAATTTTGTCAATAAGGCATAAATATTCTTCACGGGTATGTTGTCTATTCATCCTTTTCAAAACATTTGTATTTCCACTTTGTACCGGAAGGTGAATATATTTACATATATTTTTATGTTTTGCCATCATATGTAAGACATCTTCATGCATATCTTGAGGATTGGAGGTAGAAAAGCGAATTCGAATGTCCGGACATTCTGTAGCAACCATATCTAATAATTGTGCAAAATTAATGGCGGTTGCTTTTTGTAATTCTGTAGCTTTGGCAAAGTCTTTTTTAGGTCCTCCACCATACCATAAATAACTATCTATATTTTGACCTAAAAGTGTAATTTCTTTATAATTATTTTCTACCAATTCCCTACATTCTTTAATAATCGAATAGGGATCTCTACTTCTTTCTCGTCCTCTTGTAAATGGTACTACACAAAATGTACACATATTATCACACCCACGGGTAATGGAAACGAATGCAGTTACTCCATTTCCGCCTAACCGAACCGGATTAATGTCTGCATAAGTTTCTTCTTTCGATAGAATTACATTTATTGCATTTCTTCCATCTTCTTCCATATCTTTAAGAAGATTGGGTAAATCCCTGTAAGCATCTGGCCCTACCACTAAGTCAACTAAATGTTCTTCTTCAAGAAATTTTGTTTTCAATCTTTCTGCCATGCACCCCAATACACCAACAGTTAGTTTGGGTTTATTCTTTTTAAGTGTATTAAATTGTGAAAGCCTTTTTCTTATAGTTTGTTCTGCTTTTTCCCGAATAGAACATGTATTTAATAATATAAGATCTGCCTCATCTAGTTCATTAGTAGTATTATATCCTTCTTCATTTAATATAGACGCAACAATTTCACTATCAGAAAAATTCATTTGACAACCATAACTTTCTAAAAATAGTTTTTTTGAATTTTTGACATTACTTTGCTTAACTAATACCTCTCCCTGACGACTTTCTATAATTTTTTTTTCCATATAATTAATATCTCTAATATTTAGAGTTATTCTATATATTTTACAAACAATATGCAAAGATAGAAATTAATATGTCAACTTGGCAGTTATTTTGTTATGTTTTTTTAATACTATGAAATTATTGCCCTAATACCATTCCAAAATATGGAGTAAAATACTGCAAAAACAGTACCCAAGTAATTATTGCAATTGTTCCTACAATAGCCCCAAAAAATCCTGCTAAATAAAAATCGGACTGTTTTAACATTCCGGTACTGTAAACAATTGCATTAGGAGGAGTTGATACGGGCAGAAATAAGCCACAAGATGAACTTAATCCAATAACTAATCCAACTGGTAATATTTGTTCTGGTGGTAGTACTACCGCCGCTATATTTATAACTATGGTTGCGGTTGCTGTACTGCTCATAATATTGGAAAATATGACCGTAATGATAGCAAAAATTATCATTATCAAATATTCATTAAATTGTATGTTTCCTAATATTTGTGAATAGTAGGGGGCCAATAATTCTTTTATAGCTATACCTAAAGACAACCCTCCTGCAACTAACATTAGAGTATCCCAAGGAAGTTTACGTATATCTTCTGCCGTAATAATTCCCAACATAGGAAGAAACATGATAGGAATTCCTGAAGTTGCAGCAGTAGGTATATTTAGTTTGGTCCCCATCATCCAAAAAATTACAGTTATAATTAGAATAATCACTACAAAAAGTCTTTGTAGTTTTATTTTGGAAGATAATTTAGGTTGTTCATCTAAAAAATTAAGATCTATCTTATCTATTTTGGAAGTGTATTTTTGTTTAAGTATAAACCAAAATAATAAAAGTAAAACTACAGCTATAGGCATTCCTAGTATTAACCAATCGAAAAATGACACATCTATTCCGGCAGATTTAAGTGTATCTACTACAATTAGGTTAGGAGGAGATGAAATGAGACTTCCCATGCCTGCAAATGTTGCAGATGCAGGAATACTTATTAATATAGCTTGTGACATAGGAGAATCTTTTCCTTCTTTTTTTAAAAAAGGCATTACAGCAGCTAAAATCATAGCGGATGTAGCGGTGTTAGAAATAATAAGAGACAAACAAGAAGTCACTAACATAATACCTAAAAGTACATATTTAGGTCGGGATCCAAAAATTGAGATAGTTCCTCGAAACAGTGAAATATCTAAATTAGTTTTACGCATGCCCTCACTAAGAAAAAATCCACCTAAAAAAATCCATATAACACTATCTGACCAGGTGTTTGATATAGTTTTGGGGTCTATAGTCGATCCTTCAATATTGCCCATCGTATATATTAAAAAACCTGTAATCATGATACCTACGGCAAAAGGTGGAATAGCTTCTGTAACCCATAGGCATATGGAAAATATTAATATAAACATGGTATATTGCTGAGCTTTTGTAAATACATCCGGAGACAAAAGATATGTAGCAAGTATAGATATACCCATAGAGAAAAAAAATAACCCTACTTTTGTCTTAATATTCCATACATCTAAAGATTTTTCTATTAATAAATTACTATAAAGGCGTATATCTGAATTTATTTTTTTTAGGTCCATATTTATTTATTAAAGTCAAAATCCGTTTTCTATCTCAAATTAATTACGTAAAAGTACAATTATTAAGATTATTACTCAAATTATGGCGTGCTAATTATTATCATTCATTAATAATTTATTATTACCTATATTTGTAGTTAGATTTATTTTATTATAACTAACATAGAAATATAAATGAATAATAATAAACTTTGGGTTTTTCAATCTAAAAGAACTATTACTGTAAAAGAAGAAGAAGAAATTTTAGAAAAGATACATTATTTTTTAAAATCTTGGGCTGCACATGGTGCTGAACTTAAATCTGAAATAAATATTTTAGATCATAAATTTCTTATAATCAGTGTGGATGAAGCTCAAACCAAAGCTAGCGGATGTTCTATAGATAGTTTAAATCAATGTATTAGGGAAATTGATGCTCAATATCACCTTGAACTGCTTAATCGTTTATGGATAAGTTATAAAGAAAATAATAAAGATATTGAAACAATTGCTCTAAAAGATTTTAAAGAAAAAGTAAAAGCTGGCTTATTGTCTCCAGATACTTGGGTATATAATTTATCTGTAAGCTCTTCTGAAGAATTTAATGAAAAATTTAAGCAACCTCTTTATAAGAGTTGGGCTAAGATATATTTATAATCTGCTACCTTTTAGTATTTAATAATATATGTGATTTTATTATTTTATATTATTCAATTATTAGCTGACCTCCGTCTAATAAATGTGGGTTTTCATTTTTAATCCATGCATAAGGAGCTTGGCTTTTCATTTTTAATAAATCTAAATTCAAATGATTTTTTAAATGAATTGTATTTTCTGTTAATCTATATAAATCTAATGAAGGATCATCTGTCCACTCTATAGTATATTGAAAAGCATCTTTAATAATTTTTTTTTTAGGTTCGGTTTTTAATATAAGATAATCATGAAATAATTTCTGAGTTCCGTCATATGAGTTTCCTAATTCTTCAGATATAAAAAAATATACATCATACTTCCCTTTTTTAGGGGTAAATGCTTTTCTTATTTCTTTTGAATATATAGAATGTTTAAATTTTTTAAATAATTTATATCTAAAGTCTGATTTGTCATGTTTTGAAATGAGTTTATATTCTTTTTGGGACTGACCAAAATTAAATACGTATAGAAATAAAAAAACTATAGTCCATTTTATTTTAATATATTTAATCATCTATTAAAAATTAAATTCTTTTGAAGATATCAATTTATTTACTTCTATAGTTTTAAATATCAAAACAAAATCTGATTGGTTATCTATACTTTTAATTTCTATTTTATAAGGGAAGGTTAATGTGGAAGATTTTCTAAAATTTGAATATGTTTTAGTTTCTTCTGTATTTATTTCTCTTATTAACTGATAACTTTTCACATCAAAACAATAGGTAGTCACATTTGTATTTTTAATAAGTTTCACCTTATAACAGTTTGTTCCGTTTATTTTTTCTGTTCCTATTAATACTGCTTGAAATCCTTTATTTAAATAATCTAATAAATCTGAATCAAAAGCCTCGGGAACATAACTAAAATCATTTTCTAATTTATTGGAATGAAAGTTATATTTTACTGCCTTCTTACCATTATATCCATTAAGTAGCATTTTCTTTCCATTTGTAATCATAATAGTCTTATTCCAGTTAGGTCTTTTTTGATAAATCTCAATAGGGTAAGCTTCTTTTAATCCTAAAACCATTTCACCTTTTAATACTACTGAGTTAAAATCTTTCCATTTATTTATTCCACCTGTTATTTCTAAATGTTTTTTTATAATTTGATCTGCAGTTTGGGAGTTACTAAATATTATAAATATGAATAAAAATACGAATAATAATTGTGTTCTCATAATGATTTTTTTATATTAAAATATAAAAATTCCAGATTTTAAAATGTAAATCTGGAATTTTCTTATCATATAATATTATTTTACATTTCTTCGTAAAGGGCTCTTAATTTATCTTTTGTCATTATTTTCTGCCAATCTTTCCCCAATGCATTTTCCCAAAGGGGTACCATACCATACGAAACATTGATCATAATGTTAAATTGTTCGTCAGTAAGACCTTTACATATTCCCTGAGGAATCTCAATCTGGTTTTTCTCAACCATATATTTAAACTCTTTTACGCCCTCAGGATAATATTCTTCTAATTTATCGAATACAATACAATTTCCCACTCCATGATGTGTTCCTAACAAATAAGATAACCCATAGCTAACGGCGTGAGCTATTCCTACCTGAGAATAAGCTATACTCATTCCTCCATGCCAAGAAGCCATCATTAAATCTTCATCAGATTCATCATCCCATACAGGTTTCTTTACATAAATTTTTTGACAAAGCTCCAATGCCTTTTCTCCATAGCTTTTACTGAAAGCATTGAGATAGGTTCCTGTTAGAGATTCTATACAATGTATATAACAATCCATTCCAGTAAAAAATGCTTGATTTTTTTCAACTCCCTTTACTAGGGCAGGATCTAAAATAACCTGATCGAACGGTGTATAATCTGAATTAATTCCTAATTTTCTTTCAGGACCAGTTAATATACAAGTTCTGGATACTTCTGCTCCAGTTCCACTTATAGTTGGTATACCTACATGGTATACCCCTGGTACTTTAATTAAATCCCAACCTTGATATTGTGCTGAAGATCCCTCTGTTGTCATCATTAAAGCTACAGCTTTTGCTGAATCCATGACACTCCCTCCACCTATACCAATAATTCCAGATACGGTTCCAAATTCATCTTTTAAAGAATCTCTAATAGCATCAATTCCCTTAGTTTTAGGTTCATCTGTAGTATCCAGATATATAATTTTATCTTTCCCTTTTAATGGAACTCGTTTAGATAATTCTTTTCCTTCAAAAACTTTATCCAACAAAAAGATAAAAGGATATTCTTTGTTCCTTTTTTCTTCTATAATTTCTGAGGTTTGCTCAAAGCTTCCACGTCCATAAATTACTCTTGGGACCATTGGAAAATTTCTAAATTTCATATTTTAATTTTTTTAATATCTTATTCTATTAAGGTTTATCTGCATTTTCTATATACATATCTTGAGACAATTGTTTAACTGATTTAGTATCTTTAATTTCTTCATATCTTTTTAAACCTTGTTTTATATTTACTGATTTATCAACATCTACATTCTCTTTTGTATAAACTATAGGAATATCATTTTTTATAGCTCTATAGAATTTTCTTTTATATTTTTTACTATTATTACTTCTCGGGTCTAATGGAACTAATTTTACATGAGCTATAAACACTCCCGCTTTTACTTCTATTATTAGGACATAAGCCTTATCTGCTTTTAAATCAGCTTTAACAAAAGATCTATTTTCTGAAACTGCCCAAAACAGATGCTCACCAGGATCGCATTCATATACTATATATTGGTTACAGCCTATAGCTCCTAAATATTTATCTTTATCATAGAGTCTAAAATTCAATAAAAAAGCTTCTTTTTCTCTTATAATATATACTAAGGATTTTCCTTCAGCCGGACTTTTTATTTCTTGTTTTTTTTGTGAAAAAACAATGCCAATACCCAATATTGTGAATAAAAATACTAATTTTTTCACTGATTTAGTTTTTGTCATTCATTTGAGCTAATATTCTATTAGCTTTTTCCAAATCTTCCGGAGTATCAATTTCTACACCCACAAAATCTGTTTCTATTACTTTTATTTTCATTCCATATTCTAAATACCGTATACACTCTATTTTTTCTGCTTTTTCATTTTGTAACATAGAAAGTTCTGCAAACTTTAATAAAGACTGTTTTCTAAATGCATATACTCCTACATGTTCAAAATACTCTGCTTGAAATTTTTTTTCTCTAGGATATGGAACTACTGATCTTGAAAAATATAAAGCATAATCATTTATGTCTTTTACTACTTTAACATAATTTGTATCTTTAATAAGGTTCCAATCCGTTAATTTGCGTATAAGAGTTGCAACATCTATTTCATGTTTTATATCTTGTTTAAATGCTTTGATAATTCGTTCTAAAGGTTTTTTATCTACAAAAGGTTCATCTCCTTGTATATTTACAATTATATCACATTCTATATTCTTTACAGCTTCAGCTATTCTATCACTTCCGGTTTCATGTTCTTTACTACTCATTAAAGCTTTTCCACCATTTCTAGTAATTTCATTATGTATAATTTCAGAATCTGTAACTACAAATACATCATCAAATAGATGGGTGTCTTTAGCATTTTCATACGTAGATCTGATAACGGTTTTTTCTCCTAACATTCCCATTAACTTAGCGGGAAATCTAGAGGCTGCATAACGTGCCGGGATAACTGCAATAATTTTCACTTATATATAATTATTATGTTGCAAATTTAATTAAAATAGGTAGTATAAAGGTTTCCATAAAAATAAATTTTTCGATAAAGAATTAGTTTTTGACAATTTATGGATAAAAAAAAGCCACTCTGCTGTAGAGTGGCTTTCGTTTATAATTATAATTTATAATTTATTTATTTTTTATGAGCTGGAGCTTTAGATTTTGATGTATGAGCTTTAGATTTTGGAGCTGGAGCTTTTTTAGTTTTATCAATTACTTTTACTGTTTTAACTACTCTAGCTTCATTTTGATCTAAAATTACCACACGTCTATTTTCTTTATCACAAACTTCTTGTGTTGGATATAAAATGTTACCATTTTTATCTTTAGCTACTTTAATATCATGTTCTTTACATAATAACTCAGATTTACCAAAACCTCTAGCTTCTAATCTATCTTTAGATATACCTTCTTTCACTAATTCATTAACTACAGCTTGGGCTCTTTCTTTTGAAATTTTATTATTCACAGCTACAGATCCAACTCTATCAGTATGTCCATCTACATAGAATTTTTTACCGTCAAATCCTTTATCTTTTAATAAATGAGCAGCATCTGCAATCATTGGTAAAGATTCTTTTGTTAATTTAGCGCTATTGAACTCGAATAAAATATTTTTAATTTTATAAGATACATCTTTTGTAGTCCAAGGACATCCGTTGTTTTCTTTTGGTCCTGGAACTGTTGGACAAGCATCATCTTTATCTAACACTCCGTCTCCGTCAGTATCTGGCCAAGGACATCCGTTGTTTTCTTTTGGTCCTGGAACTGTTGGACAAGCATCATCTTTATCTAACACTCCGTCTCCGTCAGTATCTGGCCAAGGACATCCGTTGTTTTCTTTTGGTCCTGGTTCATTTGGACATGCATCATCTGGATCTGGGATACCATCTCCGTCTGTATCAGGACAACCTTGAAATTCAGGTAACCCTGGAATATCTGGACATCTGTCTTCTTTGTCTGGGATTCCGTCTTTATCTCTATCATTGTTACCAAATTTAAAGATAATAGAGGCTGAATGTTGGAAAAAGTCTGAATAATCTGTTTTTTGATTGGTTACCCAATTATATTGAGACTCTATATTTAAACCGAAATTTTTAGTAATCCAAAAATTTATACCTACACCTCCGTTAAGTACAAACATATCATTTTTACCAGAAAATTTACCACCTAACTCATAATTTTTATCTTCTTTATAATCATCATCATAAGCAGTATAATGTTTTCCGTTTTTACCATCTATTTCTATCCCGTCATAATCATATCTATGGTAGTTAGCACCTACTCTCACATAGGGATCAAGCCATTTTAAAGATTTGGATTCACTCAAAGGGGAGTATCTTACCCCTAAACCTGCTAATAGGAAAAATTCATCTTTAACTTTTAATCTTTTGTTATCAATTTCTCCAATAGAAGCTTGTAAATCTACAGCTAAATTCTTACCTATACTTCTTGCTACAGTTAATTTTGATAATGGAGGTACTATGCTATAGTCATCAGTATCAAAAAACCCATCAAACGCACCACGAACAGAAGTATGGTCAGTAGCATGAGCTCCTATCCCAATATACCACTTTTCGCTAGTGTTTTGCGCAAATACAGCAGTAGCAAACATGGTGGCTACAGCTGTAACTAACAAATTGAACTTTTTCATATATAAAATCTAATTTTAAATGCAAAGTAAAGCTTTTCTTGGCTAACATACAAAAAAAAATCAATATTTCTTTACCAATCTATCAATATTTCTTTTAGTTTCTCTTTGTTTTATACTTTCCCTTTTATCAAATAATTTTTTACCTCTTGCTATATATATTTGTATTTTAGCCCATCCTTTTTCATTAATATATAATCTGGTTGGAACTATTGTCAAACCAGTTTCTTTGGTTTTTCTTAATATTTTGTTAATTTCTTTTTTTTGTAATAGCAATTTTCGTTCCCTTTTTATTGGATGATTATACCTTGTACCAAAAAAATATTCCTCTACTGTCATATTAATTACATATAACTCTTCATTTATAAACTGACAAAAACTTTCTGATATGCTTGCTTTACCCTCTCTAATAGATTTTATTTCTGTACCATATAAAACCAGGCCTGCTTCATATTTATCCAGCAATTCATAATTAAACCGGGCTTTCCTATTCAATATATTAACTTTATTTTGAAATTTCATATTCAGACATTTTCTTATTACTTTTGTGCAAATTTATTAAGTATATGCTTACAGTATCAAATTTATCTTTACAATTTGGAAAAAGAATTCTCTTTGATGAGGTAAATATTAAATTTACAAAAGGAAATTGTTATGGGATTATCGGGGCTAATGGAGCCGGAAAATCTACTTTTCTAAAAATATTATCCGGAGATATTGACCCTACTACCGGTCATGTAAGTTTGGAAACCGACAAACGGATGTCTGTTCTTGAGCAAAATCACTTTGCATATGATTCTTATCCTGTTTTGGAAACTGTAATGAGGGGAAATCAAAAGCTTTTTAAGATTAAAGAGGAAATGGATGCCCTATACGCAAAACCTGATTTTTCTGATGATGACGGGGTAAAAGCCGGAGAGCTAGGTGCAATTTATGAAGAAATGGGCGGTTGGAATGCAGAAGCAGATGCTTCTACCCTATTATCAAATTTAGGGATTAAAGAAGATATACATTATAAATTAATGTCAGAATTAGAAAATGCAGAT
This sequence comes from Apibacter adventoris, assembly GCF_002964965.1. Lineage (NCBI taxonomy): Bacteria > Pseudomonadati > Bacteroidota > Flavobacteriia > Flavobacteriales > Weeksellaceae > Apibacter > Apibacter adventoris. Next base: position 206,167 of record NZ_PSZN01000002.1, read on the forward strand.
AAAGTTAGGGTATTACTAGCTCAAGCTCTATTCGGCAATCCTGATGTATTAATCCTAGATGAGCCAACTAATGATTTAGATATTGAAACAATTTCCTGGTTGGAAGATTTTCTTGCTGATTATGAAAATACTGTTATTGTTGTCTCTCATGACCGTCACTTTTTAGATGCAGTTTGCACACATACTTGTGACTTAGATTTCAGTAAATTAAATTTATATACCGGGAATTACACGTTTTGGTATCAAGCCAGCCAACTTGCAGCAAGACAAAGGTCTCAACAAAATAAAAAAGCGGAAGAGAAGAAAAAAGAGCTTCAGGATTTTATTGCTCGATTCAGTTCCAATGTTGCAAAAGCTAAACAAGCTACTGCTCGTAAAAAAATGATCGAAAAACTGAATATTGAAGAAATTAAACCTTCTTCAAGAAGATACCCTGCTCTTATTTTTGAACAGGAAAGAGAAGCGGGAGATCAAATTTTGGACGTAAAGGATCTTGAGAAAACTAAAGATGGGGAATTATTATTCAGTAATATTCATTTAAATTTAAAAAAAGGAGATAAGGTTGCTATTCTTTCTAAAAACTCTTTAGCTATTACGGAATTTTTCCAGATATTAGCTGGGGAATCAGAACCCGATAAAGGCTCTTTCAATTGGGGGGTTACTACTAAACAAAGTTATTTACCTTTAGATAATACTAAATATTTCCAGTCGGATGATAATTTAGTAGATTGGCTTAGGCAGTATGTAAATACAGATGAGGAAAGACATGAAGAGTATATAAGGGGTTTTTTAGGTAAAATGTTATTTAGTGGAGATGAAGCTTTAAAATCTTGTAAAGTCCTTTCCGGAGGAGAAAAAATGCGATGTATGTTTTCTAGAATGATGTTATTTAAAGCTAATGTATTATTACTTGATGAACCAACTAATCATCTGGATCTTGAAAGCATTACTGCTTTAAATAATTCTTTGGATAATTTTAAGGGTACTATTTTACTTGCTTCTCATGACCACGAACTACTTTCCACAGTTTGTAACCGTATTATAGAATTAACGCCTAAAGGAATTATTGACAGATATATGACCTATGATGAATATCTTAATGACCCCAAGGTTAAGGAACTTAAAAATCAATATTATAATTAATTTTTATAAAAAAATTTACATGAAAAAAAAGAGTAGTTTTAAATTACTCTTTTTTTATTAATGTGTACAAATAATTTAAAAAAATATTATTTAAAATTTAATTATGTTTCAATATTTGGCATATTATTTGGCATATTATATATGTTATTTAACTTAATAAAATAACAATTTGTTCTTTAAGATTTTATAATCATACATACATTAATTTATACTTAGTTAAAAAAGATGTTTAAAGTTATTTAAACATCTTTTTTATTTTATTATTCCATATAATTAAGTGTACATACTATTTTAGTAGCGATACAACATATATTTCTTCTTCTTATTTCTTTTGTATCTAATTTCGATATATGATTTTAGTTTGTAAATAAGGCTAATATTATAAAACTCTTGTTGCTTTTACATATTTTCCTTTCCAATAGTTCTCTTCTAATGAACTTATTATTACTCCTTTTGATGAAGATGCATGTATAAAGGAAATTTTGCCTAAGTTGTTAACATTATATACTATACCGACATGATTTATGGATGACCCGCTTGTGGCAAAAAACAGTAAATCTCCTTCTTTTACATTCGATATATTTACCGAATTTCCTTCTTTTGACATATCTATAGATCTTCTGGGTAATGATTTATTTACTTTTTGAAATGACATATAGACTAAACCTGAACAATCTATACCACTAGAAGTTGTCCCCCCCAATTTATAGGGTGTTCCTTTGTATTTTTCAGCTTCTCTAAGTACTGTTTTAACGTCTGAAGATTTTGATGAATAAGTTTTATTGGACTTTAAAGTTGTAGATTTATTATGGGTATTTTTTTGAGTAGATTTCTTGGGCGGAGTATGTGTATTTTTCGTATTATAGACCCAAGGAGTAGCTTTTTTATTTTTTGCGGTTACATTTTTTGTTTCATAAGATGCACACGATGCCAAAGACATAGCAAAACCAAAAAATAATAAATATAATTTTTTTCTACTTTTCATAATTATTTTTTATGATTTGCTAAATTAAATAAATATAAATAATTTGCCAATAAGTTTTAAATCTTTATTTTCTGTTAATTTGTTGAATTTTAAATATTTAATTGATAATTGTTAATATAAATCCTAGAAAAAACTTTATTATAAGGATTTTATAAAAAATTTCATACTCTAATTAATCAAATAATTCACTTTTGTTTTCAGCAATATTTTCGTATCCTACATCAATTGATAGATTTTCAGATTTTGCAGCATTCACAGCCATTTTATCGCATTCTTCATTTTCGGGATGACCGGCATGACCTTTTATCCATTCAAAATGAACTGTATGATTGTTATATATTTTTAAAAAACGTATCCATAAATCCGGATTTTTCACCTTGTCAAACCTTTTTTTTTCCCAATTATTTATCCAGCCTTTTCGAACGGCATTTACTACATATTTAGAATCAGAATATATTACTACCTGCTGATGATCTTTTTTTATTTTCTCCAAGGCAATAATTACTGCTAATAGTTCCATTCTGTTATTTGTAGTTAATCTAAAACCTTCAGAAATTTTTTTTATATAAGAAGTTCCTTTCAGCTTCATAATAATCCCATATCCACCTTTCCCGGGATTTCCTAAAGAAGAGCCATCTGTAAATACTTCAATCATTAATTTAAAATATTTCTTTTAATTCCTTCAGTTCTTGTATAACAGGAAATTCTCTGGAGGTATATTTCTTTTCTTTTTTGTAATCAAAAAACACTGGAAACATTCCCATATTTTTTCCTCCTATTATATCCCCTTCCCAATCATCTCCTATATAAGAAGATTCTTCAGCCTTTGCTTTTGCTTTATGTAACCCTAACTCAAAAACTTCTTTTGCTGGTTTCCTCTTATTTATTTCTTCTCCGCTGGTTGTTGTTGAAATGTAATTTTTTATAGGTGTCTTTTGTATCTTATTTTCAGTAGCATCAATAAATCCATTCGAAATAATATGTAATTGGTAACCTTTTTGTTTAAGGTATTTTAATATATCTTCTGCATATTCTACCAGATTATTATTTTCTACAACTTTATTAATAAAATGGTCATTAAAATAACTACATATTTGTTGATCTTTTACTCCTAATTCATAAAATGTATCTGTAAATCTATGATTTAATATATCACTTTTGGTTACTTTTTCTTGTCTATAAAGGCTCCAAAGCTTTTCGTTTCTAGCATAATATTTTTTATAAAAGTCAGAAAAATTAATTTTATATTTTTCTCTGATCTGCATATTTTCAAACATTGACTGAAGGGTAATTTTAGAATTTTTGTCTGTATCCCATAGTGTATTATCTAGATCAAAAAATATATGTTTTATTTTGTTTTCCATTTAATATTTATTAGAGGCTTAATCCCATTCCAAATAATACTGCAAATGCTAATGCAAGAAGTGCAGTAGGTTTCATATATTTATCTAATTCTTTAGGGTTTTTTACTGCTAATATTTTACGTCTTAATTGTGTATCTGGTATAAAGAGAATAAAAAATATAAACGGTGTTATAGAGGATAAGTTTTCCATTTTAATGATAAATTTATCTTGGTGTATTAAAAGGAAAATTAAGCATAATATAAATGGAAGGTTCATAAGTATCAGCTGATAGTATTTTGCATTAGTAAACCCGATTCTTAGTGCTAATGTCTTTTTATGACTTAATTTATCTGAATCCATATCGCGCATATTATTCAAGTTTAAAACTGCGACACTAAATAAACCTACTGCAGATGCAGGTAATAGGGTATCCCAAGTAAATGTTTTTGTATATAGAAATTCACTTCCTATAACAGATACCCATCCAAAAAATAAAAACACAAAAATATCTCCCAATCCCATATATCCATAGGGTTTCTTTCCCATAGTATAAAAAAGAGCTGCTAATATACAGGCAACTCCTAAACCTATAAATATAAAGAATTCATTCCAATAATCGGGAATAAAGGCATAGGCCAATAAAACAATGGCTGAAATAAGGGAAAGTATAATGGTAATTATAATTCCATTATACATTTGCTTTTGGGTTATAGCTCCTGATTGTATTGCTCTGGCAGGTCCAATTCTGTTTTCATTATCTGTACCTTTCACACCATCTCCATAATCGTTAGCAAAATTTGACAATATCTGAAATAATATTGTTGTGAGACAAGATAATCCAAATATGATTCCATCAAAGCAGTCTTTCCATTTAGCTAATAATCCTCCTAATATAATGCCACTCAAAGAGAGAGGTAATGTTCTTAATCTTGCTGCTTCTATCCAATTTTTCATTATTTTTTTTAATATGAAGTAAGTGGCAAAAATACGTTTATTTTTTTAAGTTAATATTTATGCTATCGGGGATAACCTACCGGATGATTTAATAATATATGTTGAGAGGCTTTTAGTTTTAATATTTTATGTAATTCTACTCTATCCATTCCGGCTCTGGGTCTTGTAGCCAATCCTGTCCCTGCACAAAAAACTGAAATATTTTGAGACACAATGCCTACGTCTATTTTATTCCATTCAAAAATATCTTCTTTTTTAAAGCTGGGTGGATATTTAGATTTATCGGCTACTAATATCAAAATACAGGGTCCTGTTTCTCCATGTATCAAATGTCTGTAATCGCCTTTCGCTATAGGTTCTAATTCTTTATTTTGAGCATTGTATAAATATACCCCTTCTTTGAAACAAATATAAATATCTACATCTTGAGTGTTAAGAGAAGATGGTGCTGTTCTTTTTCCATCGGTTCTGTTTACACCATTAGCCGCCCATAATAAATCAGATAAATCCTGTATTTCCAACTCTTTATCTAAAAAATCTGTACTGCTTTTTCGTTTAGATAATGCTTCCATAACGGGCAAACCTCTCTTGATATCCGGATCTTTTAGTTTTATAGTCTTTAAATCTTGAGAAAATACCTGAATGCTCAATAATATTATTCCCCATGCTAGTATTCTTTTCATGTATTTTTAAATTTTTGCTAAAATTAGTTTTTTTTATAAAAAGAATCACCCTTGATGTATGGGTGATTCTTTTTATAATTACTATTTATTAAAGATAAACCTCTTTTATAAATTACCTATAACTTTATCTTTAGGGGATTTCACTTTATAGCTAATTCTTATTTTTTTCACCTCATTAGGGGCTAATTCTAATTTCCAGGTCAAAAATCCCTGGTCTTTATTTACAGTAGATCCTCCGTTTTCTATTAATTCTATTTTTATTTCTGAATCTGTACTCAATGGGTATTGATCTTTTAATATTAAATTAATTTTTTCTTTCTTGTTGTTTTTTACTGTAATATCATAAGTAAACATTTGCTCTTTATTGGATGAGAAAAACTTAGTTCCCGATTTATCTACGATCTTTTCTCTTTTTATGGAAACTCTTTTATCTTTCCCCATACTAAGATTTAATGTATCTGAAGTTTGGTTAGGATCTATAATAGTTTTTCCTACATATACACCTTCAAATATTATATTAGCTTCTCCGCTTAATAAATTATATTGAGAATAGTTTCCAACTTCCGCCAATAAGTAAGATTCTTTATCTAATCTAGGAACTGCATAATATTTATATCTGGCCGGAATTTGTATTTTAGTGAGCACTACGCTATGTTGTTTTCCATTAGACATAATATCATAAGGTATATCTATATCAAAACTTGTATTTAATTGGCTTTCTATTATATTAGAATTTACTGAAGAAAATTGAGAATCAAAATCTTTTGCTACACTTTTTTGAGCCATTTGCCAATCCATTGATTGAATCGTATTCTTAGAAATTTGTCCTTTTGCTATTATTCTATTTTTGTTATAATCTCCAAATCTTAAAAACCATTGGTTTAAGATAGGTGCCTGATTATTTTGGCTGGGCATACCACTGGAAAGAGTCAATTTCACCTTCTTCCAATCAATTCCTGTATTTTGTTCTATCTGGGCTTTATAAATCATTTTAATAGGGCTAGATATATTATCTGCTCTCAAATCATAAAAGGGAGTCCATGTAGCTCCTCCACTTAAATAGGATATTTTGAAAGGAACATTTCCAGCTTCATTTGCCATAACCTGTAGTATTAATTTACCCTTAGATATTTTTTCTTCTTCTTGCTTGGTGAAGTTTAATTTGGTATTTAGACTTATAAGCCTATCAGATAATTTTTTTTCTTTTTCTAATATTGCTGAGTGTTGGAAACTAAGATCTGTTCTCTTTTTTTGGTAATATTCAATAATTTTAGTCAATTCTAAAGCATTTAATCCTGTATTAACACCGGCAATCTGCTGGTTTTTATCTAACATTTCTATAGTTTTTAGTATACTGCTTTTTTCATTGTTTAGCTTATCCAACTCTTTATTAACCCATGCAACACTATCTCTTACTTTCTTTAACTCGGGTAAGTTTTGATCTTTGTCATATTCAGAAATATAATCCTTGGTAAACTGTACAGAAAGCACGGTAACGTTAGAGGGCGCACCTACCATAACCGTTTTTTCATTTATATAGTTTGATACATTTTTAACTATAATTTCGGAGGTTCCTGCCGGAAGATTTACATTAGTAGATTGTGTTATTTCTGCAGAATTGAAATAGACGGTTACTGCTTCCGTATTTGCCGTGCTAAAAATAGGTTTTTGTGAAAATAACAATGTAGTACAACATACAAGGCATAATAAAAAATACTTTTTCATTTTATTTATTTTTTTTATTTATTAGATGTTATTTCTAATAAATTTCCATAAAAAATTTTTTTTTTATTTTGCCTAGGTTTTGATTTTTTAAATGAAAATTCCGTTTTTGGAAGAATATTATGATTATTTAGAAACTATATGCTTTTCCTCATTGACAATAATTTCATCATATTCAACTTTGAATTCTCAGACTTTATAGCTATTATATGTTGTATTTTTTATTATTTGCTCCTTTACAGAAAACCAATATCCTATAAAAATAGGACTAAGCATTTTTCTTTTTTACACCATTTTTTATTTAACTTTTACTCTGTCATAATACACATACCCCTGTTTTTCTTTTTGGGTTTTTATCAACCACCATTTTCCTTCTTCATTTAATACTTCCACTTTTTCTCCATTTTTTATTTGCTGCACTATTTCTGATTTGGAATTCTTTTCTTTCCTTAGATTGGTAAATCCATCGGGGTCTTGGATATAATACATTGCCTCCAGATCATTATTTTCATAAACTTTTTCCGTATACTTCTTTAGCATTTTAAAATTATAAAAATCATTATTGAGAATATTTTTTTTATAAAATGGATAATTTTCATAAAAATAATCTATGTATCCGGTTATGCCTGATAAGGCTAATTCATTTAAGAGAAATGCGATTGAATACTCATTATTCTTATAATCATTAGGAGTGTCTGCTATGTCTTTAATAATATCAGATAGTGTATAATAGAAATCTCCTTGAATTGTTTCTGAAAAAGCATTAATTATTTGTTTATTATATTCTATTTCTCTAATCTTATCTACTAAATGTTCCCTTAAGATATAGGTATGATTCCTTTCTTCAAAAATTAATTCTTTTACAGCAAATTTGTTTCTAAAATTAGTATTGCTAAATGCATATTTTAAAATAGTATTGTTTTTATCAAATCCAAAAGTTTTTACTAATTCTATAATTAAATCGGGTCTTTCTTTTTTTAACCATTCTAGGGAAGATTTATTATCACAAAAAATGAATTGATTATAATGAAGTAAAGTTAATCCATCTATATCTCCTTTAATATCTTCCACATAAAGAGCAGGTAAATTTTTAATAGCTATGACAGGAGATAGACTCTGGTCTAAGACTACTATATTTTCTTTATATTTATCAATATTAACTCCATAGTAATATTTTATTTTTTCAATGAATAGATTCAGAGATGGATATTGATAATTAAATTTATTAAACTCATTTTCTATTTGTTCCTTATTTTTAATAATAAGTTTATCATAATTAATCTCCAATTCTCCATCTTTATATATATTGTAAGGTGCATTTTCTTTATTATTTATATTCATTGTACTTTTATTATTGTTTTGATCTTTTTGCCCTTTACAAGAAACTAAAGTACATGAGATTATAATTAAGGTTATATATATAAAATTGTTTTTCATAAAAATGCACAAATAATTAAAATAATTATCCGACTCATTTAAGGTTTATTATATATTCTTCATATAATTTATATGCAATAAATATTTTAGTTTAATTATTAGATTAAGTATAACTATCATATTCACTTCTCTTTGTTTAATATTAATTAGATATTTCTAAAGGACTCCAAGTATTATTTCCAGGATTAATTTCATAAATAGGATTTCCTGAAATGAAATAAGATGCTTTTTCTTTTTTTAAATAAAGGGTATCAATATCAGATTTATTATCTCCTTGATAGGAAATTAGGGGTAAAGCTATTTCTGAAATTCCATTATTAGTTTGTAAAGAAATAATTTTAGACTTATACTTAATGGTATCATTATCTATAATATTTAATATTCTTACATCTTCATAGGATTTAATGTTTATTTTATATTCATTTTTATAGTTATCTCTATCATTAGTTAAATACACATACTTTCCTTTCCAACTTGTTACAATATTTTTTTGTTCTATTTGACCAGTGATTTCTTCCTTCATTTTATATTCTTCTATATCATCTATTAAATAACCTTCTTTTGTTTTTTCTAATTTCACTTTCATACAAAGATTATGATTTCCTTCAAAATCATTATATGGAAGACATACTTTATAAAACTGTCCTTTAACTAAAGGCTCTATATTTATTGTTTCTAACCATTGTTCTATAAAATCTTGTGCATTAATTACCGGATCATAATCAAGTTCTTTATTGCTAAGTCTGGATAAAAATTTTTTAGACAAATATTTTTCTTTTAAAGAATTTAAAGCCTTCTCATTAGGAGAATTTCTTATTCCTTCTTTAATGTAATTTGAATAAAAGTTTGTTAAAAAAACAATTGCCGAATCTTGTTGTATGGAAATATTTTGCTCCAATAAATTGTTGTCATCATATTTTATTCCTTTTTGCTTACAAAAGAAAAGGAATAAAAAGAGAACAGGTTTAATCATGCCCATTGCTATTTTATTGAACTTTATATATCATAATTATTTTTTCTTTATTATTTCATAACCTAGTTTTTTAGGTTTTGTTATTACATCTTGAGATACCCATTGGGTTGTCAAATAATAGTTCCCTTTATCTTCAATTAAAACAAATTCAGGATTCATCCCACCCCCTTGTTTATATCCATACAAATTCCTTGAATGATATAAAATGAGTTTACTGTTTTCCTCTTTAGCTGTTAATAGGTCTATAAAGCTCATTTGAAAACCGTCTCCCGTTGCTTTTATACTATCTTTTGTTATCTCTATAATAATTTCATAACCTACCTTTTGCCCTCCTATATCTCCATAATCTAACCATACTGAATAATTCCCATACCATTTTTCAGAAATATTATTTACTGTGATAAAATTATTAGTTCTTAATTTTTGAATTTTAGTATTTATGAAATTTTCTCTCCATTCTTGTTCTAAATTATTTTCATTTAAGGACTGAATTTTAATAGAATCTAATAATTCCCACTCATTTAAATTATTTGTAAATAATTTCTCCATATAGTTATCTTTTTGATAATATATTGGATCTCCTGATTTATTATAGTTTAAATACTTTTTTTCAATCAGAAAAACATAAATGTTAAATTTACGTTTAAGTTCATCAATAGATAACTCATTAATTTCTTTAACAGATTCTTCAGTATTTAAATTTATGCCATTTTTAGGTATATAATAAATTAGAATATTTCCTAAATTGTTATTCTCTTTTGGACTATAAATACAGCCATAATCCGCTGTTACAAAATAACCATTTTCAAAGGAAAAGTCTCCGCATTTTAATATGTTATCAAAAGAATAACTATCTACTTTATTTTTTATTTCAATCAAAGACTTTTCTTTATCTTGCCCTTTACAAAAAACTAAAGTACATGAGATTATAATTAAGGTTATATATAAAAAATTGTTTTTCATAATTATAATTTTTTAGTATAATTTTTAGGTCTAAAATATCCTTTCCATCCATCATGACTAGATAATGCTCCACTATTCTTCATATAAATAGCCGTCCTCGAACAGCCTTTTCCTGAATATCCACCATTTTTAACTTGTTGAGATTCTCCTACAGCCCCTGTTCTTCCTATTGCCTCTAAAATAGTCACTAAATCTGTAGATTCATCATACTCATATACTATTCCTGTATGACCAACACCATTACTTTTTCGCCAAACAAATATATCTCCTCTTTCTGGTTTAAAATCCGATTTATTACTTCCTGAAACAAAATCAATTTTATCAGAATTTATAGCTTTTCTAAAATCACTTTGTGTTGTCATTAATTTTTAAGGTATCTTCTGAAAATTTAATTTTTAATTTTTTTTAAATTCTCTAAATCTTTTTCTTCGATAGGTTTATCAAAAGATCGTGTTACGTCAATAAGCTCCCAATGTATAAAAATTATTTATTAATGTGTTTTCTTTTCTTCTATCCTTACAGCATCAGATAATTTCATTATTTTGAAAATCTAAAAATTGTTTTTGCTCTGTTCTTCCTTTACAACTTATCAAAGCTATAAGTAATAAAAAAGGAATTATATTTTTATTTTAAAGTAATTCTTCATTTTTTTAGTATTGAAAAAAAGAGATAAATACTAGGCGGAGTCTTAGTTATGTATATTTATTTACTGCATTTTATTTAATATATATTGTTTATTATCATAATAAAAATCTAAATATGGAGATTCCCATAAATATTTTTTACCATCAAAATATATATTCCCAAAATCTTTTGTTTTTTCTAATATAGCGCTCTCACTACCATCTAAATACTTTGAATAAGACAATAATAATTTATTATCAACTTCTTTTCCTGTTAATAAATATTTTTGATAAATCTGATAACCTGCTATTTCATAAATTATAGAATCTTTTGAAATACTTAATGTAATACTTTTATCTTCCCTCCAATCTTTAGATTCTTTACTTACCACATGATATATTCCAAACCATTTACTTGAAATAATTTTGTTTTTATTATATTCTTGCTTAGTTTTATATGTATATTCTTCTGGTTCATATTCTCTTAAATAGTATGTTGGGGGAGGGCAATCGTAAATAATAGTTGATAATGGTAATCTAGTTATTTTCCCTACATTACTTATACCATAAAGTTCGTATAACTCAAAAGATTCTTTTTTTGTACTGTTGCTATATTTCCCAATAGCAATACCTGTTTTATCAACATTACCAGATTTGTAATTAAATTGAGAATAATCAAAGCCTTTTGGTATTTTTAAAGTATCTATTAATTCTTTATTTTTTCCTTTTTTCCTTTCTATAAACAGGTATCTTATTTTTTCTTTTCCAGATTTTATATCATCTTTAGAATTAATAAGGGCTAATTCTGTAAAAGAAATATTATTTGTATTGGAAATGTTTTCTTCATTCCATAGAATAAAATATCTGGATTTAGTGTTTAGAAAGCTTGAAATACTTTCAGATTTAATTTGAGTAATTCCTACCCCACTGTAATCATCATAAATTACGTCAGAAAAATTGGTAATATTATTATAAGTTATACCTAAAGCTATATTCTTTTCTTGGGATTGGCATGAATTAAAATTTAATAATATAAAGAAATATACTATTATTTTAATCTTTTGTTTAATCTTGTTTTGGAGCATTCAATTTTGTTTTGTATCCATTTTCTGTATATTTATAATTAACTGCGTCATCCTTTTCTTTACTTTTGGTGGTGATGATTTTTCTGTGTTCTTTGGCAAATGATTTAAGTATTTTATTTTGCCATTCCTTTTGTAAGTCAAACCTAACATACTCTTCCATCAAAATTTAAATAAAGCATCACTCCCTCTCATTTCCATATAACAATATTTTATTTAAAAGATCTTGATTCCAATCTTCAGCATATATATTTTGAAGTTCAGAAGTCCATCCAGAAGTGCGTTTTTTATTGTTACCTAAATAATATGTCGAATAATATTTGCCTGCAATTAAATTAAATGATTTAGTATAGGCACCATTATTATCTTTCGTATAACTTAAGTCATATCCTATAACTTGTATTTTTTTATTATGAATATCATATCTAAACTTAATCTTTTCAATCAAATTTTTCTTTTCTCCTGAAATATTTTTCTTCGTAACCTGATTTGCATAATCTACACTTAGCTCTATAATTTTACCTTTAATAATCGGATCACTTACATAATAATCTGTTTTTATATTATTATACAATATACTATTATTTAAAACAGGTATTTCAATTGTTTTACTTTGAGATGACAAATAAATCTTAAGAACAAAATTTAAAAATTTTGTGCTATTTTTTTCTTGAATCTGTGCTTTATCTTCAATATTATCATCATCAAAATATAATAATTTTGGTTTTTCTACTAAACTATCTATTGTTGATTCCGTCATATTATGAATCACTTCTTTTTTTTGACAAGAAATATTAATTGTCAATGCAAATATTACTAAACTAAGTATTCTTTTCATTTAATTTATTCTTTTATTTCTATTACAGCTATATTTTTTACTCCACAATAAAGATGAGCCTTATGATGAGAATCTTCTTTAAATGTTATTGCTTTTTTAGGTTTGACTAACTTCATTCCTGGTTTAAAATAAAATGTTGTTATGCCAAAATTTGCCATTGCATTCACATATTTTTGTGTATTTATTAAATTAAAATAATCCGAATCTATACTTTCTCCATTAGTATGTGAAACACTTGGAAAACATGTTCCATCTTTCATTGCTGAGCCTTCTGAAATTAACGAAAGATCTTGATTCCAATCTTCAGCATATATATTTTGAAGTTCAGAAGTCCATCCAGAAGTGCGTTTTTTATTGTTACCTAAATAATATGTCGAATAATATTTGCCTGCAATTAAATTAAATGATTTAGTATAGGCACCATTATTATCTTTCGTATAACTTAAGTCATATCCTATAACTTGTATTTTTTTATTATGAATATCATATCTAAACTTAATCTTTTCAATCAAATTTTTCTTTTCTCCTGAAATATTTTTCTTCGTAACCTGATTTGCATAATCTACACTTAGCTCTATAATTTTACCTTTAATAATCGGATCACTTACATAATAATCTGTTTTTATATTATTATACAATATACTATTATTTAAAACAGGTATTTCAATTGTTTTACTTTGAGATGACAAATAAATCTTAAGAACAAAATTTAAAAATTTTGTGCTATTTTTTTCTTGAATCTGTGCTTTATCTTCAATATTATCATCATCAAAATATAATAATTTTGGTTTTTCTACTAAACTATCTATTGTTGATTCCGTCATATTATGAATCACTTCTTTTTTTTGACAAGAAATATTAATTGTCAATGCAAATATTACTAAACTAAGTATTCTTTTCATTTAATTTATTCTTTTATTTCTATTACAGCTATATTTTTTACTCCACAATAAAGATGAGCCTTATGATGAGAATCTTCTTTAAATGTTATTGCTTTTTTAGGTTTGACTAACTTCATTCCTGGTTTAAAATAAAATGTTGTTATGCCAAAATTTGCCATTGCATTCACATATTTTTGTGTATTTATTAAATTAAAATAATCCGAATCTATACTTTCTCCATTAGTATGTGAAACACTTGGAAAACATGTTCCATCTTTCATTGCTGAGCCTTCTGAAATTAACGAAAGATCTTGATTCCAATCTTCAGCATATATATTTTGAAGTTCAGAAGTCCATCCAGAAGTGCGTTTTTTATTGTTACCTAAATAATATGTCGAATAATATTTGCCTGCAATTAAATTAAATGATT
>NZ_PSZN01000003.1:0-165551 GCF_002964965.1 Apibacter adventoris
TAGAGTGTAATGGCATAAGGGTGCTTGACTGCAAGACCAACAAGTCGAGCAGGTGCGAAAGCAGGACATAGTGATCCGGTGGTTCCGTATGGAAGGGCCATCGCTCATAGGATAAAAGGTACTCCGGGGATAACAGGCTAGTCTCCCCCAAGAGCTCACATCGACGGGGAGGTTCGGCACCTCGATGTCGGCTCGTCACATCCTGGGGCTGGAGAAGGTCCCAAGGGTTGGGCTGTTCGCCCATTAAAGTGGCACGCGAGCTGGGTTCAGAACGTCGTGAGACAGTTCGGTCTCTATCTATTGCGGGCGTTAGAATTTTGCGTGGAGTTGACTCTAGTACGAGAGGACCGAGTTGAACAAACCTCTGGTGTATCAGTTGTGCCGCCAGGTGCACTGCTGAGTAGCTAAGTTTGGAAGAGATAAGCACTGAAAGCATATAAGTGCGAAACTCGCCACAAGATAAGAATTCTTTTAAGGGTCGTGGGAGATCACCACGTTGATAGGCTACAGGTGTAAAGGCAGTGATGTCATAGCCGAGTAGTACTAATTACCCGTAGATTTCGTCCAAAAAAAGTACAGGTGAAGTAATAAAAACACAAATCAAATAAGCCTAGTATAAAAGGTGAGAAGTTTAAAAAATATTATATAAAATTCCATTAACAATATTTAGGGTGGTTATAGCTGCAGGGCTCACCTGTTCCCATTCCGAACACAGAAGTTAAGCCTGCCTAGCGCTGATGGTACTGCTAATTGCGGGAGAGTAGGTAGCCGCCAGTTTTTTAATACAGAGTCTCACTTATTATATAAGTGAGACTTTTTTGTTTTTATAGGGTTAAAAAATAAGAAAAAAATAGGAATATAAGAGGGATTATAGGTTTAATTAGTTTTACAGTAAGTATGGCCATATTAAAAGTGTATAGTGTATAAAAAAGGGAAATTCCGGGCTTATTATTGGGATTAAATTTTTATTATTTAATTTATGAAGAAGGGAGAATTTGTTTTTTTTATGAATAATGATAATTTTATTTAATAATTCTTTTAAATTCAGGTTTTAATTTGTAATTAAATTTAGTCCTAAATTTCTCAATTTTAGGAGCTATAACGGAGATACAATACGGATGACTAGGATTTTTCTGATAATATTCTTGATGGAAATCTTCTGCCGGAAAAAAATTAACAAAAGGAACAATTTGTGTTACATATTTTCCTTTCCATAAATCTGTAGATTGTGACTTTTTTAAAGATTCTTGTGATAAAATTTTTTGTTCTTCATTTCTATATAGAATTATAGATCTGTATTGTGAACCAATATCAATTCCTTGCCGATTGAGTTGAGTAGGATCGTGTAAAAACCAAAATATGTCTAATATTTCAGAAAATGAAATATACTCTGGGTCATACTCTATTTGTATTACTTCTGCATGATCTGTTAAGCCGGAAGAAACTTGCTGGAACGTTGGATAATCATTATATCCACCTGAATATCCGGAAGTTACTTTATTAACTCCTTTTATCATTTCAAAACATGGACTTAAACACCAAAAACAACCTCCGCCAAATGTCACTTTTTCTAATTTTTTTTCTGTATACTCTGAATATTTTTCTTTGTGTTGATTAGTTTGGCAATTAATAAATAAAAATATATTCAATATTAATATATAGCTTTTCATTTATTTAATTAAAATTTATATAATAATAATTATTTTTTTAATAAAAAAAATAGTTAAGATAATGAACAACAAAAACTGTACTAAAAAATATTTATGTATTTATTTTTTTACAATAAACTTATATTAAGTAAATATTCATTTGTTTTCTAAAATAAATAGCTAAAATATTTATTATATTTGCAATAGTATCCCAAAGTAATATGAATTCAAAGACAGTAAATAAAGATATAGAAATTGTAAAAGAAGTTTTTCGTAAATATTTAGAAGATAAAGGACATCGAAAAACACCAGAAAGATTTGCAATTGTAGAAGAGATTTATTCTACTGATGAGCATTTTAATATAGATTGGTTATATATGAGAATGAAGGAAAAGAATTATAGAGTAAGTAGGGCTACTATATATAATACTATTGAGATTTTACTAGATGCAAAATTAGTTAGAAAACATCAATTTGGAGATGGATTACAAGCTTTATATGAAAAATCATATTTTGCAAAACAACATGATCATATACTTATGATGGATAGTGGAGAAGTTATTGAATTTTGTGATCCTAGAATTCAAACTATTAAAGATTCATTAGAAGAAGTATTTGGTATAGAAATAGAGAGTCATTCCTTATATTTTTACGCAAAAAAGAAAGCTTAGTAAATGAAATTAAATTTTTTATTATTCTTTTTTATAGGATTAATTTTTTCACAAGAAGTTTTCTCACAACCTCAAAAAAATACCAAACCTCAAAAAATAAATTTAATTAATGCAGATCTGGAAGAAGTAAATGAGAATGTTTTTAATGGGAATTTGGTTTATTCAGGGAATGTTATAGCACAGCATGAGACTTCTAAATTACAAGCAGATTCTGTTATTTATTTTCAAGATAAGGACTTTGTTGAAGCAAGGGGGAATATACATTTTACAGATAAAGAAACTTTGTTAACATGTAAAAGGCTCACTTATGATGCGAATAAACGTATGGTTATTGCTTACGATAATGTAAAATTAGTAAGTCCGGATCAAACAGTAGAAACAGAAAAATTATTTTATGATGCTAATATAGATCTAGCTTATTTTGATAATTGGGGAACTGTATATAGGGGAACAAATATTACCAGAACAAAGATAGGTAAATATTATATTAAAGAAAATCGTATAGAATTAGGCGAAAGCTCAACCTTAGAATCTCCTGAATACAAGATAGATGGGTCTAATATAAAATATAATACTCAAACAGGTATAGCTGTATTTGATGAATTTACCAGAATAAATAGTAAAAAAGATTATTCTGTTTACGTTACGGGTACAAAAGGAACTTATAATACTAAAACTAAAGAATCTGTTTTAAAAAAAGATGGGAAAGTGTATTATCAAGGAAAAATTTTATCGGGAGATGATTTATATTTTAATGAGATAAAAGGGTTCGGGAAAGGAATTAAAAATGTAAAATTAGATGATCCTAAAGAAAAAAGATACTTAATAGGAGAATATGGAGAGGTGTATCAATTTAAAGATTCAGCAATTGTTACCGGTAGGCCTTATATGGTGAAAATATTTACTAAGGATTCATTATATCTACATTCTGATACATTAATTGCTATACAAAACAAAGATAAAAAATCTATAATTAGAGGATATCATAACGGTAGATTGTTCAAATCTAATATGTCCGGAAAAAGTGATTCTTTAGTTTATAATGAGTCTATTGGAAAAATAGATTTTTATAAAAAACCAATATTTTGGTCATCAAGTATGAGGCAACTTATAGCAGATACTCTTACAGCTTATTTAAATCCTACGAGCCAAGCTATTGATTCAATGTATGGAAGAAAACATGCATTTATAATTAGTAAAGTGGATTCTTTATCACCTAAGTTTGAGTTTAATCAATCTAAAGGAAGGGATTTACATGCATACTTTGAAAATCAGGAAATTCATATTGTTGATTTAGTTGGGAATGCGGAATCTATTACCTATATAGAGGAAGATAATTCAAAAACACATGAAAAGGAGCGAACAGGAATAGCAAAATCTATATGTGGCATATTGCAGGGAGAGTTTATAGAAAAGAAAATGGAAATTGTTTCATGCAAAATAAATGCAGAATCTAAAATATATCCAGAGAGTAAACTTCCAGAGCGACAACGCTTTTTGCCTGACTTTGATTGGAGGGAGGATGAGCGTTTACGTAAGTGGCAAGATATATTTCCTGATATTTTACCTTTTGATAAAGATAAACCTCGAAAGTCTTTAGATGATATTTTAAAAGAACATGATAAGTTATAAATTATTTTTTAAATAAAAATAATAATAAACTAAAATAAATTAACAAAAATGGTAACTAATAATATTATTAAAAGATGTGGTTGGGTAGGTAAAGATGAAATTTATAAAAAATATCATGATGAAGAATGGGGAAAACCTGTTTATGATGATAATATATTGTTTGAATTTCTAATTTTAGAAGGTTTTCAGGCAGGTTTAAGTTGGATTACTATTTTAAAAAAAAGAGAGAATTTCAGAAAGTCATTTGATAATTTTGATTATAAAAAAATAGCTAGTTACTCTCAACAAAAATTAAATGATTTATTATTGGATGAAGGGATTGTAAGGAATAAATTAAAAATTCAATCAGTTGTGGTAAATGCACAAAAATATATTGAAATTCAAATGGAATTTGGTTCTTTCTGCAACTATATTTGGAGTTTTGTAAATGGGAATCCGATTATTAATAAATGGAGTAATATAAAAGAAGTTCCAGCTTCTACAGAATTGTCAGATAAAATTTCAAAAGATTTAAAAAAACGAGGATTTAAATTTGTTGGAACAACAATAATTTATGCTTTTCTACAAGCAGTTGGTATAGTAAATGATCATATTACCGATTGTTTCTGTTCCATTAGTTAGAGATAGATCTATGACTATAAAAAATCATAAAAATAAAGCAGGAGAAATTATATGTTAGAAAAAAAAGAAATAATTTATGAAAATGCAATTTTAGTTGGCCTGATAACACAAAATCAAGATGAAGAAAAGCTCATGGAATATATGGATGAGCTAGAATTTTTAACTGAAACAGCAGGAGCTAAAGCAATTAAAAGATTTACACAGAAATTAGATCAACCAAATCCCAGAACATTTGTAGGTACAGGGAAATTAGAAGAGATTATCAATTTTGCTCAGGAAAATGAAATAGATACAATTATTTTTGATGATGAGTTAACTCCCTCACAATTAAAAAATTTAGAAAAAGAAATAGATAGAAAAATTATAGATCGAACTAATCTTATATTAGATATTTTTGCTCAGCGAGCCCAAACTTCTTATGCAAGAACACAAGTTGAGTTGGCTCAATATGAATATTTATTGCCTCGTTTAACAAGGATGTGGACTCACTTAGAAAGACAAAAAGGAGGTATAGGTTTAAGAGGTCCAGGTGAAACAGAAATAGAAACAGACCGTCGTATTATCAGGGATAGAATTTCTTTATTAAAAGAAAAGCTTAAATCTATAGATAAACAAATGGCCACTCAAAGGAATAACCGAGGAAAATTAGTAAGAGTAGCTTTAGTCGGATATACAAATGTAGGGAAATCTACTTTGATGAATGTATTAAGTAAATCTGATGTGTTTGCTGAAAATAAGCTTTTTGCAACATTGGATACTACTGTAAGAAAAGTGGTTATAGGTAATTTACCATTTTTGTTGACAGATACTGTAGGGTTTATAAGAAAATTACCTACTCAATTAGTAGAATCTTTTAAATCAACTTTAGATGAAGTTAGAGAGGCAGATTTATTGATACATGTAGTGGATATTTCTCATGCAAGTTTTGAAGATCATATTCAGTCTGTAAATACTATTTTATCAGATATTGGATGTGCAGATAAACCTACAATTTTAGTTTTTAATAAGATAGATAATTTTACATATGAAAAGAAAGATGACGACGATCTTACTCCTATAAAAAAAGGTAATTATTCATTAGAAGACTGGGAAAAAACTTGGATGGGAAAATCAAAGTATCCTACGGTTTTTATATCGGCAAAAACTAAAGAAAATTATAAGGTTATGAAAAAATTAATTTATGAGAAAGTTAAAGAAATTCATGTAAAAAGATTTCCTTATAATGATTTCCTTTTTGAGTACTATGATGATGAAGGTAAAGAAATAAATATGTAAATAATAAAAAATATAACGAATATCAAATTAAAAGAAAACCTGAATTTTTTTCAGGTTTCTTTGTTATAAATTAATTATTTAGCTCTGTTGCAATAAATTCTCCAATTAATTACTACTGCAGATGGAAAATTTCTTCTAATTCTCCTTAAATCTATCTGGGCTGATTCTTTTTTAAAGTAATCCCCTGCAAGCAGTCTCCAATCAGGTCGTAAATAATGTTTTTCAACTCTGAGTTCAGGAAATTCAGATCTAAAATTATTCAACAATGAATTAATATCTTGTTCACTTTTAGCCTCTGCAACTTTTATCATAAATCCGGGAATATCATTTCTTCTCCCACAAACACTCTTAGGAGAATTATTTTTAGGTTTCGTTTTAACTATAGGGGTAGAGGAAGGAGTAGATGAAGTTTTGGTCGATTTATTGCAAATTTCTTTATCATTTAACATTTTGATTATTAAAGGTTCTCCTTTAATAATTAATCTACTTCCTGTGGCTGAATCTACTTTAATAATTACTTCTTGTGCCATGAAGAAAGAAGAACAAGTAAACAGTAGTAATAAAGTTAAAAGATAATTTTTCATTAGTTTATAAATTAATATGATACAAAAATAATGTTTTCTATCAATATAATACCTCACTCTATTAAAATAAATTAAAAGTTAATTTTATAAACATATTACGATCAGGTTTATCATAATTATAAGCTCCAATTCTGTAGTAAAAACCTAAACCAAAGTAATAAATTATATGATTAAATTCAATTCCTAATTCTTGGTAGTAATTTGAGGGTGTTTTAAAATCTATTAAAGAATGTAGGTTTTTGTTTTGAATATTTCCTAAAAGTCCATTGTATAGAAGGGAAATAGATATATTTTCATTTCCCCATAATGGAATATCCTTAAATTTATGAATAAAGAAAAATGCAATAAATTTATCAGCAAAAAATTCACCCGGTAATAATGTTTCAAAAGAATCATAACCTTTTACTGAAAATCTTTTTAAAATAGTATTAGCATTTTTAGCATTTCCGAAACTACCATATAGATTCCATAACACAGTTTTTCCCGAAATGTATCCGGAATTTAAATATAAATGGCTAATTCCCCATTGGTTTTTAATAGAAATATCAGATGAAAAATCAAATTTATTATAATTAAAATCTCCTCCAATTCCTTTCCAACCTTTGGTATAATTAAAATTGAAATGTATAGGTTTGTCTTTTATAGTTAACTTACCTATAGGAGTCATTAAGTATTCACAAAAAGGAGAGTAATTTATTTGAAAGGAGGTAGTAAAATTATGATACCAATGCTTGGTACTAAAGTTTTTATAAATATAAGAATAGTTTGTTTTTTGATTAGAATAATTTAGAATAAAAGTTGTAGAGAATTTTTCAAAAAAATCTTGGTTATAGGAAATTTCACCTTTTCTATAATTATAAAAGATATTATTTTGAATAAAATTTAAATTTTTCTTACTTTCTAAAATAGTTTCTGAATTTCTATAAAAATCAGTAGAAAAAGGATTTACATCTGAATAGGTATCTATACTAAGTTTACCATCATTTTTTTTATTTACATACAAATCAATTCCAATATTACCTTTAAAAGAGGAATCTTTACTTCCAAATCCCGTATATCCGTGAAGAGAATAATTTTGGCTAAACTTATAATTGGTTTTTCCACCTATTTGAAACCTAAATCCTTCGTAATCATTATAACTCAAAAAATTAAGTAAACTTAAATCAAATTCTCCTAAGGAGAGTTTACCTTCTTTTAAAGCAAGGTAAGTTCGAACTTTTCTTTCTATCGGATAAAAATCAAATATTGAAGTAGTAGAAGAGTAAGTTTGTTTTTCAGCAAAATTTAATGGTTTTGATCTGAATGGTGAGATTTTAACTTCTGTATCTTTATTAAAATTTTGCTCTAACTCATAGGTATAACCCTTAAAATCATTTCGGTTATCGGTTTCGGTATCTGTAAAATTTAGCGTTGACGATTCTATAATAATCCAAGGCGTAATTATTAGTTTAGGACTTTTAAATTTTTTATCTAAAAATTTTGAAAAATCAATATTGTTAAATTTAATTTTATTAATGCAGCTTTTTAAGTACCAAAAATCTTTAAATTTAGCCCAATTTAATTCAAAATAACGTGTGAAATTTTGATTATATACAGTTCCTGAATATTTAACTATATTATAATTTTTACTATCTATATATAATAAACCATTACTCCCATTAATTAATAAATTTCTTTTTGAACCAAATGATATTATAAAGATTTTATTATTATTATAAGTAATACTATCAACTAATTTAAAATTATAGGAAAAAAAATTATCAGTTAAAATATCAGGTATTTTATCATACAACATTTGTTCGCCAAATAACTCATAAAAAGGTTCTTTTAATCCTGATACTTGATCGGCTATAATTATATTTTTATTTCCATATTTTTTACTATGCTGAAATTTAGTAACTCTTTCGCCTAAGAATACCAATTCTTGATTAGGATAAGATTGAGATATAGAATCTATATCAATATAATTTTTATTATTTAAATCTATATAAAATTTATTATAAACATAATATTGGTAAGATGATAGAGGAACAGAGTAATTTTTTTTTGCATTTGATAGAATTTGATAAGTATATAACTCGGAATTATTTTCCATTTTATGAGAAGGGAAGAGTTTATTTTGCTGTGCAAAAAAAAATATAGAATATAATAAACTAAACAGATTAAAATACTTTCTCATTAAAAAAGTTATGTGAATCAAAGACTATTTTATATATAATAATCTTTGCAAAGGTAAAATATTTGATTAAAAATTGATATTTTAAAAGATACAGAACTTTTTAGTACTTTTGGAATCTAATATATAAAAGTTTAATGGAATACTTTATTCAAGCTGAAAATGTTACCAGAGCCTATGAAGATAAAATAGCTTTAGATAAATTTAGTATTAATATCCCTAAAGGTAGTATTTATGGTATTTTAGGACCTAATGGAGCAGGAAAAACTACTTTTATTAGAATTATTAATCAAATAACCAAACCAGATAGCGGACAGATTCTTTTTAATGGTGAGCCTTTGCAATCCAAACATATAGCACATATCGGATATATGCCTGAAGAAAGAGGATTATATAAAAATATGAAAATTGGAGAACAAGCCATTTATTTAGCGCAATTAAAAGGGATGAAAAAATTAGAAGCTAAACAAAAGCTGGAATATTGGTTTGATAAATTAAAAATAGAAAAGTGGTGGAATAAGAAATTGAGCGAGTTATCAAAAGGAATGGCTCAAAAAATTCAGTTTGTGGTAACCGTACTCCATAATCCGGAATTATTAATTTTTGACGAACCATTTAGTGGTTTTGACCCTGTAAATGCAAATTTAATTAGAGATGAAATTTTAGAATTAAAAGAAAAAGGGACTACAATTTTATTTTCATCTCATCGGATGGAATCTGTTGAAGAATTATGTGATTATGTTGCCTTAATAAATAATTCTAAAAAAATATTAGATGGTTCAGTAAAAGAAATCAGACACAAATTTAAAGAAGGAAGATTTAAAGTTTCTATAACTAACATAGATTTTAAAGAAATTGAGTATTTTAAACAAATTAAACAACTGGAAAATTTAATAAAGGAAGAGAATACATACACATTTTCTATAAAAATAACCAATAATGAAAATTCAAAAGCTTTAATTACAGACCTGTCTGAAAAAGGAGATATTCTTTCTTTTTATGAAGAAATTCCAAGTATGAATCAAGTGTTTATTGATGCAGTAAAAAACAAAGATATATGAGAAATATATTTTTAGTAATGAGAAGAGAATTTCTCACTCAAATAAGAAAAAAATCATTTATTATTATTACTATTTTGGCTCCTTTGCTAATTATATTAGCAGTAATGGTAATAGCCTATATGATAAAAATGAATGAAACTAATGCCAATATAGCAATTGTAGATGCTAATAACCAATTTTATTCAGATTTTAAAAGTGATAGAAAAAATATATATAATTTTTACCAAGTAAAAGATATTAATTCTTTAAAAGATTCATTAATACATAGCAAAAATCTTGATGCCGTTTTATACGTTCCTAAAATGCAAGATTCTTTAATGGATAATCTACAAAACCATATTCAATTATATACTAATAAGAATCTTAATAAAAAACTTATATATTCAATAGAAAATACAATAAATAAAAAAATAGAAAATAAAAGAAGAATTCAATTAGGATTAAAAAAATCAGATTTAGATAAAATTAATTTCCATGTAAACCTTAAAATTACAAATATAAAAGAGGGAAATAAATCAGATAGTAACTCAACGATTAAAGATGTATTATCACTTTCTTTGATGTATGTAATACTTATGTTCATTATTATTTATGGGACACGAGTAATGAGAAGCATAATGGAAGAAAAAAATAATAGAGTTGTAGAAATTATTATTTCTTCTATAAGACCCTTTGATTTAATGATGGGTAAAATTTTAGGAACAACTCTGGTAGCTATATTACAATTTTGTATTTGGACAATAATGACTCTTTTTCTTTTATTTATAGGGCAAGTTTTTTTAGGTCATGAATTGATAGTAAATTCTATACAACATGAAGAATTTCAAACATTAATGAATCATGATACAGAATTACAAATTAAAACCATAATAGACTCATTATTTGAGCTTAATTATCCACTTATAATCTTTCTTTTTATATTTTTTTTCTTTTCAGGTTATTTATTCTATAGCTCATTTTTTGCAGCTATTGGAGCAGCGGTTGATAATGATACTGAAACCCAACAATTTATGCCTATTATTGTAATACCTTTACTATTAGGTGCTTATGGGTGCATTACCATAATTAATAATCCTGAGGGACCGGTTGCTTTTTGGTTGAGTATAATTCCTTTTACATCCCCTATGGCAATAGTGACACGATCTTTTTATGGAATACCTTTATGGCAGTTAATATTATCTATATTTATCATGCTTGCTTCTGTTTTATTAATGGTTTATATATCTGGTAAAATTTATAGAGTAGGAATTTTAATGTATGGTAAAAAAGTTAATTTTAAAGAAATATGGAAATGGATAAAACAATCTTAAAAATTTAAAAATATTACAAGAATTATATGTAGTATATCACTTTATTTGTAAAAATAAATGTATTACTTTAGCATAACAAAAAACAAAACAATCAATTTATAAAAAGGATAAAAGAGATGACTATAAAATTACGCTTAATAATTCTAGTGTTTTTACAATATTTTGTATGGGGAGCTTGGTTAATCTCTTTAGGAGGATATGCCGGACTTTCTACAATGGAAGGAGGCTTAGGATTTTCCGGAATACAAATTGGCAGCTTATTTGCCACAATGGGAATAGCCTCACTTTTTATGCCGGGGTTATTAGGAATTATTGCAGATAGATGGATGAATGCAGAAAGAGTATTAGGAGCAAGTCATTTGATAGCTGCCTTATTTTTAATTATAGCCTCACAAATGAAAGATTATGCATGGTTTTATACTTTTTTATTATTGCATACTTTTTTTTATATGCCTACTTTGGCTTTAACTAATACTGTTTCATATAATGCACTTGAAAAAAATGGATTAAACTCTGTGACGGCTTTCCCTCCAATTCGAGTATGGGGGACTGTAGGTTTTATAGTAGCCATGTGGATCGTTGATTTACTAGGATTTGCAAGAAGCCCTATTCAATTATATGTGAGCTCAGGAGCAGGAATTTTAATGGCTATATATTCTTTTACCATGCCCGAAACGCTTCCAACAAAAAGTAATAATTCACGTAAATTGTCCTCAGCTCTTGGCTTAGATGCCTTAATTCTTTTCAAAAAAAAGAAGATGGCAATATTTTTCTTTTTTTCAATGTTATTAGGATGCTCATTACAAATAACTAATGCTTTTGGAGGACCTTTTTTAGATAGTTTTAAATCTGTATATCCCAACTCTTTTGGTGTAAAGCACCCTAATCTATTACTCTCTATTTCACAAATTTCAGAAACTCTTTGCATATTATTGATACCATTTTTCCTTCAAAAGTTTGGTATTAAAAAAGTTATTATGTTAAGTATGTTGGCTTGGGTCTTGAGATTTGGATTATTTGGATTAGGAAATCCTGCAGATAGATTATATTTATTAGTTTTATCAATGATAGTATACGGTATGGCCTTTGATTTTTTCAATATTTCCGGATCTTTATTTGTTGAAAATGAAACAGATAAAAGTATGAGGGCTAGTGGCCAAGGTTTATTTATGATTATGACGAATGGCTTAGGGGCAATTTTAGGAAGTTACGGAAGCGGATGGGTAGTACAGCACTTTACAAAAAATAATATTACTGATTGGCCCACAGTATGGTTTATTTTTGCTGGCTATTCTTTATTTATATTGATTATTTTTCCTTTTGCATTTAGACCCAATCATCATCCGGATAGCAAAGGATCTATTCATCAATAAAATAGAAAGAATAATTTTTTAATAAGTAATTTGTTATTGAGGAATATAATTATCTTCTTTAATGCTGAGGAATAAACCATTTTTGGGTTTTACTGAATAAAAATCCAATGAGTATTCCAACGAAAATACCGGTAATTATATCTAATGGAAAATGTACCCCAACATAAATCCGACTATATGAAACCAAAAATGCCCAAATAAATAAAAGAAAAGGTGCATATTTATGTTTTTTATAAAACAAGGTAGATAAGTAAGTAACTAATCCAAATGAATTTGCAGCATGAGCAGAAAAAAAACAAAATGAACCTCGACAATTTTCTATGACTAATCGGAAAAGTCCGTTTAATTCAGAGTTTCTGCAAGGTCTTGGACGTTTTACCCAATGTTTGATAAGAGAAGCAAAATTATCAGTTATAGCAATCATTATTGCTATACTAATTAATATCAGAATAGTTTTTTTCCATCCATATTTTTCTATAAGAATAATAAGAATGAGAATATAAACAGGAATCCAACAATATTCATTGGTTATAAATAACCAGAAGCTATCAAAAGATTTACTTCCTAAATTATTTAGAAATAGAAATAAATTTATATCCCATTGAATTAGATCATTCATACAATCTAACTTCTTTTAACAGGACCCTCGAAAGTATCATCAAATGCAGATGTTATATTGTTACTATCCTCATTAACAGAATCCTTGATGTTTTTTTTAGCTTCCTGTATTTCATCTTCTATTTCTTTTAGAGAATCATTTTCCTCTATCTGCGACATTACTTCTCTTTTTATATTATCTGTAGCATCTTTCATAGCTCTTACTCCTTGCCCTAAACCGCGGGCTATTTCCGGTATTTTATCAGGACCAAATAACAGTACAGCTATAAATAAAATGACAATTATTTCTCCAAAACTCACGACTATATATTTTATGTTTTTACAAATACAAAGTTACTATTTTATTTATAGAGAAGATTTGAATTAATAACAAAAAAACAGGTTTCATAAAAACCTGTTTTTTTCTATTTCAATAATTTATTTTTATTTTACGTTAGCTAGTTTAGGACTATCAGTAGCTCTATCATAACTATATTTAGTTAAGTCATAAGATAGAGCGGATGCAATATAAATAGAAGAATACATACCAAAAGTAAATCCTAAGAATAAAGCAAACATAAATCCTTGAAGGCTTTCTCCACCAAAGAAAAATATAATTACTGTAACCATAATAGTAGAAACCCCAGTGTTTATCGTTCTTCCCAATGTATGATTGATAGCATCATTATATAATTCTTCCAAAGTCATTGTATGATGAATATTATGTTTTTTATTTTCACGTATACGGTCAAATACTATCACAGTGTCATTAATAGAATATCCTATGATTGTAAGAATAGCTGCAATAAAAGATTGATCTAGCTCAACTGAAAAAGGAACAATTTTTAACCATCCTAATACAGAAAATATACCCATGACAATTATTGAATCGTGAAGTAAAGAAATAACAGCACCGGTAGACATTTGCCAGTTGTTGAAACGTACTAAAATATATATAAAAATTCCGGCTAAAGCTATGGATACAGCAATTACACCATTTCTAACAATTCCGCTGGCAACAGTTGGTCCAACTTCAGATGCAGACTGAATACCATAAGGGGTACCTTTCACAAATTGATCTTTTGTATATTTTGAAGGTAAATAATTTTTTAATCCGGAATATAACTTTTCTCTAATTATTACATCAATATTCGGATCATTACTATCTACTCCATATTTAGTTGTAATTCTTACCTGATTTCCTTCACCATATTTTTTAGCATCCACATTTGTGGTTTCTCCATTTATTACAAATAATTTTTCAAGATTATGAGATATTTCTTCTGGTTGAATAGACTTATTAAGTTTAATTACATAGGTTCTTCCTCCAGTATAATCTACCCCTTTATCAAAACCTTTGGTAAATATAGAAACTACAGCTATGAGCATTAAAATTAAAGAAAAGATATAAGCAAATTTTCTTTTCTCCATCCATTTAAAATGAACATTGGTAAACCAATTTTTAGTAATTTTAGTAGAAAGAGCAAAATTTACTCCTTTCTCCATAGCTCCATATATAAATAAACTTGTAATAAATATAGCGGTAAATAAAGTACAGAAAATACCAATAACTAAAGTAACCGCAAATCCCTTAATAGGTCCAGTACTAAATAACAAAACTATCCCTACAATCAAAGTAGTTAAATTTCCGTCTATGATAGCAGCTAAAGCATGTTTTTGACCTTCAGAAAAAGCTTGTTTTAAAGGCTTTCCCATTCGTATTTCTTCTTTTACCCTTTCAAAAATAATAATATTAGCATCAACAGCCATAGCCATAGATAAAACGATTCCTGCAATACCCGGAAGAGTAAGAACAGAACCTGTTGAAGCCATAATTCCTACCAAGAAAAATAGATTTAGTATCAAAGCTATGTTAGCATAGAGTCCTGCTTTTCCATAATAGAAAAACATCCATATCAAGATAAAAACATAAGAAACTATAATAGAAAGTAATCCATTGTTAATGGATTGTTGTCCTAAAGTAGGACCAACAATTTCAGATTGGATAATTTTAGCTTTTGCCGGAAGTTTTCCTGATTTTAATACATCAACCAAATCATTAGCTTCTTGTTCATTAAATGAACCAGTGATTACAGATTGTCCGTTAGGAATAACTGTATTAACATTAGGAGCTGTATAAACAACATCATCAAGTACAACGGCAATAGGTTTACCTATATTTTTTTCTGTTAATTCTTTCCATATAGAAGAACTTTCATTATCCATTTGCATACTTATTTGGATTCTGTTGAACTGGTCAAAAGTAATTCCCGCCTCAGTAACCGCTCCAACTAATGGAGCTTTATTATTTTTAGTTCCTCTAATAGCATAAAGTTCTAAATCGTTTGGAAATTTAGAATCAGGTTTTGCTGCCCACAATAACTTTGTATAACGCATACCCATAGGTAGGAGATTTTTAGCCTTATCAGAGTATATTATTTTATTAATTGCAGCAGTATCTTTTATTTTAGCTGTAGCTACAGCGTTAGGTTGGTTAGAAGGAGATAAAAGTCCTAATAACTTATTATTAGCAATTTTTTGATTTACATCAGCTAGGTAACTCCATGCAGAAGATTGATCGTAAACTTCCCAAAATTCTAGTCTGGCAGAGGTTTGAAGTAATTTTTTAACTCGATCGGCATCAGAAACCCCTGGTAATTCTACTAAAATTCTGCCTGTACCAGGTACTCTTGCTATATTAGGTTCATCTATATTTAGTTTTTTAATACGAGCTCTAATAACATCAATGGCTGTGTTTACTCTAGACTCAACAACACCGGTTATATATTTTTCAACTTCGGCATCAGTTGTATTATATTGTATTTGTTTAGAAAGAGCTTTAGTACCAAAAATATCAGGGGAAGATAATTTTAGATTAGGTTGCCCAAGTTCTGTTTTAGCTTTTTCAAAAGATTTAAAAAATATTGAAGTATAGGTAGCACTGGATTTTGTTTGTTCAGATGTAGCCATATCCAAAGCTTTTTTGAATACAGGATTTTCTGAATTATCTGCTAAATCTAAAAGTAAGTCTTTTTCAGAAATTTCTAATAAAAGATTAAGACCTCCCTTAAGGTCTAACCCCAATTTCATTTCATTCTTTTTAGCATCATGATAATTTAATTTAACAATTCCCAAATTTAGAGTATCTTTGGCTAATTTTTCAAGTTGCTCTCTTTTGCTTCCTTCAGTTCCGTTAGATAAACTGTTAGCCTTAGATTCTATACGATTAACATAAAATGTCGGGAATAATTCTGCAATACAGATTAGTGTAAGAACTATTGCAAAAAATTTAACAAATCCTTTTCCTTTCATTGTGACTATTTATAATGTATAAATTTTTTCTATTAGTCTGCAAATATAATAGTCTATTTCATGTCCGCCAATTATTTATACATTTTTTTTGATTTAAATGGTATTCTATAACAATCAAATGAAATTTTATTGAAAAATATATAAAAAAAAATAGCATTTTGTACTTATAAATACAATCCATTTTTATATTTGCACTTTCAATTTTTGTAATGCAACAGGAAATTTTAAATGCGGTTAAAGTACTAAAAGAAGGAGGGCTAATTCTTTATCCTACAGATACTATCTGGGGAATAGGTTGCGATGCAACTAATGAGGAAGCTATTGAAAAAGTATTTAAATTAAAACAAAGAAGCAAAGAAAAAAAATTGATTCTTTTGGTTGAATCAGAGAAGCGTTTACAGGATTTAGTAGAAGTTTCTGCTTTGGCTTGGGAATTAATAGATATTTCAAAAAAGCCTATGACTATAATATATGAAAACCCTAAAAATTTACCATACAACTTAATATCCGAAGATCATACAATAGGAATAAGATTGACTAAAGATGAATTTTGTAAACAACTTATTTCTAAATTAAATAAACCTTTAGTTTCTACTTCAGCAAATATAAGCGGAGAAGCTTCTCCTAAAAATTTTAGTTCAATTTCTCCTTTAATTTTGGAGGGTGTAGATTATATAATAAATTTGCGTCACGAAGAAGAAAAAGAATATAAGGCTTCATCTATAATAAAATTATCAATAGATGGTAAAATCAAAATAATCAGAGAATAATGAATATTCATGAATTTAGATAAAGCACTACAATTACCTATTTTTAAGCAAATATCAAAAGTATCTAAAAATAGAAACCAACGGGTTTTTGTTATAGGAGGTTTTGTACGTGATTATTTAATAAATCAGTCCGAACCAAAAGATATTGATATTGTAACAGAAGGAAGCGGAATAGAATTAGCTGAAGAAATAGCTAAAATGTTTCAGCCCAAACTCAAAGTCAGTGTTTTTAAACGATTTGGTACGGCAATGATTAAAAATGATAAATATGATTTAGAATTTGTTGGTGCCAGAAAAGAGAGTTATTCTCCAGATTCTCGTAAACCCTTTGTAGAAAATGGAAGTTTAGAAGATGATCAGAAACGAAGAGATTTTACGGTCAATGCTATGGCGATAAGTCTTAATGAAAAGGATTATGGAGAGTTAATAGATCCATTTAATGGTAAAGAAGATTTGAAATTTAAAATTATACGTACTCCATTAAATCCGGATATTACCTATTCAGATGACCCGTTGAGGATGATTCGCGCTATAAGATTTGCAACTCAATTAGGGTTTTCTATAGAAAAAGAATCCTTTGAAGCTATTAAAAGAAATGCAGAACGTTTTGATATTCTTTCCAAAGAAAGAATAACTGATGAATTCAATAAAATCTTAATGAGTTCTACTCCGAGTGTGGGATTGAAATTACTGTATGAAACCAAACTTTTAGAAAGATTTTTACCAGAACTTACAGCTTTACAAGGTATAGAGGAAGTAGAGGGGCAGACCCATAAAGATAATTTTTATCATACTATTGAAGTAGTTGATAACATAAGTAAAAAAACGAATAAATTATGGTTAAGGTGGGCTGCATTATTGCATGATATTGGTAAAGCAAAAACTAAAAGATTTGATAAAAATATTGGATGGACTTTTCATTCTCATGAATTTGTAGGCAGTAAAATGGCAGTAACTATTTTTAAGAGGTTACATTTGCCTTTAGGGGATTCACTTAAATATGTTCAAAAACTTATACAATATAGTTCCCGTCCTATTTCATTAATTACTGATGAAGCTACTGATAGCGCTTTAAGAAGATTATTATTTGATGCAGGGAATGATTTAGAAGATTTATTTTTACTATGTAAATCAGATATTACTACTAAAAATGATAAAAAGCAACAACAGTTTAAAAGAAATTTTGATTATGTTGAAAAGAAAATCAAACAAGTAGAAGAAAAAGATCAAATAAGAAATTTTCAGCCTCCGATCACCGGTAATCATATAATGCAAACTTTTGAAATACTTGAAGGAAGACAAATTGGGATAATTAAAGAAGCTATAAAAGAAGCAATTTTAGAGGGAATAATTAAAAATGATTATAATAATTCATATAATTATATGTTAGAATTAGGGAATAAATTAAATTTGAAACGAAAAAACTAAATTAAAAATGATTTATAAAATTAGAGTAATCCTTGAAACAGATGATGATGTATTCCGAGATATTGAAATTAAAGATACACAGACATTATGGAATTTATATGAAGGTATTAAAAGTGCATTCACCCTTTTGGGCGATGAACTAGCATCTTTTTATAAATCTGATGTGAACTGGAATCAAGGAGAGGAGATTCCTTTAGAAGATATGTCTGATGAAGGTGATGGAGAAACTATGTCAGATGTTTATATTAAAGAAGCTTTTAGTAAGGTTGGAGATAGGATGTTGTTTGTTTACGATTTTATGAAAATGTGGTCATTTTATGTAGAACTTTTAGAAATTGTAGATAAAAAAGCGATAGGCAATTATCCTTTAACAGTTTATAGATTCGGGAAAATGCCATTAAAAGCTCCAAATAAGAAATTTATATCACCAACAGAGATAGATGATTTCGGAGAAGTAGGAGATGTAGATTTGAATATTAAATTTGAAGATGATGATTCTTTCAGTAATGAAGAAGAAGAAGATATTTATGATGAGGAAGATGATTTAATAGAAGATGATATATAATAAAATAGAATAAACATTTAAATTTATAAAAAAAAGCCTCTATACAGAGGCTTTTTTTTATAAATTACTTTATATTATTGTAAATCATCATTTTCATATTTTTCATCTAAAACAAAATCATCCATAAATTTAGTAGTATAATCTCCTTTAACAAAAAGAGGTTCATTCATTAACTGTTTATGAAAAGGAATTGTTGTTTTAACCCCCTGAATATGAAATTCATCTAAAGCTCTTTTCATTTTAGAAATTGCCTCTTCACGATTATGCGCAGTAACAATAAGTTTTGCTATCATGGAATCATAGAAGGTTGGAATTTGATATCTTTGATACACATGAGTATCTACTCTTACTCCGTTTCCTCCGGGTATATTTAAATCATTGATAGTTCCCGGACAGGGCCTGAAATCATTATAAGGATCTTCTGCATTAATTCTACATTCAATAGAATGCATTTTTGGATAGTAACTTTTACTAGGAACTTTGTAACCATTGGCTAGTTCTATTTGGAATTTAATTAAATCCAAATCAGTAATTTGCTCTGTTATAGGATGTTCCACTTGAATTCTGGTATTCATCTCCATAAAATAAAAGTTTCTATTTTTATCTACCAAAAATTCAATAGTACCAACACCTTCATAGCCAATACATTCTGCTGCTTTAATAGCAGCATTTCCCATCTTTTCACGAAGTTCGTCTGTCATAAAAGGGGAAGGCGTTTCTTCAACTAATTTTTGATGCCTTCTTTGTATGGAACAATCTCTTTCCGAAAGATGAATAGCTTTGCCAAATTTATCACCCGCTATTTGAATTTCAATATGCCTTGGTTCTTCAATTAGTTTTTCCATATACATCCCTCCATTTCCAAAAGCAGCTTCTGCTTCCTGTATGGCTGATTCCCATGCTTTTCTTAAGTCCTCAGGTTTCCAAATGTCCCTCATTCCTTTTCCCCCACCACCAGCAGTGGCTTTAATCATAACCGGATAACCAATTTTTTCAGCAATTTTTTCAGCCTCTTCAAAACTATTTATAAGTCCGTCAGAGCCTGGAATAGTAGGTACCCCAGCCTTTTTCATAGTAGCTTTAGCAGAAGCTTTATCTCCCATACGTTCAATATTTTCAGGAGTAGCTCCTATAAACTTAATTCCCATTTTTTGGCATGACCTTGAAAAATTTGCATTTTCAGATAGAAATCCATAACCAGGATGTATTGCATCTGCATTTGTTACTTCAGCGGCAGCTAATATATTAATAGGGTTTAGATAAGAATTTTTACTTGCAGGAGGACCAATACAAACTGCTTCATCCGCAAACCTCAGGTGCATACTTTTAGCATCAGCGGTAGAATAAACAGCAACAGTTTTTATACCCATTTCTTTAGCTGTTCTTAGAATACGCATGGCAATTTCGCCTCGATTAGCAATCAAAATTTTTTTAAACATAAATTTAGTTTTTATTTTGATTTAAAAAATTAAGAGGGATCTACTAAAAATAAAGGTTGATCAAACTCAACAGGAGAAGAATCTTCGACTAAAATTTTTACAATCTTACCAGAAACTTCAGATTCTATTTCATTAAATAATTTCATAGCTTCAATTACACATACTACGGTACCTGAATTTACAGAATCTCCTACATTTACAAAAGCCTCTTTATCCGGAGAAGATTTCCTATAAAACGTACCTATCATAGGAGATTTAATAGTTATATATTGTGAATTATCTTCTGAATTATCTTCTGAAAGAGTTGAAGATGTATTGGTTGTTTGTATTTGAGGCACAGTTGGTAATTGTTGTACAGGAATTGGTTGTACGGGCTGATTAACAGCTGGATATATTACTTCTGAATTACGAGTTTTAATAGATATCTCAAATTCTTCTGTTTTATAAGTCACTTCTGCAACATTAGATTTTGAAACAAATCTAATCAAGTTTTGAATGTCTTTAATGTCCATGAACTAAAGCTTTTTTAAATTTCAAATTTAAATTTATTTTTATTAATACACAAAAAACCATTTAATTAATTAAATGGTTTTAATATTTTAAAGATCAGTAAATTGGATTAATCTTCTGCAGTTTCAGCAGCTTTTTCCATAACTACTTTTCCTCTGTAATACAATTTATCTTCGTGCCAATAAGCTCTATGGTAAAGATGTAATTCTCCCGTTGCTGAGCATTTAGCGAGTTGAGGAACAGATGCTTTATAATGTGTTCTTCTTTTATCTCTTCTGGTAGAAGACTGACGTCTTTTAGGATGTGCCATAATTCCTTAAATATTATATTATTTAATTACTATTTTAACTTTATAAGTCTTCATCTGTATTAGGAAGACCATATTTTTTTAATAAATCCGTATATTCATCCTCGTATCCTTGTAAATACCTTGGATGAACATGTTTCATTGGTATAGATAAAATTACACATTCAAATATTAGCTGCGAAATATTAACACTATGTGAACCTACAGGAATAATTAATATTTCTTCATTACTGTCATCATATTCTTCCCCAAACTTAACAAGGGTTTTGATCTTGTTATTAATAGTTTGTTCATAATCTTTGTCAGAGATATCACAACGTAAAATTACAGTACCACTGATATTTATTTCCAATTCTAAAAATGAAGAATGTTTAATAAGTAAAACATTTACTTCTATTGCAGGATTATAAAACTCCTGATCAAAATCAAATAAATCAAAAAACGATTGCTCAATGCTCATATTAAAGCTATGGTTTCCAAGCTTTAAAGATGAAAATGAGATATCATAATTGTGTAACTTTTCCATAAAAATGGATTGCAAATTTAAAGATTTGTTTCAAAACTACAAACTTTATTTAAAAAAATAATAAATGTAAAACATAGATTTTGAGATTATTTCGAGTAAAGGTAATATAGTAAAGTATGTATTTTTAATATTGTTATTTTTATATTAAATAATTTTTAAACTTGCTTTTATTCTTCAGTTCAGATTTGATTAAAAAAAAAATTTTCAATTATATTTGCTAAATGTTATTGAGAGAATATTTAAATATTTATTTAGATGAATAAAATCCTTATAAAATATATTAGTTTAAATATTTTAATTACACTTATTGTTTTTTTTATATTTTATTTTTTTTCATGGAACTTATTTTATAAAACCTATGCTTTTATCTCTTTTTTAATTATTGATATAGCTTCCATATTTGTTTTTTTGGGGGTATACTTTTCTTTTAAAAAAATCTTTAAAAGGATTTTTACAGCTTATCTTTTTTTTACATTCTTCAAAAATATATTTTTATTATTTTATTGTTTTAAGTATAAGCAGGTTACGGAGAGATTGATTTTTTATCTATTTATAGTTTACATTATAACGATAAGCATTGAAATTATATATATTTTAAAACTTTTCTATTTCAGTGAATCTAAAAAAACAATAACATGATAAAGCTCATGTATATGTTATATATATATTAAAAATAGTTATATTTGCAAATCTATTTTATGGAAAAATGAAGAAATTTATATTTAGTTTTTTGGTTTTACTTTTTGTTTCAAATATAGTGCTAGCAGAAGATAAAAATCAAAATTCAAATAAGGAGTTCAATCCAACCGAAACAGCTTTACATCATGTGAAAGATTCGCATCAGTTTTCTATTTTAGGTGAAAGGTTAGTGCTAAATTTACCTGTAATCTTATGGACAGAAAACGGATTGGTTTGCTTTTCTTCGAAAGAATTTAATGGAGACGATACGGGTAAAGTTAAAGTTGAGAAAAATGGATTAGCTTTAGCAAAGTATCATGAAAAAATTTATTATGCTAATGCTACACCAAATTTTGAAGGAAATTACTTAGATATAGAACATGAACATCCTGTAAATAAAACTCCATGGGATTTTTCAATTACAGAAAATGTGTTTTCTATGTTTCTTTCTATGATTCTATTATTAGTGATATTTGTAGGAGCAGCAAGATATTATTCTAGTACAAAATATAACGGAGTACCTAAAGGGGTTGCGTCAGTAGTAGAGCCAATAATCGTATTCATCAGAGATGAAATAGCTATTCCTAATATTGGTGAAAAGAAATATAAAAAGTATTTGCCTTTTTTATTAACTATATTTTTCTTTATATGGTTGAATAATATTTTTGGATTGATTCCATTCTTTCCATTTAGTGCGAACTTAAGTGGGAATATAGCATTCACATGTACTTTAGCTTTGTTTACATTTATCATTACTACTTTTAGCGGGAAAAAAAATTATTGGAAGCATATCTTTTGGGCACCAGGAGTACCCGTTCCGATGAAACTTTTTTTAGCTCCGATAGAATTTATAGGTATATTTACTAAACCTTTCTCATTAATGATTCGACTTTTTGCTAACATAACAGCCGGGCATATAATTATTATTAGTTTAATTTCTCTAATATTTATATTTAAATCATATTTAGTAGCACCCGCTTCAATTGTAGCAGTAGTTTTTATATTTTTAATAGAAATTTTGGTAACTGCTTTACAAGCATATATTTTTACAATACTTTCGGCTTTATACTTTGGCATGGCTGTTGAAGATTCACACGAAGAACATTAATTTTAATATATATAAATATGGAAGTAGTTGGAGCAGGTTTAGCTGCAATAGGAGCAGGTTTAGGAATTGGTTTAATTGGTGGAAAAACGATGGAAGCCATAGCCAGACAACCAGAAGCTCAAGGGAAAATTCAATCTTCTGCTTTAATTTTAGCAGCATTAGTTGAAGCGGTAGCATTATTTGCTATTGTAGTTTCTTTAATTAAAAATTAAATAAGAAGAGTAGAAATTTTAAGAAAACCTGATTTTAACGGTTGGTTTGTTCAGGTTTTCTTTAAATATTAAATAATTATTCAAAAATACAAGATAAACTCAAAGATATATTATGGATTTATTAACCCCTGAAATTGGATTAGTTTTTTGGACTACTATTTCATTTATTGTATTATTATTTTTATTAGGGAAATTCGCATGGAAACCTATTCTTAAAGCTTTAGAAAATAGAGAAAATTCTATTCAAAAATCTTTAGATGAAGCTAAAGATGCAAGAGAAAAAATGATGGAATTAACTTCTCAAAATGAGCAGATTTTGAAAGAAGCAAGAATTGAAAGAGAATCGATTCTTAAAGAAGCTAGAGAAATAAAAGATAAAATGATTAATGAAGCAAAAGAATCTGCAGTACTTGAAAGTAATAAAATAATTTCTGCAGCTAAAGAAACCATCAATAATGAAAAGATGGCAGCCGTTAATCAAATTAAAAAAGAAGTAGCAGATTTATCCATAGATATAGCAAAAAAAGTTTTACAGAAAGAGCTTAACTCTGCAGAAGAACAAAAGAAATTAGTTGAAACTTTGCTAGACCAATCCAAATTAAATTAAAATGTCCAAAATAAGAATTGCAAGAAGATATGCAGATGGTTTGTGGGATTATGCTTTATCTGTGAAAGAAGAAGAGATAATTGTTGAGGAAATGCAATCTTTAATAAATATCATTAACGGAAGTAAAGACTTTCAGTTATTTCTTAAAACTCCTATTTTAGAAACTGAAAGAAAAATACAAATTGCAGCTCAAATTTTCAAATCTTTCTCTAAAACGACTCAACATTTTATTACTTTAGTTATCAAACAAAATAGAGAATCGGATTTAATAGATATAGCGGAAGAAGTTATTCATATCTATAATGAATATAAAGGAATTCTGCAAGTGACTATTACCTCAGCAATACCATTAGAAGATAAAACTATTTCAGATATCTTAATAAAATATGGAAAACTAGATGATCCAAAAAAAGTAAGAGTAGATAATAAAATAGATGAAAGTATAATTGGGGGATATATTTTACGCTTAGGAGATCAGCAATTAGATGCAAGTGTAAAAACAAAATTAGAAAACATCAAAAAACGGTTTGAACAAAAAGTATATTAGATAGATAATAAAGTTTTTACAATAAAAATTAAAAAACCATTATGGCAGATATAAAACCGGCAGAAGTTTCTGCTATTTTAAAACAACAATTATCAAATTTTGATGATAGTATTTCTTTAGATGAAGTAGGAACAGTATTACAAGTAGGGGATGGTATTGCCCGAGTTTATGGATTAAGTAATGCAGAACAAGGAGAATTAGTTAGATTTTCTAATGGATTGGAAGGAATGGTACAAAATCTTGAAGAAGATAATGTAGGAGTTATTTTATTTGGGCCATCGAGTAGTATTAAAGAAGGAGATACTGTTTCAAGAACAAGAAGTATTGCTTCTATTAAAGTAGGGGAAGGAATGATAGGACGTGTAGTTGATACTTTAGGATTACCTATAGATGGCAAAGGTCCTTTACAAGGAGAATTATTAGAAATGCCACTAGAAAGAAAGGCTCCTGGAGTAATTTATCGTCAACCTGTAAGTGATCCTTTACAGACAGGTATTGTGGCCATAGATTCAATGATCCCTATTGGAAGAGGTCAAAGAGAATTAATAATTGGAGATAGACAAACAGGTAAGTCTACCGTTGCAATTGATACAATAATTAATCAAAAAGAGTTTTATGATAGAGGAGAACCTGTATATTGTATATATGTAGCAATATCTCAAAAAGGTTCAACAGTAGCACAGATTGTAAAAACATTAGAAAATAGGGGAGCTATGGATTATACAATAATTGTTGCAGCAAATGCATCAGATCCTACTCCTATGCAAGTATATGCACCTTTTGCTGGAGCTGCAATTGGTGAATTCTTTAGAGATACCGGAAGATCAGCTTTAATTATATATGATGATTTATCTAAGCAAGCTGTATCTTATAGAGAAGTATCTTTGTTATTAAAAAGACCCCCAGGAAGAGAAGCTTATCCAGGAGATGTTTTCTATTTACATTCAAGATTACTTGAAAGAGCAGCTAAAATTATAAATAATGATGAAGTTGCTGCTAATATGAATGATTTGCCGGAGTCTTTGAAAGGAAAAGTAAAAGGGGGAGGATCTTTAACAGCACTTCCTATTATTGAAACTCAAGCTGGAGACGTTTCTGCATATATTCCGACAAATGTAATTTCCATTACTGATGGGCAAATTTTCCTAGAAACAGATCTGTTCAATTCAGGAGTGCGTCCTGCTATCAATGTAGGTATATCAGTTTCCAGAGTAGGAGGAGCAGCACAGATTAAGCCTATGAAAAAAGTTTCCGGAACTTTAAAAATAGACCAAGCTCAATATAGAGAACTAGAAGCTTTTTCAAAATTCGGTTCAGACCTTGATGCAGCTACAGCGGCTGTAATAGCAAAAGGAGAAAGAAATGTTGAAATTCTGAAACAATCTGTAAACTCTCCAGTCCCTGTAGAACAACAAGTAGCTATAATTTATGCAGGAACTCATAACTTACTAAAATCTATTCCGGTAAATAAAGTCAAAAATTTTAAACAAAATTTATTTGAAGTTTTAAAATCAAAATATTCTGACTTATTAAAAGAAATAAAATCCGGGAAAATAGACGATTCTGTTACTAATTTATTAGAAAAAATAATAGATGAAGTAGCTCAAAATTTCATTAATTGAAAATAATAAGACTATTTTAAAAAATTTATTATACTAGATATGGCTTCATTAAAAGAAATACGAAATAGAATTGCTTCAGTAAATTCAACCACGCAAATTACTAGTGCAATGAAAATGGTTTCTTCATCAAAATTGAAAAAAGCCCAAGATGCAATTTGTAAGTTACGTCCATATTCTAAAAAGATGCAGGAATTATTATCTAATGTAAGCTCAAATTTAGATTCTGAAGTTGGTGGAGAATATGTTCGAAAGAATGAGGTTAATAAAGTTTTATTGGTAGTTATTACTTCTAACAGAGGTTTAGCCGGAGCTTTTAATTCTTCAGTTGTTAAAGAAGTAAAAAATTTAATAGAAATAAAGTATAAAAATAAACAAGTTGAAATTTTAACTATCGGTAAAAAAGGGTATGATATACTGAATAGGTCTAGTGTAATTTATAAGGATTATAGTAATTTATGGGATTCTCTAACTTATGAAGGAGTTGTTGAAATCGCAGAAGAATTAATAGATTTATTTATTACAAATAAATATGATAAAATTGAATTTGTTTATAATCAATTTAAAAATGCAGTAATACAAGTATTACAAGTAGAACAATTTTTACCTTTACAAATTAAAGAAGAGAAATCTAATCTAGAAGCAAACAAAAATATAAATATTGATTATTTATTTGAGCCTTCTAAAGAAGAAATTTTAACTCATTTAATTCCTAAAACATTAAAAATACAGTTATTTAAAGCAATTTTAGACTCACATGCGGCAGAGCATGGGGCAAGAATGACAGCTATGCAATCCGCTACAGATAATGCTGAATCCTTAAAACAAGATCTAGTTATTTCTTATAATAAGGCAAGACAGGCTTCCATTACAAATGAATTGATAGAAATAGTTAGCGGAGCTCAAGCTTTGGATAATTAAAAATATAATTTTTTATGAAGGTCACTTAAAAAAGTGACCTTTTTTTATAAAATATTTATAGGAAATTCTTTTATTTAATTGCATTTAAGAAGATTTCCTTATTATACTAATTAATATTTATTAATTAGTATAATCACTTCTCACATGCAATATTTATAAAGATAAGTGAATAAAATTCTTTTTTTGATAGAATTATTATTGTTCTAATGTAGGGTAGATCCTAAAGTTTTATAATGAATATGTTTATATTTTGTAAAAGAATAAAAAGCACATAATATATATATCTACGTAATTACATAAACAGGAGAAAAGATATCTTCTTTAAAATTAATATATAAAAACATTTTGGTAACAAATGAGAGAATGTTAATTTAATAAAATGAGGTTTTTTTGCATTAAATGAATTAAGTTTAAGACATATTGTGACACCTAAGAAGTTTTCATTGTAAATAAAAAAAGCATTAGAGTTATTATTAGATCTTAGTTTCCTATTTTAGGATATTTGTAATAAATTTCATCTACAAAAAAGTAATCCATAGGAGGAAATAGGATATCGAATTTTCAAAGATTCTCCTGAAAAGTAATTCCTATAGATATAGTCTTTATTTTAACTTTCAATTATATTTTTAATTTTATGAAAAAAATCATAATTTTGCTTGGCAAAAGCACATATGTCACTTAGTTCAAAAATTATTGAAGAAGCAATCACTTTTGATGATGTACTTCTTATACCATCTTACTCAGAAGTACTTCCTTCGCAAGTTTCCCTAGAAACTCAATTGACTCAGAAAATAAATTTAAATATACCTATTGTATCCGCAGCTATGGATACAGTAACCGAGTCAGATTTAGCCATAGCTTTAGCACGAGAGGGAGGCTTAGGATTTATTCATAAAAACATGACTATTGAACAACAAGCCATTGAAGTTAATCGTGTTAAGAGAACTGAAAATGGGATGATAACTAATCCTATTACACTAAGCAGAAATCATACCTTACAAGATGCATTAGCCTTGATGCAGGAATATAAAATTTCAGGGTTGCCTGTAATCGAAGAAGATTATACTTTAGTAGGTATTATTACGAATAGAGATATAAAATATCAATCAAATTTATCTCAAAAAGTTGAAGATATTATGACAAAAGAGAAAATCATAACCTCTTCACGAAATACTTCTTTGGAACAAGCAAAAGAAATACTCTTAGATAATAGAATTGAAAAATTGCCAATTATAGATGATCATAATAAATTAATAGGTCTAATTACTATTAAGGATATAGATAATTTATTAGAATATCCCAGAGCCTGTAAAGATGGAAATGGAAGATTGAGAGTGGGAGCTGGAGTTGGGGTAGGAAATGATACTTTGGAAAGAGTAGATGCTTTAGTGAAAGTTGGGGTTGATATTATAGCAGTAGATTCTGCACATGGTCATTCTATTAATGTATTAAATAAACTAAAGGAAATAAGATCTTCTTTTCCAGAGTTAGAGATTGTAGGAGGAAATATAGTTACTTCAGAAGCGGCCAAAGATTTAATAGAAGCAGGAGCAAATGCTTTAAAAGTAGGAGTAGGGCCTGGTTCAATATGTACAACCAGAGTAGTTGCAGGAGTAGGAGTACCTCAACTTTCTGCTATATATAATGTTTTCGAATAT
This sequence comes from Apibacter adventoris, assembly GCF_002964965.1. NCBI lineage: Bacteria > Pseudomonadati > Bacteroidota > Flavobacteriia > Flavobacteriales > Weeksellaceae > Apibacter > Apibacter adventoris. The sequence goes on from NZ_PSZN01000003.1 coordinate 29,157, forward strand.
GCTTCACAAAAAGGTATTCCGGTAATTGCTGATGGAGGAATAAAATTATCCGGAGATATAGTTAAAGCAATTGCAAGTGGAGCTTCTTGTGCTATGTTAGGCTCTTTATTTGCGGGCACAGAAGAAGCTCCTGGTGATGAAATTATTTTTCAAGGCAGGAAATTTAAAAGCTATCAAGGAATGGGATCGCTTTCTGCTATGAAAAGAGGAAGTAAAGATAGGTACTTTCAATCAGAAGCCAAAAAATTAGTTCCAGAAGGAATAGAAGGTAGGGTTCCTTATAAAGGAAAGCTTTCAGATGTAATTTACCAATTGTGTGGAGGAATTCGAGCAGGAATGGGATATTGTGGTACTGAAAATATTAAAAAATTACAAAAAGATAGTAAAATGGTTAAAATATCTTCAGCAGGATTAAAAGAAAGTCACCCACATGATGTAATCATTACTCAAGAGGCCCCTAACTATTCGAATTAGTTTTGTTTTTTTAATGAAGGTATAAATTATTAGAATTATTAATAATTTCGAATATTAAAAAAAACTTAAAAAATATTTTATAAAAACTAAAATAATTAAAAAAGTCTTAGTATTAAGACTTTTTTAATTATTTTTTTATTGAGTCAATTTTCCAATTTCTAATTTCAATATTACAGGTTTTTTTTGAAAAATTATAGCCAAATGACAAAAAAAATTAATTTGTTGAGACAATTTAAAAAGAAAGGAGTATATATATAATATATTTATTTATGAATAAGGGCTAAAGGTTTTTAGGATAATAGGGAAGTATACTTGGTTATTTAATAAACAATTGGGTTATATTAGTACTTATTTTTTACTAAAAATAAGATGACAAATAAGCATAATAATAGCAATACTTCCTCCTACGAATGTAACTCCGTTCCATCCGAAAACTTCAAAAGCATATCCAGTCATTAAAGTTCCTAAAGCGCCTCCAATAAAATAACTGGTCATATAAATAGTATTTACACGGTTTGTAGCGTCAGGATGTCCTGAAAAAATAATAGATTGATTGGTTATATGAGAGGCTTGAACGCCAATATCAATTAGAATAACACCAATAATTAATCCAATATAAGAATTACCAAAGCTGTAAAATATAAACCAGGAAATAATAATTGTAACAATAAAAATAATCATTAAAGTAGATTTATTATATTTATTAATAATTCCTCCTAAAAAAGCAGCAGTAATAGCTCCGGCAATTCCTGCCAATCCAAATTTTCCTGCCAAATTACTAGCGTTTCCACTAGTTAAATGAAAATCCTTTTCAAGATGAAATACTAATGGAGTCCAGAAAGCACTAAGCGAAGCAAAACTAAGCCCTCCTCTTAGAGCAGATAATCGTAGTGAAGGATCAGATTTAAATAGGTGAGAAAGAGAAAACATTAATTCTTTATATCCCCCCTTAAAGTTTGGATAAACTTCAGGCAATTGTAAATAAATCAGTATCCATAAAATTATCATTACGAAAGTAGCTATATAATACATTTCTTTCCATCCCCAAATATCTCCGATATATCCACTTAAAACTCTTGAGCCTAGAATTCCTACCAATAAGCCACTCATTACAAAACCTACAGCTTTAGCTTTTTTATCAGGTGTAGCCAAAGTTGCAGCCATAGGTATAAATAATTGAGGGATTACCGAAGTAAATCCGATAATAAAACTTATAGGAAATAATAATTCCACAGAAGGGCTCATAGCCATAGATAACAAAGAAATAATAATAAAAATAAAATCAATAAGTATCATTCTTTTCCTTCTGAACATATCACCTAAAGGAATAAAAAAGAAAAGTCCGAAAGCATATCCTATTTGCGTAAACATGGTTATGCCACTGATCTTTGATTCACTTACATTAAAATCTTTAGCCATCAGACCTAATAAAGGTTGATTATAGTAATTATTAGCTACAACCAATCCAGAACTGATTGCCATTAACCATAAAATTCCGGTAGTAAGTTTAGGTTGAGAAATATTCATTTCTTATTTTCAAATTAAATTAAAAAATCAAGGGGTCAAAGGTATGAAATAAATTTTCCAGTGTGAAAATTATATTGTTCAGCTTCGTTTAATGAAATCAATAAAAATTAGTGTTTACGGATGATTAAATGAAAACAAAGTTATGTAATTTGATAAACTAAAATTACAAAAACACTTAACGAACAACAAAGGCTTATCATATTAGTAATCCATCAAAATAAATTTCATATATACAATCAAAAATTCTATATAATAGTAAATGAATAATTATTTAATTTATTATGTTTATAGATGAATTTATAATAAATAAATAAAGTATGAAAAATAATGACTTATTCACTTAAAATGAGATTTGCTATAAATAATTTTATAAAATATTAATATATAAATTAACAGGACATATTTAATAAAATTATAATAAATTTGTGAGAAAATAGGTTTGTATTATTAAAAAAAATAATTTATTTATATTGATTGAAAATACCTTGTTGGAAAGGAGTCCATAGACAAGCTTTTAATCCAGCATTTTTTAAAGCTGAGTTCACCCAGGTATTACAAGTAAAAAATAGTTGATAGGTTCCTTTAGCCTCGTAAAAAGAATCATTTTCCCCATAAGTATTAGAAGTTATAATATTAATAAGATTCCCTTTTTCGTCTCTTTTAAAATATTGTTGTATATATTTTATAAGTCGTTTATATTGATCTTTGGAAATCATTATTTTTTTATAATCTTTTTCATCCTCAATACTTTTAAGATATGTAGTATGAATTGCCGTGGTACTAAGGCCGAAAGCAGCTTTAAAAGCTACCGAAACTTTTACATGATCCCAATCAGGGACATCAAGAAAAAATCCCCGATCACCCCAACCTATAGAAATATAATTTTGTATACTATCTTTACTTGAAGTTTGGCTGTATTTTATTTCCTTACTCCAGTTTATTTCTTCTGTTTTTATAGGAAATATTAGGTCAGTATGCATGCCATTAGTGGAAATATATATGGGCATTTCTTCAGGTTGATTATCTTCTTTGTTAACAGTAATATGGGAAAAAATATATGCGCCTGCTAAATATAAAAATAATACAGAGGTAATAAATAATAATAAGAATCCCATGCATTTTAAGAACTTTTTTATAAAAAGTAATTTCATAGAGTTAAAATTTAAAGCCCTAATTTAAATATAAAAAATAATTAAATATTATTTATAATTAATTTTTTGAATATATCTGTATTTTTGCACTTGTATTAATGAATAATGGGAAAAGATAAATTAAGAAAATTTGCTGAAAATAAAACTTTTTATAATGTTTTGCAGCCCTCAAGGGAGGAGGTTGTGAATGATAATGGATTTTATTTAAAAGGAAAATGGCGAAAAGAATTTTTTAAAAATGATAACCCTATAGTTTTAGAGTTAGGTTGTGGGAAAGGTGAGTACTCAGTAGGATTGGCACAAAGTTTTCCAAATAAAAATTTTTTAGGTATAGATATAAAAGGAGCTCGGTTTTGGAGAGGAGCAAAAACGGCTATAGAACAAAACATAAAAAATATCGGTTTTTTAAGAACCCAGATAGAATTAATTAATTTCATTTTTGAAAATGGTGAGGTAGATGAGATATGGATTACTTTTCCGGATCCTCAAATTAAATTTAAGAGAACTAAACATAGATTGATAAATCCTTTATTTTTAGATAAATATAAAAAAATATTAAACTCTAAGAATGGAGTTATTCATTTGAAAACTGACAGTGAATTTTTACATGGTTATGCTAATGGTCTTTTACAAGGTTTAGGTTGTAAAATATTGGCTTCTCATCATGATATTTATGGTGCTCCAGAATATGATTTACCTTCTTATGTTAGAGAAATAAAAACGTTTTATGAAAATATATTTTTAAAAGAAGGAAAGCCTATAACTTATCTAAAATTTAAAGTATAAATAGAGAAATTTTATTTAAAATATTGTTTTATTATGATTTCAGAATGAATAATATTAATATTCTGTTTATAAATAATTTTAATATTATATGAATTTAAAGTTGATTTTAAAACATTTATTTAAGCGATTCAATTACATTTAAAATTGAAATTTATTTCTAAATACATACTAAAAAAGTAAATTAATAATATGCAAAAAATAAACCCTCTATTAGAGGGTTTATTTTTTTGTATTTGTGAATTTTATTAATCACAAAGGATAATTCCTTTATTATTATTAAATTCTAATATACCTCCTTTAATAAGATAAGTATCAAATTTTCCTTCTTTAGTTAAATTTTTATTAACTGAAGAAGAAATTATAGATTCAATCTTTATTTTTCCTGAAGTAAGTGCAGAAACAATAGCTGCGTGATTTTCTAGCATTTGAAATTCACCATGTAATCCAGGAATAATTACAGATGAAACTTCACCATCAAAAATAGTATCTTCAGGGGTTAATATTTGTATTTTCATTAATAAACTTGAAGATTTAAATTAATTTTTCAATTCAGCTAACATTTTTTCACCATGCTCAATAACTTCTTCAATAGTTCCTTTAAGATTAAATGCAGCTTCTGGATATTGATCTAGCTTACCATCCATGATCATATTAAATCCTTTAATAGTATCTTTAATGTCTACTAAAGCACCAGGAGTCCCGGTAAATTGTTCTGCAACATGGAATGGCTGAGATAAAAATCTTTGTACTCTTCTGGCTCTGTGTACTACTAATTTATCTTCTTCACTTAATTCTTCCATACCCAAAATAGCAATAATATCTTGAAGGGCTTTATATCTCTGTAAGATTTCTTTTACTCTTTCTGCACAATTGTAATGTTCATCTCCTAAAATCTCTGGAGTTAATATTCTTGAGGTAGATTGCAGAGGGTCTACAGCAGGATAAATACCTAATGAGGCTATCTTTCTATCTAATACTGTAGTTGCATCCAAATAAGCAAAAGTAGTTGCCGGAGCAGGGTCTGTTAAGTCGTCTGCAGGTACATATACTGCCTGAACGGAAGTAATAGAACCATTCTTTGTAGAGGTTATTCTTTCTTGTAAAGCCCCCATTTCGCTGGCTAAAGTTGGTTGGTAACCCACAGCTGAAGGCATACGTCCTAATAAAGCGGAAACTTCAGAACCAGCCTGTGTGAAACGGAAAATGTTATCTATAAAGAATAAAACATCACGTCCTTTACCACTTCCTTCTCCGTCTCTATAGTATTCTGCTAATGTCAATCCAGAAAGAGCTACTCTGGCACGAGCTCCTGGTGGCTCATTCATTTGCCCGAAAACAAAAGCTACTTTAGAAGTTTTTAGTGCTTCATGGTCTACTTTGGATAAATCCCATCCACCGTTTTCTAAAGACTTCATAAACTCATCTCCATATGAAATGATTTTAGATTCTAGCATTTCACGTAGAAGATCATTTCCTTCTCTGGTTCTTTCTCCAACTCCTGCAAAAACAGATAGACCTCCATGGCCTTTGGCTATATTATTAATCAATTCTTGAATCAATACGGTTTTTCCTACTCCCGCACCTCCAAATAATCCAATCTTACCTCCTTTGGAATAAGGTTCTATAAGATCTATTACTTTGATACCGGTATAGAGAACTTCTGCCGATGTAGATAGATCTTCAAATTTAGGTGCCGGTCTATGTATAGGTAATTCATGGGTTTTAGGAACCTCTCCAATACCGTCAATAGCTTTCCCTACTACATTAAATAAACGTCCATTAATTTGGTCTCCAGTAGGCATTGTAATGGGTTTATTTGCTGAGAGAACCAATTGTCCTCTGTGTAAACCGTCTGTAGCATCCATGGCAATACAACGTACAGTATCTTGTCCGATATGTTGCTCTACTTCCATAATTAGAGAAGGTTCTCCGTTTTCTTTTACAACTTCTAAAGAGTCATAAATATTTGGAAGTTCTGATACTTCTTCAAAAATAACGTCTATAACAGGACCGATTATTTGCGATATCTTTCCTTTTTGTTCAGTTGCCATATTATTTAGTATTCGATAACTTTAAGAATTTTATGTATTTCTGCTAATTTTGCATTACTGCAAATATAATATTTTATTCTCATTCTCTTTTGAAAAAAATATAATATTTATCATATTTGCACATTAAATTTGTTTACTAAATATTAAGTGGAAATTCATATAGGGAATATAGAACAACCTAAAGAAAAGAAAATTATTTTAACCTTAGGAATGTTCGATGGGGTTCATTTGGGACATCAATTTGTTATAAAATATTTAAAAGAAATTGCAAGTAAAGAAGGTGGAGAAACTGCAATAATGACTTTTAATCCTCATCCCAGATTTGTTTTGCAACCCCAAACTGATTTTAGATTACTTACGATTTTAGATGAAAAGATTAAAATGTTGGATAGATTTTCGGTTCAGCATTTATATATTCAAGAATTTACCTATGAATTTAGCCGTTTAACAGCTTTAGAATTTGTAAAAAATATTTTAGTAAATCAGATGAAAATCCATTCCCTAATCGTGGGATATGATCATCAATTTGGAAAAAATAGAGATGGTAATTTTGAACAACTTAAACTTTTCTCAGAAATGTTTAATTTTAAATTATATCGGTTGCCTCCCATTACAGAACATAATACAGTGATAAGTTCTACTAAAATTAGAAATCAAATAAATGAAGGTAATATAGCTTTGGCTAATCAATGGCTAGGATATCCCTTTATTATGATAGGAAAAGTGATCCAAGGTGATAAGATAGGAAGAACAATAGGATTTCCTACTGCTAACATTGAAATTGACCCTCAAAAAATATGCCCTAAAAACGGAGTTTATTTTGTTAATGTAAAAGTTAGAGATAAGAATTATAAAGGAATGATGAACATAGGGGTACGTCCTACAATAAAAGGGGTGAAAAAACAAATTGAAGTTCATATACTTAATTTTAATGAAGATATTTATGGGGAAATATTAGAAATTCATTTTTACGAAAGAGAAAGAGATGAAAAAAAATTTATATCAATAGAAGGTTTAAAAAAACAATTAACTAAAGATAAAGAGAATACTATTAAATATTTTTCAAAATAATTAAGGGGATTTTACATCTATAAGATTCAATTTTATAAGTAAAGGAGCATTTGCTCCAATTTTATTTTCATCTCCATATAAGCCATAAGCGGTAAAAGAAGGTAATAAAATTTCAACCGTTTCACCTTTTCTCATTTTATATAAAGCACTTTCAATCCCCCTAATTTCATTAAATTTACCTAAAATGCCTTGTTTATTTCCAAATTCATTTGTGGAATAAATTATTTGATTGTTTAAATCTTTTACTTCTGCGGTATAAATTACCTGATCATTTAATTTTGCCAGTGGAGAATTATTTTTTATAACGTATCGAATCCATATACCTGAAGATGTAGTTTCAAAAATATGTTGTAATGAATCTTTTTGCTTATTTACCCATTTTTGTAGATATTTTCTTTCATTTGTTTCTCTAATTTTGGAATATTTTTGAGAATTTTGTAAATAATCTGTATGTTTCGATTGTTCAGGTTGAAAAATTTCTTTCTTTTGACAAGCGGCAAAAAGTAGAAATAAAAATAAATAAACAATATTATTATTATATATTTTCATTTTCTATAATATTTTTAAATTTTTGAATTGTATTTTCAAGAGAAAGTTCACTTCTACCTCCGGCAGCATTTATATGTCCTCCACCATTAAAATATTTTCTAGCAAATACATTAACATCAAAATTACCTTTAGAACGAAATGAAATTTTGATAAAATCATTTTGCAAATCTTCCATAAAAAAAGCTACAAATTTAATACCTATGATGGATAAACCATAATTCACAAAGCCTTCTGTATCTCCTTTTTGGTATCCCATACTTTTTAGTTGTTCTCGGGTAAGTGATAATATTGCCGTGTTTTTTTCTTTTATCAGCTGCACCGAGTCTAATACTGTGCCTAATAATTTAATTTTTTCAGTTGTATTGTTATCTAAGATATTGGAAGCTGCTAAATCAGGTAAAACTCCTTTATCAATTAAATGGGCTATTATTCTATGAGTTTCAGCAGTAGTGTTTCTATATCTAAAACTACCTGTATCTGTTAGAATTCCTATATATAAACAATAAGCAATATCTTCATCAATTTTTGAGACTTCGCCTATTGAATCAATAAATTTATAAATCATCTGGCAAGTTGCCGGTTGTGTAATATCTGAATATATAAAATTAAAAGAATCGGGTTGCTGGTGATGATCTATTAAAATTTTAATAGCTTTACTTTTATTTAATTTATCTTCAAGTTGGTTTATTCTAGCAGCTGTATTAAAATCTAGACAAAAGATTAGATCTGCTTTTTTAAATGCAATTTCAGTATATTTAGTTCTATATTCAGCAATAATAATATTTTTTGCTTTAGGCAACCACTTTAAAAATTTAGGAAATTCATTGGGAACAATAATAGCTGAATCAATATCTAATTTTTTAAAAAAAAGTTGTAATGCAAGAGAGGATCCAATTGCATCTCCATCAGGGTTTTGATGTGTAAGGATAAGTATATTTTTCTTAATTTTTAAAAGATGTTTTATTTCGGATAGTTCTTTTTCTGAAAACATATAATGCATATTTTTAGTAAAAATATAAAAATCACTCCTTATGAAGAGTGATTTTTATAGAGAATATGAAAAATTAGATTTTATTTAATTCTATAAATTATCATACGATGAAGAAGTATCTCCACCAAAATTCCAGGTTAAACCAAATCTTAAAGTATTATCCAAAGCATTATTTACACTGGCTGTGGTTATTAAATAAGAAAAATCTATACCAAAAGATTGATATTTAAGTCCTGCACCTAATGTAATGTATTGTCTACCTCCTTTATCCGGGTTTTCATAAAAATAACCGGTTCTAAATGCAAAAGCATTTTTAAAAGTATATTCACCAGCAATACTATAAGTAATTTCTTTACCTGCATCTTTATTTCCGAAAGAACTAAACATTCCAGAGATAAAACTTTTGTCAGGAACTTCCGTATGGGTTGTACCATTAGAATCTGTAACATCTTTAGGTGCAGGTACTAATAACTTAGTCGCTTCAAAAGTTAACCCTAATTTATTTTCACTATCAAAAAATAAATCATATCCTACACCTAATCTTAGATTCGTAGGAAGATAACTTTTATTTTCCTGACTATCTGAATAATCTAATTTAGGTCCCATATTGAAAATTCCCCATCCTGCTCTCCATCGACCTTGATAGTTTTTAAAAACGTCTGTTTTGTTTGATTGAAAATATCCGGTAACATCTACAGCAAATGTATTGGCCGCTTTAGTTTGAGCATAAGAATTATCTACATTGTTAAAAAGGTCAGATCGTATATACCTAGCAGTAACAGCCATAGAATATACATCAGCAAGTTTTAAACCATAGGATAAGTCAATAGCAAATTCATTGGGTTTAGAAGTGCCTTTTTCAACAATATCATTCCCTATTAATTCATTTAGTTGAATTTCTCCCATGTTAAAGTAATAAATACTGGCAGCCACCGTACTTCTTTCTTCCTCTCCTAAGAAAGTATAAAAAGTACCATTTAATAAAAATACATCATTAGTTAATTTATTCATATAAGGAGTATAAGATACACCTATTCCAGAATAGCTGCTTCCAAATACATATTTGGAAGGATTCCAATATTGGGAATATTCATCTGGCGACGTGGCGACTCCTTGATCACCTAATCCTCCAGAACGGGCATCTGGGGAAATTCTTAAAAACGGAGCCCCAGTTATTATAGCATAACGATTATCTTGAGCTTTTAAAAGAGCAAAGCATAGGATGGATAGTAATAAAATACTTTTTTTCATGTATTTAATTAAGTTTTGTTTTTTACAATTTATATTAGCAAAGATAGATTTTTATTTTTAAATTATCTATAAGGAATAAACTTAAAAATCTTTATTGCTATTTTTAATGTTTTTGTCTAATTTTTTGGTAGGAATGTTATTTTTTTTGATTTTGTATTATTCATAAGTAGAATTTTATAAACTAGATCATCCCTACGCAAACCATTCTTATTCATTTTAACGATAAAATTAATAGGGATATTGTTATTTAGAGATTATTTTTTCTTTGTTAAACTTAAATACAATTTATTTGGGTATAATAATTTTCTTTTTATGCAATATTTATTTTCAACTAAACAATATTTCAAGTTTATTTATCGTTACTCCACTATTAATTAGAAATAGAAAAATTTTTAAATTCATAATAATATATTATTTTTGCATGTTTAAAATAATGAAAATAGATATAATGAAAATAGGAAAATTCATTTTATTGTTCACTGTGGTTTCTTCATTTTCTTTCCTTCTAACAAGTTGCGGTGGAGGTGGAGGAAAATCAAAACTTGGTGGAGGAACAAAAAATACTCAAAGTTTATCAGGATGGAAAGCAAATGATAAGAATGGATGGTTTTTTAGCAGTAAAAGGAAAAATGAAAAATCTTGGGTAGGAATGGTATTTGTTGAAGGAGGGACTTTCACTATGGGATTGGTAAAAGATGATGTTATGCACGATTGGAATAATACTCCTACGCGTATGCAGGTGCGTTCTTTTTTTATAGGAGAAACAGAAGTAACCAATTATGAATATAGAGAATATGTTACATGGTTGAAATATGTATATTCTCCTAGTGATGAAAATTATAAAGATATTTATTACGGAGCACTTCCGGATACATTAGTTTGGAAAAATAAATTATCAAGAAATGATGTATATTCCGAAGATTATTTCAGGGCTCCACAATTTGATAATTATCCCGTAGTAGGAGTTTCATGGTTACAGGCACAAAGATATTGTGATTGGCTTACAGATAGAGCAAACGAAAGGGAGTTAATGAATAGAGGAATTATTTCGAGAAATTTTTATAATGACCCTGCCAATAATGTGGGTTCTAATTCATTTAATGTTGAAAAATATAAATATAATGATCCTTCATTAGAAAACATTGTTAATCAAGACAAAGTAGCAAAACAAAGTGGAATAGGAAATAAAAATGAAAGAGTAGTTGCTGTAAATAAAAGTGCTCAAGGTAATTTAGTACAAAAATTTAGATTGCCTACAGAAGCAGAATGGGAGTATGCAGCTCTTGCTGAGGCCGATAATAGGCAATATAATTTAGTAGAAGGGAAAGATGTGATGATCAATAGAATGCGTGAGAAAAAAGGGAGAAACAGAGGACAGTTTTTAGATAATTTTAAATATGGACAAGGAGATTATTCCGGTATAGGTGGCTGGGGTAACGATGGAAATGCCATAACCTCTGATGTAAGAGCCTATCGTTCTAATCCATATGGTATTTATGGAATGTATGGTAATGTGGCTGAATGGACTCAAGATGTATACCGACCTTTAATAGATACCGATTTTAATGATTTTAACTATTATCGTGGTAATGTTTATCAACGTTTTATAAATGAAGAAGGAAGTCCGGGGCAGTTTAAAAAAGTGGAGGATGATAATATTCAATATGATACATTAACAGACGGAAGAAGAATCTATAAAAGTTTATCAGGTAAATTTGAAACTGAGGTAGTTGAAGATTCTAGAAATTTTAGAGATGGAGATTTACAATCATCTTTAGAAGCAGGAAATGGAAAAACAGACTCAGCAGGAACATATAATTTTTATAATTCGCCAATTAGAAATTGGGTGGTTGATAAAAAAGGAAGAGTTATTTTACAAAAAGATGCTAAACAGAGAACCTCTCAAATAAGTAATGATTTGAGGGTTATTAAAGGTGGCTCTTGGAATGATACAGCATATTGGCTGGATCCGGGTCAGAGAAGATATATGAATGAAGCAGAATCTGCAGTGTGGGTAGGATTCAGAGTAGCTCAGGATCATAAAGGAAAAGAAAGCTCTTCTGTAAAGACCAAGAGAGGAACTAATAATAGGATGCCTAGATAAATATAAGCTTAATATTATAATATAGGGCTATCTTTTAGGTAGCCCTTTTTATTTAATATGGAAATTGGTGATAAGGTAAATGTAATTGATGAGAAAGGAACTTTTATTATAAAAGAAATAAAAGGACCTCAAGTAATTCTTTTAGATGAATATGGTTTTGAAAATATTTATTTAGCTAAAAGTATTATACCTTATAGCTCTTTTAAAGAGCTAAATTTCGATTGTTTAGAAGAGATGAAAAAAGATGAACATAAGGATAATAAAAGTATAATTATAAAAAAAGAAACTATAAGAATAATTGATTTACATATTGGGCATTTAGTCGATTCTTTGAGAGATATAAAACCCCATCAAATGTTACAGAAACAAATTAATGTAGCATATTCAGAAATAAAAAAAGCAAAAAAAGATGGAATTAAAAAGCTCATTTTAATTCATGGCAAAGGTAAAGGAGTTTTAAAAAAAAATATATATCAACTTTTACAATCTATAGACGATATAGAATATTTTGAGGCAGATATTATGAAATATCGATTTGGTGCAGTTGAAATTAGATTTAAATAAGTATTTTAATACCTTTGTTTGATGAATTTTAAAATTATATATGTTATACTTTTCTTAAATTCTACCCTGTTTTCTTTAGCGCAAAAAGATAAAATAATAATTACGGCTACATTAGATACTCTATCTAAAACCTTAGCGGTAAATCAAAAAATATTTTTTTATAATGATACAAAGACGTCTTTAAATTCAATTTATTTCCATTCTGCCACTAATTCATATTCCAATAATCATACAGAGCTAGGGAAGAGAAAATTAGAGGACCGAAATAAGGTATTATATTTTTCAAAACTTAAAGAAAGAGGAAAAATAGAAAATCTAACTATTTTTACTCAAAATAAACCGGCATTATTTTTATTAAGAGATTTTGAATTTTATGAAATTTATTTATATGAACCTTTATTGCCAGACAAAACTATTATGATAGAGTTAAATTATAAAATAAAATTACCCGTCGATAAGATTTCAGGTTATGGTTATTCAAAAGATGGAAGTTATTTGTTAAAATATTTTTTTTTGCAGCCTTTATCATATAAAGAAAATAAACCATTACTAGTACCTTTTACTGATACTGAATTTAGTCCATACAGAAATACAGATTATGAAATAAACTTTCAATATCCTGATAATTATTTTATAGATAGTGATTTAAAAGTAATTGATTCAAATAACTTAATGGGGACTAGTAAGGATGCAATCAGTATTTTAATATCAAAAAAAAATAATATTAAATTTAATTATAAAATTAAGGAAGATTCTGTAGAAGTATCTATAGGCTATGGAATTAAAGATAGTCTTTTAAATATTTATCAAAATAAAATAGAACGAGAACTGTCATATTTGCATAAAAAGCTGGGACCATTACCTTCAAAAATATTTATTAGTACTAAAATTAAAAAAAATCAAAATTTTATAGGAGTAGACGATATCAACTTTTTTGGGATAAAAGAATGGAATTTATTTAGTGAAGAAGATCAAATAGATCTTAAATTATTCCAGCAAATTGCCTATAATGTAATCAATCAAAAAATTGAGTTGGATAAAAATTTTAATCATTGGATATTGAATGGATTATTATTTTATTATCAATATAACTATATTAAAGAATTCTATCCTAATACAAAATTATTAGGAAATTTGCCTAATGAAGTAAGTGTATTCAAAATAAAACCCTTGAAGTATTTTTTTATTTCAAAAGTACCTCTTACTGACAGGTATAAATTAGGTTACAGATATATTGCAACACAAAATTATGATCAGCCTATTAATGAAAAGTATTTAAATTTAAGTAATATAAATCAGATAATTATAAGTGGATTTAAAACTGGTTTAAGTTTCAATTTTATTTCAGATTATATTGGGAAAAATATTTTTGAAGAATCTATAAAGACTATGGTTCAACAAAATAATGACAAAGAACTAACTTCAGAAGAATTAAAAAATTCATTAGAAAAAAGCTCTAAACGTAATTTAGATTGGTTTTTTAATGATTATATAAATACAAATGAAAGAATTAATTTTAAGATAAAGAAATTTTATTCTCAAGAAAATCAAGATAGTATACAAATTAATATTTATAATAAAACCCAATTACCGGTTCCAATTTTAATTTCAGCAAAAAAAGATAAGAAAATAGTCAATGAAAAATGGGTATATTCTACAAAAAAAGACTCTTTATATTCTTTTCCTAAAGGTAATTATGATGAATTATTAATAAACCAAAATTATCTATTTCCGGAAATAAACGATAATGATAATAGTTTAATTACCAAAGGTTTTTATAAAAATAAAAAAAGGTTTCAATTGAAATTTTACGCAGATGTAGATAATCCTAATTATACACAAATATTTTATGAACCTAAGGTAAAATGGAATAATTATGATAAATTTATTTTAGGTATACGGTTTTATAACCGTTCTCCTTTTTCAAGACCTTTTGAGTACTCTTTCGCTCCTACATATTCTACAGGTACTAATAGTCTAACAGGATCAGGATCACTCAACTATAATATTGATATGGAAACGGGGATATTCAGAAGAATTTCTTTAAACTCTAATTACAATTACTTTCATTATGATAAAGGCCTATCATATACACAATATTCAGAAGGATTGAGCTTTATTTTTAAGAAAAGACCTAGATCTGAGATTTCAAGAACTATAAGTGTTGGTTTTAATAGCGTAGAAAGGGAAAAAGATCCTTTTAAACTAAGAGAAAAAAATGATTATTCGCATTATAACCTTTTAAATATTTCCTATATATATTCAGATAAAAAAATAATTAATGAGTGGTATGGTAGAACTGATTTCCAACATTCAAATCTTTTTGATAAAATTAGTTCGGAAATATATTATAGACATGAATATGCTTATAATAAGAAAATAACTTTACGTTATTTTGGTGGGTATTTTTTTAATAATAGATCCAATTCAACTTACTTTGATTTCGGTATTGATCATATAACAGATTATAGCTTTAGTTATGTAGATTATTTAGGAAGATCAGCAACCAGTGGATTATTGTATCAGCAATATATAATGGCAGAAGGAGGGTTCAAATCTTTAGTAGATAAATCTGCTAGTAAATGGATTAATACATTAAATGGAGAAATACATTTATGGAAACTTTTTGATTTATATGCAGATGCTGGAGTTTATAAAAGTAATGGTAAATCTATACGATTCATTTATGATTCAGGGGTTAAACTCAGAATAATTCCAGATTTCCTAGAACTTTATTTCCCAATGCAATCTACATTAGGGTTTGAACCTGCAATGAAAAATTATTTTTCAAATATAAGGTTTACATTTAATTTTAATCTTTCTGCAGTGGTTAACCATCTTAGACGTGGATGGTATTAGTTTTGTTAATTGTCGCTTTTTGATATATTTCAGATAAAGCACTTACTAAAGCATCAATATCTTCTTTAGAATTGTAATGACTAAAAGAAATCCGTAATGTTGTACTATTCATGAGTTCTTCAGTACTAAATAGTTGTAACATGGTACTGGAAGGTGTGGTAGCACCTGATGAACAAGCACTTCCCTGAGATACAGCTATACCTTTAATATCGAGTTGAAAGCCTACTAAAGTATTGGGTATGGGCAGTAATATACTGATTAAGGTGTATATGCTTTGTGAATTTTCTTGACAAGTGCCATTAAATGTTATGCCAGGTATATGATTCGTTAACTGTTCAATAGTATATTGCTTTAATTTTTCTATTTGCATTTTTCTTTGCTCTAATTCTTTCATAGCACAATCAAAAGCTTTTCCCAACCCTACAATACCATAAACATTCTCTGTACCTGCACGCATATTTCTTTCTTGGGATCCTCCTGTAATTATGCTTTTTAAACCGGAAGTTTTTTTTATATACACAAATCCCACTCCTTTAGGACCATGTAATTTATGCGCACTACATGTAGCAAAATTAAGAGGTAAGTTTGCAAGATCTATTAAATAATGACCCATTGTTTGAACAGTATCTGAGTGGAAAAGAGCATTATATTTCTTACATAAACTGCCCACATAGTTTAAGTCAATTAAGTTTCCTATTTCGTTATTTGCATGCATTAATGAAACTAATGTAGGCTTATTTTCCATTAAATATTCTTCAAGAGTTTCAAAATTTAAATTTCCTTTTTTATCTTTAAGAGGAAGGAAAATAATTTCAAGGTCATTGTGTTTTTCCCTTAAGTCACGAATGGTTTCTAAAACACTTTTATGTTCTAAAGGAGAAGATATAATCCGCTTTATTCCTAAATTTTCAACGCAGGATCTAAGGATCAAATTATTGGATTCAGTACCACAAGAAGTAAAAATGATTTCATGAGGAGGAACATTAAGCCATTGGGCAATGCATTTTCTAGCAGCTTCAATTTTAGCTTTTCCTTCCTGTCCAAAACTATGAGTAGAAGAGGGGTTTCCATAATCTTCATTCATAGATTCCATCATAACTTCAATCACACGTTTATCTATAATGGTAGAGGCAGCACTATCTAAATATATCTTCTTCATTGTAATCTTTATTCTAATTTTAAATATACATTGTTTGAATTTGTTTTCTCTATTTCAGCAATAATATAAGGAGTAGCTATGGCATCAGTAGAAAGTATAGTTCCATTTTCTTGGATAGTTTGCAATTTTACAATAATTGATTGATTTTTTCTTTCTACTTTATGAACGGAATATTCTAAACCTCCATTAGATTTTTCTCCAAAAGTTATAAAAATATAATCTTTTTTAGGTGAATATTTTCTATGAACAATAGGAAAAATATTTTTATGAAACTCAGTGAAAAGAGAATCAAAATCTTTTTTATTTTTAACGAGCATATGGAAAGGATAAGAAAATCCTCCATATGCTCCTGACTCAATTATACGAAAATTTATACAAGAATTATTAGATGTATTTTGCTTTACAGTATGACAATTCATAATGAAAAGAATACATATGAATAATAAAATAGAATGAATTACTTTAAATAAGTTCATTATACAAAAATAATAAATATAGATGGGAATAGAAACTATAAAAAGTTATTGAGAAATTAGAATTTTTTTAGCCTTTTCCGAATCGAATTCTTTTTCTCTACGTGCTACTACAATTGTGGCTGTAGCATTTCCTATAATATTGGTTATTGCTCTAGCTTCACTCATAAATTTATCTATACCAAAAATTAAAGCAACTGATTCAACCGGAACATGACCGACAACAGGAAGAGTTGCAGCAAGTGTAATAAATCCGCTGCCCGTAACTCCTGCAGCTCCTTTAGAGGTAAGCAATAATACTAATAAAAGAGCGATTTCTTGCTGTAAGTTCAAATGCTTGTCTAAGGCTTGAGAAATAAATACAGCAGCCATGGTTAAATATATAGAAGTTCCATCAAGATTAAAAGAATATCCGGTAGGAATGACTAAACCGACTACTGATTTAGAACAACCTATTTTTTCCATTTTTTTCATAATTCCAGGCAGAGCGGATTCTGAAGAAGAGGTACCTAATACAAGTAAAATCTCTTCTTTGATGTATAATAAAAATTTAAATACATTTATTTTATTATAATAAAGAACAGAGCCTATAACTAAGAAAACAAAAACAGCACAGGTTAAATAAAAACACAAAATAAGCATTCCTAAATTAGCTAAAACTTTAAGGCCATAAACTCCAATGGTATATCCCATAGCTCCTAAAGCTCCTAAAGGAGCCAAATACATGATCATTTTAATAATAGCAAATAATCCATCCAAAAAAGATTGCATTACATTTAACACGGGTTGAGAAGCTTTAGTACCTATCTTTGTCATAGCAAATCCAAATAAAACAGCAAATACTAAAACTTGTAGTAAATTATTAGATGCTATGGAAGCAATTACGTTTTCAGGAATCATATCAATAATAAAATTTACAATTCCATGATCTTCTTTACTTTTTTCTATATAGGTTCCAACATGCGAGGCATCTAAAGAATGAGGATCCACATGCATATTATCTCCGGGTTTTAAAACATTTACAAATATTAATCCGATAATTAATGCTATAGTGGTCATAATTTCAAAGTAAATAATCGCTGTAGCACCTACTTTCCCAACTTTTTTAGTGTCTTCCATACCTGCAATTCCCAATACAATCGTACAAAAAATTAGAGGGCCTACAATCATCTTAATCAGTTTAATAAAACCATCACCTAAAGGTTTTAGTTTTTCACCTAATCCGGGGAAATGTTCACTTACTCCTTGGGCATTAACTATATCATTACTTGGGAAAAAATATCCGATTAAAATACCAATAATAATAGCAATAATTACTTGTACGTATAAATTCTTTAAAATTTTCATGGTTTTTATTTTTTTAGGTGAGTAATATATAAATATTTAATCCAAAACAAAAAAATAATATGCTATTACTATATAATAATATTATTATTACGTATAACTTACTTGTAATGAATATGTTATATGTTGTATTTGTAAATATATATCTATTTTCATAACATATTATTTATTAAGAAACTTGTTAAATATTTATTTTTTCAAAAAAAAAAATAATAAAAAAATACACTTACTTTATTAAATTTAATTAAAACAGTCTTGAAGATTTATTCGATATTTGCATTTGATAATAACTTGGCATAAAAAATGAAACTTACAATCTTGGGTTATAATTCAGCAGTTCCCACAGTGAGATTTAATCCTTCTGCTCAGCTATTAGAAACTTATAATAGATATTTTTTAATAGATTGTGGTGAAGGTACACAGGTTCAATTAAGAAAGGCTAAAGCTAAATTTTCAAGAATTAATAATATTTTTATATCTCATTTACATGGAGATCATGTTTTTGGATTAATTGGTTTACTTTCCTCTTTTCAATTATTAGGAAGAACTACTCCCATGAATATTTATGGTCCTAAAGGAATTAAAGAATTTGTCGAAATTCAATTTAAATTAACAGAAAGTTTTAATAATTTTAAAATAAATTTTATTGAGTTAACCTCTAAAAATCCTGAATTGATATATGAAGATGATAAAATATGGGTATATACAATTCCCCTAAATCATCGCATTTACACTAATGGTTTTTTATTCAAAGAAAAACCAAAATTACGCAAATTAAACATGGAAGAAATTGGAAAGATTCAAGAAATAAAAATTTGTGATTATTATAATTTAAAGTTAGGAAAAGATTTTAAAACAGAAGAAGGTGTTATAATTAGTAATAGTAAACTAACTTTATCTTCCCCTCATTCATATAGCTATGCATATTGTTCAGATACTTTATATAAACCGGATATAGTTTCTCAAATAAAAAATGTAGATGTATTATATCATGAATCAACCTTTCTGGAGGAATTAAAAACGTTGGCTTATAAAACTCAGCATACTACAGCTTTACAAGCTGCTGATATAGCTAAGAAAGCAAATGTAAAATATTTAATTTTAGGACATTTTTCTAATAGATATACAGATGTTTCTGTTTTTAAAAATGAAGCAAAAAAAATATTTCAAAATTCCTTGCTTCCTGAAGAATTAAAAGTTATGGATTTTGAAAAATTGATTAAATAAAAACTCAGTTAATAAAACTGAGTTTTTATTTATTATGAATAGGAAATAGGAGATTATTTGATTTTACTTTTTTTATATTTTCTTAAAATAATATATCCAAGAATTAAGATTACCCATAAAGGCCATATATACATAA
This sequence comes from Apibacter adventoris, assembly GCF_002964965.1. Lineage (NCBI taxonomy): Bacteria > Pseudomonadati > Bacteroidota > Flavobacteriia > Flavobacteriales > Weeksellaceae > Apibacter > Apibacter adventoris. The sequence goes on from NZ_PSZN01000003.1 coordinate 48,874, forward strand.
AGGCCATATATATAATATAACAATTATAATTTTTTGAAGAATATTTCCCCCGGTATATAAAGCTGTTTTAATTTGATACCCAAAGTTTGAATTTTCATAAGTTGTAAAATTTTTAGTATTAGGTATTATAGTTTGTTTAATGTTTTCTTTTTCAACTAAATCTAAAGTCACAGTAGCATATTGTACTAGATCATTTAATTTGTATTTATTAATTAAATTTTCTTCCTGAGAATTATTCAAATTTTTATCTATTTTTTTAGTATTAGTTTTTATATTATTAATTCTTGCTTCTATGGTTACATCTGTAATTTCTAAATTTCGGGAAATTACGAAACCAATTTCTTGATTTAAAGATTGGAGGAATTCATTGAGATTGTTTTTAGGAATACGTACTTCCATAAAATTAGTTATATTATATACCTTAGTTTCCCGTGCACTATCTTTAGATATGGGAGTTATCTTTTCAGAAATTATTTGAGAATTTAATTCACTTTTGCCTACATATCCACCTAATTTTATTACATTTTTTTCTATAGTCAAAGTAGATTTCAAAGCATCTTTTACTTCAATATTAATATATCAGCCTTATGAATAAATTTTTTGTTAGGATTTTGTATTCCATTAACAGAAGATGTACTATCAAAAATTATATTTTTAGTCTCTGTTGTTTGATCAGAAAGCTGTTTTTTATCACAACTTATTAATAAAAAATAAAAAAGTAAAGATAGAAATAGAAAGTTTTTTGTTTTCATGATTAAAATTTTTGTTTCTCAAAAGTATAAGGCTGACTATTGTAAATAATTACTAAACTCTTATAAAATAATTGTAATAGGGTTTTACAAAATTTATATGCTGATTATCAGGTGTTTTTTAATTAATTGTAAAATAAAATTATGAGGAGTATTAAGTAGTAAAAAAGTTTTTACAAGTTAATATTCCTAATTCTAATTACATATATTAAATAAATCATGAGATTTTAATGTCTCTTTTAAGACTTTAATGTATTAAACAATCAGAGTTGATTTTTAATTAACTCTATATAGTAGAAATTAGGATTAAATAAATTATAAATATATGTTAATAAAATATTTTACCATTTGAAATGAAGTAAATAATTTGTTAGATAAAAAATAATGAATATATTTGAACTGTAATTTAAATAATTACAGTAATGAATGATAAACGTTTTATAATTTCTATGCATATACTTACTCTTATGGTTAAAAATTCAGAGGATTGGCTTTCTTCAGAATTTATTTCAGGGAGTATAAATGTAAATCCTGTGTTAGTGCGTAAAGAATTATCAAATTTAAATAAACATGGATTTATACAAACCAAAGAAGGAAAAAACGGAGGAAGCAAGTTAAGTAGATTACCACAAAAAATACTTTTATCTGAAATCTACTCCAGTGTGTATAATTCACAATTATTAGGAAAACTATTAAAAGACCCCAATCCCAAATGTAACATAGGTAACAAAATAAATCAAAATATAAGTGAATTAACTAATACTATTGAAAAAGTTGTATTAAAAAAATTAGAAACCATAACTTTATTTGATTTTAGCAAAAAATTCTAATTTTTTTTGACTAAAACTGTTTTAATTTTAGTTACAGTTTTTTGAATTAAATTAAAAAAATATATAATTATGAAGAAAGTAGCATTAATCGGAGCCACAGGATTTGTTGGCTCAGAAATAGTAAAAGAGTTGTTAAATAGAGGTTTTGAAGTTACAGCTATTGCACGATCTGTTGATAAGATAAAGATAGAAAACAAACATTTAAACAAAATAAGTGTAGATATTTTTAATAAAGAAAAATTATCAAAGGCTTTGAAAGGTAACGATGCAGTAATAAGTGCATATAATCCAGGGTGGACAAATCCTGAAATATATGAAGAAACCATTAAAGGCTATCAGTCTATTATTGCAGCGGTAAAATTGGCTGGAATTAAAAGATTACAAGCTGTAGGAGGAGCCGGAAGCCTATGGGCATCTCCAAATAAAACAGTGATAGATAGTGGTGCGATACCTAAGGAAATTCTACCCGGAGTAAAAGCATTGGCTTTGGTTTTAAAAGAGCAATTTCTGCCGGAGAAAGAACTAGACTGGGTGTTTTTTTCTCCCGCAGGAGTTATAGAACCAGGAAAAAGGACTACTCATTATCGTTTAGGTTTAGATCACTTAATCACAGATGAGCAGGGAAATAGTAAAATTTCGGTACAAGACTATGCAAAAGCTATGGTAGATGAATTAGAGAATCCTCAACATCATCAACAAAGATTTACTATAGGCTACTAAATAAAAAAGGAGCTATTCGGCTCCTTTTTTATTATTAATTTTTGATTTTTCAAGAAAAAATTATATACCGTTTTTTTAATTAAGTTATGTTTCAAGATGATTTAATTTTTTCAAACTTTTAAAAATGAAATTCAATATAAATATTTAAAAAAGATTGTGATTTTATTATGAGTATATTCCTTACTAAATTTAAATAAAGTAAATAATTAAAGGTTGAAAAGTATAATTAATAGAAGGTTTTTTTGAAACAAATATTTACCTACGTATTTGTCCATTACCTTGTATTATCCATTTATATGTACATAATTCCTCCAATGCCATAGGTCCGCGAGCATGCATTTTTTGTGTACTTATGCCAATTTCAGCTCCCCAACCTAATTGGGATCCATCTGTAAAAGCTGTAGAGGCATTAATATAAACACAAGCTGCGTCTACCCGCCTTTCAAATAATTTAATGGCCTCCTTATTTTCACTAATAATAGCTTCACTATGGCGTGAACCGTATAGATTAATGTGATTAATAGCTTCATTTATAGATTCAACTGTTTTAATGGACATTTTATAATCTAAAAACTCTGTACCATAACTTTTAGAATTTACTTTTTTTAATAATTCATTAGGATATTGATTCAATAAATTTTCATAAGCAAGATCATCAGCATAAATCAGTACATTTTGTTTCATCAAATCTTTACACAAATAGGCAAGATCAGGTAAGCGATATTTGTCAATAATTAAACAATCCAAAGAATTACAAACACTAACTTTTCTAGTTTTAGCATTGGTAATAATATTTTTTCCTATTTCTTTATTTCCTTCTTGGTGGAAATAGGTATGGCAAACTCCTGCCCCGGTTTCAATAATAGGTATAAGTGAATTTTCACGTACAAAATTAATAAGTTCCTTACCTCCTCTAGGAATTATTAAATCAACATACTCTCGTGCAGTTAATAACTGCTCTGTAGCAGATCTGTCGTTAGGCAATAAAGTACATATATCAGGGTTTATGTTTTTTTCTTTTAATGTACTACGTATGATTTCGGAGATTATTGCATTGGAGTAAGCTGCTTCTGATCCCCCTTTCAGTATACAAGCATTACCGGACTTTAGGCATAAGGAAAAAACATCAAAACATACATTAGGGCGGGATTCAAATATAATACCGATGACACCGAAAGGAACCGAGATTTTAGAAAGTTGCAATCCATTATCCAGTTTTCTTTTAGCTATAATTTTACCGACCGGATAGGGCAGAGACTTAACCTTATGTAGGTCTGAAATGATATCTGTTATTCTTTGTTCATTTAAAAGTAAACGATCATATTTAGGAAGGATAGGGTCCATTTTCTCCAAATCTTTTTGATTTTCAGAGAGAATTTTTGTTATATTTTTTTCTGTTTTTTGAGCGATTAACTCAAGTAATTCATTTATTTTTTTTTCAGAAAGCAAGTTTAGCTCTGTTCCGGCATTTTTTGCTTGTTTAAATAGTTGTATATAACTTTTCATTTAATTACTTTCTAGATATAAATAATCATAGTGTATAATAGGTCTTTTATGACTTTTGCCTATTAACTCTTTAGCCATTGTACTGCTATACGAAGTACGTCCTATACCGATTTGTTTTCCATTTTCATCCTTAATTTGTACGATATCATCGGCTTCAAAATTTCCCGTTACCTTTACTATCCCAATAGGTAATAGGCTTACGGCAGTATCTCCCAGTAAAGCTTCACAGGCACCTTTATTTATATAAATAATTCCTTTAGTAAAATCATCAGAATGAGCAATCCACTTTTTTACGCATGAAATAGATTTAGTAGAGGGCACAAAGCGGGTTGCATTTACCTCTTGTTCCTTAACTATTTTTAAAAGTATATTTTCGGTTCGTCCATTAGCAATAATTACTTCTATTCCTTCTTCCGCTACCTTACGAGCAATGTTATATTTGGTTTTCATTCCTCCTCGTCCCATAGAAGATTTGGAAGTTTGTATATATTTTTCAATAGATTGTTTGTCTGTTTCTATTTCACGGATTAATAGAGATTCCGGTTTTTCAGGATCTCCGGTAAAAATACCGTCTATATTACTTAATAATATCAGTTTTTTACAATCCATCATGCTAGCAACCAGCCCCGAAAGTTCGTCATTATCAGTAAACATAAGTTCATTAACAGAAATTGTATCGTTTTCATTCACTATAGGAATAATTCCGCTCTCTAACATAATATTCATACAATTTCTTTGATTTAAGTAATGGCGACGGGTAGCGAAATCTTCCTTGGTGGTTAGAATTTGTCCACAGGTAATTCCTTGCTGGTGAAAAAGATCGCTGTAACGATTCATTAATTTTACCTGGCCTATAGCAGAGTAGAGTTGTCGTGCAGAAATGCTGTCCAATTTAATGGAAGGTGAAATTTCTGTTTTTCCCGAAGCTACCGCACCAGAAGATACTAATATGATTTCTATATTATTTTTATATAATTCGGAAATTTGATCTACTATATCAGACATTTGTGTAATGTCTAAAGAACCATCTTTTCGGGTAAGTATTTGACTTCCGATTTTTATAACAATTCTCATTTTCATAACAAAGCAATAAGATTGAAAAACAAAGTTAAAACTTTAATTTCATTTAATGTTTATTACTCATTAGGGATGATTTATTCTGAATAAATAAAAATGAGAAGGTAAAAGAATCCTTAGATATAATTTCTTCAAGGTTGTAGGAGCAGTATAAAATATTTATTTTTGCTTTCAAAAATATTTAAAATAATAAATAATGATAGATGTAATACCGTGTCCGAAGTGCTCTATGCAAAATACTTATTTTGACGGAACTTCTTATGTTTGCCCGGATTGTTTTTATGAATGGACATTAGAAGAAAAAGAAATTTCTGTTATTTCTAAAGACAGTAATGGCGCTGAACTGAAGGATGGAGATGCTGTAACCGTAATCAAAGATCTTAAAGTTAAGGGTTCTTCTATGGTAATTAAAAGAGGAACAAAAGTAAAAAGCATTCGGCTGACAAATAATCCTGAAGAAGTAGAATGTAAAATAGATGGTTCAGGAATAGTTTTAAAAACCTGCTTTCTTAAAAAATAAGCAATTAATTAGTTGAGAAAAGTCTAAACAATTTTTACAATTAAGAAATTTTTATTATTAAAAACAAAGATTTAAGAAAACCCAAAAAGGTATCTTTTTATTAAAAGATACCTTTTTGGGTTTTATATCTTTACTTATTAAAATTATTCCAATTTTTCTATGAATATTGTTACTCCGGATTCTACTGAAGGTATAGGAGGGTTTAATTTATCTATTTGGTCATCTTTCAAACCTTGAATGGCTTTTTCTTGATCATCAATTTTACCATTTACGTTAAGGGTAATTCTATATACTTCCTGTGTTTGGTGAAGAACAAGTAAAACTGAACCTATGTCTCTAAGTCCTGAGTTTAAATCTGGGTAAGTTCTACCGCCTGAAGAATAATTAGGCATGCCACTACCACCCCAAGATTCATCTGCTAATTTATACCAATTTCCGTCCTTATAAGCAGGTATTTTGCCCCATAATTGAAGATTTTGTCCTCCACCACCGGCTTTTTCATATTTGATGGTGACATGTGTGTTAACTAGAGGTCTGAATTCAATATAACTATCTTGAGCTGTAGATACATGCGTTCCATTGTATCGTACAGTAATATTCCCTATAGTAGTTACAGATCGAGCGGGAGTTTTTTCATTAATAGGAGAGGTATATTTTCGTGCATACATCACAGGTTTAATTTCGTTAAGGTCTCCTAAGCTATCTGTACAGGTTTTATCTAAGAAAGAGAGTTCAAATTTTGAAGGTTTAGGAGAAGATATATCAGGTTTTCCGGTGACCGTATAATAAATATTTCCATTTCCGTAATTTAACTTTCCGGGTTGTAGAACATAGGTAAGTCCATTTACTTTTTTAGGTTGACCGGCTTTAAATCTGCCTCCGTTACCCATGGTGTAAGGAAGGGTTATGGTCCCATTGTATTCTTGGTCCTTTATATATTTAGGAGGGGTTAGGTAAGCATTACCACATTGTAATGAATCAATTTTAGGGGCTGTTCCGGAGCTATTATCCAGTAATCTCCATTCATTATCATTCCAAAAATAAAATCCAGGTACTGATAATCCTGCTTTTTCTCCAGTATTATACACTATCAGGCTTTTAGCAGGGTTAGGTATTGTAATAGTATCATAAATAGATTTTAAAGCTACTTTCGGAAATAATACTCCTTTTTTTTTGCCAGATAAATGATTTACGTTAATGTCTAATATGGCAGAAGAATCTGTAGACACAGAACCTATGTTTATCTGTGAAAAAATATAATTATAAAATATAATTATAAAGAGAAAGAAAAATTTTTTTTTCATTTTTACTTTGTTAAGTTTTTAAAAGAATTATTTTTATTTTGTTAAAAAAAATGATCTAATTGTGTTTTATTATCTAGTTATATCTAAAAAAAATTACTAAGTTAATCCAGCTTTTCTATAAATATAGTAACCCCTGAAGGGACATCTTCATCTAGTATGTTTCCTCTGGCTATATTTCCGTTTACATTAAGTGTGACTCTGTATATTTCTTGAGTATTGTGAAATATAATTATAACCGTACCTAAATCCCTTAAACCGGAATTTAAGTCGGGATATGCACCTGAAGAATAAGGTGGATAAACTGCAGGATTAGTCCAAGAATCATCAGCTAATTTATACCATAAATCTTTAGCTTCAACTTTATGTGTTTCTTCATTTAGCTTGTAAAATTTTGATTTAGCAGCTATTTTTCCCCATAGTTCAAGATTTTGTCCTCCGGCACCTGCTTTGTCGTATTTAATAGTAACGTAGGTATCTACTAAAGGATGGAATTCAATAAAACTATCATGCCCTGAAGATATTTTCGTAGCATTATATCTAACTTGTATATTTCCTATTGTTGTTACAGAACGAAGTGTAGTGCCTTCCTTTACAACAACTTCATTATTTTTATTATTAATTATTACTTTATCGGCATTAATAGTATCAGTATATTTTCGTGCATATTGGATAGATTTAATTTCGTTAAGATCTCCTAAGGTAGCTTTGCAGGATTTATCTAAAAAATTCAGTTCAAATAAAGAACCTTCAGGTGATGATACAGTAGGAGTTCCGGTAACTGTGTAAAAAAGATTTCCATTTCCATAATTTAACTCACCTCCTTGCAATACATAAGTAAGTCCATTTACAGTTTTAGATACACCGGAAAAATATTTTCCTCCATTTCCCATGGTATAGGGCAGAGTAATAGTACCAAAATAAGTTTTCCCCTTCTCATATCTGGGAGGAGTAAGCATAGCACTTCCACATTGTAATGTGTTGATAGAGGGGTTAATTCCGGAGCTACTGTCAAGAAGTCTCCATTCGGTTCCGTTCCAAAAATAAAAACCGGGTGTAGAAAAATTTTTATTTTTTCCTGTATTATAAATTACCAAACCTATGGCGGGATTAGGAATAGTCGTTTTATCGTCGATAGATAATAAAGTCACATTAGGAAATAAAACTCCTTTTTTGGGATTAATTTGTTCTACGTTAATGTCTAATGCGGAAGAAGGATCAGGGTTTTTAGTACCTATCCCTACCTGAGAAAAGACAAAATAGGAAAAGGATAATAAAGTTAATAAGAATAATTTTTTTTTCATTATTTTATTTTTTTTCATTATAGTATTAAGGAAATAATTGGTTAAAAAAAAGAAAAAGCATATATTAATTGTAAGATCAATAAAAGTTTAAATATGCTTCTTAAATGCTATTACTCTAATTTTTCAATGAAAAACGTAACTCCTGACTTAATTGCAGGAATTCTATTATAAGCCGGAATAGCATCGTTTATATTTACACTGACTCTATAAACTTCCTGTGTTGTATTGTTTTGAAAAGTAATTAAAACCGTGCCTATATCTCTGTTTAAAGCACTTAAATCCGGAAAAGAACCAGATGTAGAAGAAGGAACTCCCCATCCCCAATTCCAAACACCATCCGTTACTGTTTTATACCAAGTACCATCATTACTTGCAGGTATTGTTCCATATATTTCAAGATTTTGTCCTCCATACCCAACTTTATCATATTTAAGAGTAACATGGGTCGGAATTAAAGGTCTGAACTCTATAAAACCATTTATTGTAGGATCCGTACCATTATATCTTACTTCTAAATTTCCGATTTTTGTCACAGAATTTTCAGGTGTAAATATATCAATAGGGGAAGTATTTTTACGGGCAAAATTAACCGTTTTAATTTCATTTAGGGTTCCTAAGGTAACCTCACAGGACTTATCTAAAAATTTAAGGGTAAATTTTGTACCAGTAGGAGAAGATACTGATGGGGATCCGGTTACCGTATAAGAAAGTGTTCCATTTCCAAAATTTAATGTTCCAGGTTGCAGTCCATAACTTAAACCGTTTTCTTCTAAGATACCATTATTAGTATATTTTCCTCCATTTCCCATAATATAGGGAAGGGTAATAGTTCCTGAATATTTTTGACCCGCAATATATCTAGGAGGGGTAAGCATAGCATTTTCACATTGAAGGGAATTTACGGAAGGTTCTATGGCTGTACTACTGTCAAGGAGCCTCCATTCAGTTCCGTCCCAGTAATAAAAACTTCGAGTCGTAAATCCGGGATTTTCCCCTGTATTAAAGACGATCAATCCGACAGTAGGTTTTGGGATAGTAACAATATCTGTACTTGAAGTTAGTGCCACTCTGGGAAACAGAACGCCTTTTTTTTGAGATGTTTGATCTGCGTTAATGTCTAGTATAGCAGAAGGATCGGGTTTGTCTGTGCCGATACCTATTTGAGAAAAGATCAAATTGTAAGATGATAATAAGCTAACTAAGAATAATTTTTTTTTCATTTTTAATTTATTAAATATTTAAAATATTTTTTAGCCCATATGACAAAATAAAAGAACTAATAGATTTTTTTATTTTTTTTATTCATTAAAATAATACAAATTTAATTTATTTTTATATTAAAACAATTATTTTTTTTAAAAATAATAATGGTGAAAATATATTGTATTTTATAATATTTAAAAATAAATGTTGTTGAGGATTTTTTTCATATATACTTGCTTTTGCAATGGAATTTGGAAATATCACATTTGTAATCTATCATAAAATAATTTAGAAATAATTCATGGAGAGTTTTTAAATACATTCAATAATATTGAAATTGAATTTATATTTTCAGACTATTAGTGAATACTATTTATATTTATGGTGTAATGTATGTTTCTATTTTTATAATTAGTATGTAAATAGAGTATTTTTTGTATTAATACTATGTTATTAAATGAAAATGCATTAAAAATAAGATAAAAATAAAATAATTTTAGTTGTTTCCTGTTTAATATCGATTAATATCAATTAGTATTTATAAAAAATTATATTTTATTAAAAAAAATGTAAAATATGTATTGATTATTTTCTTAATAAACATAATTCTATAGGTATAATGTTTGATGAATAAGGTATATTTTTTTATAGTATATACTTTTCGTATTTTTGTTATTGGTTTTTTGAAAAAAGAACAGGATTATATAAATTATGAGTCAAGAATTTATACACATTTATGGAGCCAGGGAACATAATCTTAAAGATATTTATATAAATATTCCCAGAAATCAATTAGTAGTCATAACAGGACTCAGCGGAAGCGGAAAATCATCTTTAGCATTCGATACCATTTTTGCAGAAGGACAACGCAGGTATATAGAAACATTTTCAGCATATGCCCGTCAGTTTTTAGGAACATTAGAACGCCCAGATGTGGATAAGATTGATGGACTATCGCCGGTTATAGCCATAGAACAAAAAACCACTTCTAAAAATCCTCGTTCAACAGTGGGCACCATTACGGAATTATATGATTTTTTTCGATTACTATATGCCCGTGCTTCCGACGCATATTCCTATAATACAGGTGAGAAAATGGTTACATATTCGGAAGATCAAATTATTGAACTGATATATCAGGAATATAAAGACGAGAAAGTCTTACTTCTTGCACCGTTAGTAAGATCTCGTAAAGGTCATTATAGAGAACTATTTTCCAGTTTAGCTAAAAAAGGCTTTCTACAGGTCAGGATAGATGGTGAATTGTTGGATATAGAAAGAGACATGAAGTTAGATAGATATAAAACGCATGATATTGATGTAGTAATTGATAAGTTGATCATCGATAATTCAGACCAAAAACAAAGAGTACTTTCATCTATACGTTTAGCTATGCAATATGGAGAGGGCACTATTATGTTATTAAAGCAAAGTGAAACAGACGGAAGATATTATAGCCGGAATTTGATGTGTCCTTCCACAGGGATTTCCTATCAAATACCAGAACCAAACACTTTTTCTTTTAATTCGCCAAAGGGAGCATGTGAAACTTGTAGTGGTTTAGGACGAATTAAAGAAATAGAGTTATCTAAGCTGATTCCTAATCCTAAACTTTCTTTTAGTAAAAATGTAATGCCTGTGTTGGAAGAGCTGAAATATACAGACTGGTTATTTTCACAGATAGAAATGATTCTGAAAAAAAATGGGTTTGATAAAAAAACTCCCTGGGAAAAATTGTCTTCTCTAGCTCAACATGAAATCTTATATGGAGTAGAAGAAAAATTAACTGTAGATCTAGATTATGCAAAAATTAAAAAAACCTATAAAATTAGTTTTGAAGGTGTTTTTGCTTATTTAAATAAATTGAGAGAAGAGGGAGAAGACGGGGAAATAAATCGGTTTAAAACTCAAGTTTTTGAAGATAAAGTATGTCCAGAATGTAAGGGAGCCCGATTGAAGAAAGAAAGTTTATTTTTTAGACTTGATAACAAGAATATATATGAAGTATCGAAACTGTCCTTGTTAGAATTAAAAAACTGGATAGAAGAATTGCCAGATAAGTTGAGTAAAAGTCAAAATATAATAGCCAAGGAACTATTACAGGAAATTACTAAAAGACTTAGTTTTCTCTTGGATGTAGGGTTAGAATATTTGAGTTTACATAGACCCTCTCAAACACTTTCGGGAGGAGAGTCTCAAAGAATTCGATTAGCCACTCAAATAGGATCTCAATTAGTAAATGTGCTATATATTTTAGATGAACCTAGTATAGGACTTCACCAAAGGGACAATGTTAAGCTGATAAAATCACTGAAAAAACTCAGAGATCTGGGAAATTCTGTATTGGTTGTAGAGCATGATAAGGATATGATCCTCAATTCCGATTATGTGGTAGATATGGGGCCTTATGCGGGAAAACGAGGAGGAAAAATAGTTTGGCAGGGACCTCCTGAAAATTTAAAAAAAGCAAACACTTTAACCTCTAAATATATCAATGGATATTTAGAAATTTCTATTCCCCAGAAACGAAGGGAAGGTAATGGTCATTTTCTTACTTTGAGTGGATGTACAGGAAATAATTTAAAAAATGTAAATTTTAGAATACCTTTAGGAGTTTTAGTTTGTATCACCGGAGTATCAGGAAGTGGTAAATCCTCATTAATAACCAATACATTATACCCTATTCTTAATAAACATTTTTTCAGAGCAGAAAAAGAACCACTTCCTTATAAAAAAATTGAAGGTTTAGAATATCTGGATAAAATTGTGGATGTAGATCAGTCGCCTATAGGCAGAACTCCCAGATCTAATCCTGCCACTTACACTGGAGTTTTTACAGAAATACGGAATTTATTTACACAGTTACCGGAATCTAAAATAAGAGGATATAAATTGGGGAGATTTTCTTTTAATGTTAAAGGAGGAAGGTGTGAAGTTTGTCAGGGATCAGGATTAAAATTGATAGAAATGAATTTTCTTCCGGATGTTTATGTTCCTTGCGAAACTTGTCACGGAAAAAGATTCAATAGAGAAACTTTAGAAGTCAGATACAAAGGAAAGTCTATTTCTGATGTTTTGGATATGACAATTGATGAAGCAGTAGAATTTTTCCGACCTATACCTAAAATTTATAGTAAAATAAAAACTTTACAGGAAGTAGGACTAGGGTATATTACTTTAGGCCAACAATCTACGACTCTTTCGGGAGGGGAAGCTCAAAGAGTAAAACTAGCCACAGAGCTTAGCAAAAAACAAACAGGAAATACCATTTATATTTTAGATGAACCTACAACCGGTTTGCATTTTGAAGATATTAGGGTATTGATGGAAGTAATTAATCGTTTAGTAGAATTAGGAAATTCTGTAATTATTATTGAGCATAATTTAGATGTTATTAAAACAGCGGATTATATAGTAGATATTGGATTAGAAGGAGGGGATATGGGAGGAAAAATCATTGTACAAGGAACTCCTGAAGAAGTTGTGAAAAATAAAATAAGTTTTACGGCTAAATATCTAAAAGATGAGTTATAAATTATAAGTATATATTTATATGAGCAATGAAAATAATTTTTGTTTTAATTAATGTTAAGTTCAGTAAATATATTTCATGCTCAGCTTATAAATAGAGAAGATATTAAAAGAAGGAGTTCAGATAGATATTTATCTTTTTTAAATTTATAAGATTATTAAATTCCGAAAGTTATAAAAAAACGATAAATAGGTAAGAAGGATCTTAAAAATGATCCGGTTAATTTAGTATCATTTCTTAGATTGATGAATCGTTAAAAAACTTTAAAAATTACATTTGCATGAATGTAATTCAAATACCTACCTTTACAAAAAATATAAAAAATGATTGTACACGATTTTAGTCGTACCCATTCCATATTAAATCATTTTGTTGCAGAACTTAGAGATGTAGAAATTCAAAAAGACAGAATGCGTTTTAGGAAAAATTTAGAAAGAATAGGGGAAATTTTAGGATATGAGTTGAGTAAAACGTTAGATTATTGTATAACAGAAGTAAATTCTCCATTAGGAGTTAAACCTACAGAACTTTTAAAACAACAACCTGTTTTGTGTACAATTTTACGTGCAGGGTTACCTTTACATCAAGGAATGATGAACTTTTTTGATAAGGCAGAAACTACTTTTGTTTCAGCATTTAGACATCATCCTAACGGTGAGAAAGAATTTGAGATAGTGGTGGAATATCTTGCCACTCCTTCTTTAGAAAATAAAACTTTAATAATATCAGACCCTATGCTGGCAACTGGTGAATCTTTAGCAAATGTATATGAAGTTTTATTAAGTGAAGGAAAGCCAAAAAAAGTACATATAGTTGCAGCTATTGGTTCAAAACCCGGATTAGATTATATTTCAACTAAATTACCTGAAAATACTGAATTGTGGATAGCTTCTGTAGATGATATACTAGACAATCATAAATATATTGTTCCGGGCTTAGGGGATGCAGGCGATTTAGCATTCGGGAAAAAATTGTCCAAATAAAATTCAAGTTTTAAATTATATTAAACTTAAGAATTATTATATAAATATTTTATATTGTTTTATAAAATTTATATATTTATTATTGATTATTATTGTGTTGAAAGTAAATTTTTGATAAGATTCTTTAATTTTTTTATATAATTCACTTTTAGTATTAAGGATTTTTTATGTGAAAAGTGAAATGGGAAAAATAATATTATTGAAGTTTTAATCTAAAAAAACAGTTATAATTAAAAAAATAACAAGAGTAAATATAATAAATTGTACTTATTCTTGTTATTTTTTTGTTAATTAAATTTTTATTCTTAAAAAAACTTTATTTTTTAGAATATTCATTTTCATAGTGGCATATACGTTCTACCTTTGGAGCAGATCCTCCTCCGCTAAATTCTGAATCTAACCAAGTATTTAATAAGCTTTTGGCTAATTCATGTCCAATAACTCGTTCACCAAAACAGATGATTTGTGCATTGTTACTTTTTCTTGCTCTCTCAGCAGAAAATGGATCGTGACAAACTGCTGCTCTAACTCCTGGGATTTTATTAGCTGTAATTGCCATTCCGATTCCTGTACCACAAGTTAATACTGCTCTTTCAAATTCTCCGTTAGCTACTGCTTTTGCTACACTTGCAGCTACATCTGGATATAGAACAGTTTCACCCTTTTCTGCACCAAAATCTTTTACTTCATAACCAAGTTTTTCTAAATGGTCTTTTAATACTACTTTTAGTGCATATGCTGCTTCATCGCATCCGATTGCTATTTTTTTATTATTCATGATAATTGGTATGTTTTAAAATTAAAAAATATAGGTATTTTCGTTTACACAAATTTAATTACTAAATCAAAATTAAACAATATAATTTCGAACTATTTTTAATGATAATTAACAGTTTTTTTATTAATTTATTATTTATGTTGTTGATATTTAGTTTGTTGTTATTTTTTTTGAGATGGTTTTATGTTTCGAAATCGAAATATTTTAAGTGTTTTTAATCAGTTATTTATTTTAATAAACTTCTATTGCTTATTCTATAAAATTTATTTATACTATGGGAAAAAAGAATAAAATTAAGAGATAATAAATAATAATTAATGAAATTATTATAAATTATTTTTATTATTTCACGAATAGAGTAACATTTTTAAGATAAAACACAATCTTATAAAAAAATATTTTAAGAATTTTTAATCAAAAAATAAGTGTTAATATTAATCTAAATAAAATTAATGATTTTTAAGAAATTTAGGAGAGTTATAAATTCTAACCAAAAGAAAATTATAATATTTTACTCTTTGTATTTAAATTGTTGGCTGATTATAAAAGCTTCACTCCAGCATGCCTGAAAATTAAAACCTCCGGTTATAGCATCTATATTTAACACTTCACCGGCAAAATATAATCCGGAAATCAGTTTAGATTGCATGGTTCTAAAATCTATTTCTTTCAAATCAACTCCTCCAGCTGTTACAAATTCTTCTTTATAAGTACTTTTTCCATCAATAAGTAATTGTGTGTGAGTTATAATTTCAGCTATTCTATTGATATCTTTTTTTCCTAGATCTGCTAATAATTTATTGGATATTCCTACATGATCTAAGAGATTTAACCAAAATCGTTGTGTTATGTTATAAATTTTTAGAGTAGAAATATTTTTTTTAGGATGTACTTGTTTAATTTTATATAGACTTTCTTTGACCGTATCAAATTTTTCAGAGATCCAATTAATATTTATAGAGAAAGTATAATTAAGATTAGCAATTTCTCGAGCTCCCCATGCAGAAAGTCTGAGTATTGCAGGGCCGCTGAGACCCCAATGGGTAATAAGAATCGGACCAGTTTCCTTTATTTTTAATTGAGGAATAGAAACTTCTGCATTTAGAAAAGAAATTCCTTGTAAATTTTGGATTAAAGAATTTTTACAATTAAAAGTGAATAAGCTTGGTACGGGTGGAATAATTTTATGACCTAGTTTTTCAATGATTTTCCACATTTTTTGGGAACTTCCAGTACATATAACTACCGAGTCTGCACAATATGAATTTTGATTTGTTTGAATATTAAATTTATTTTCATTTTTAGTGATTTGCGTTACTTGGGTGTCATAAGATATATTTATTTGATTGGACGAGGTTTCATTAAGTAATGTTTCTATAATAGTTTGAGAAGAATTAGTTTCTGGAAAAATTCTATTATCAGATTCTATTTTTATATTGGTATTTTTATTTTTAAACCATTCAATAGTATCTAATGGTTGAAATTGATGAAAAACACTCAAAAGTTCTTTAGTCCCTCTGGGATAAAATTTAGTTAATTCTTTTGGAACAAAACAAGCATTTGAAAGATTACATCTTCCGCCCCCAGAAATTTTTAATTTTTGAAGTGGTTTTTTTGCCTGTTCTATTATTAGCACATTCCAATTACAATATTTTAGGTTTGAGGCTAAAAAGAATCCAGCAGCACCTCCACCTATTATGATAAGCTGCTTCATCTCTTATTTAGGTTTAAGATTTTTTAAATAATCTTTTTATTCTTGAAATTAATGAATTATCGTAGATTTCATCTTCTTCAAAATAGCCATAACCATAACCATAACCATATCCGTAACCATAACCGTACTCTCTCGAACTCATGTAATCGTTGAAAATTATACCTATGTGATTGACTTCTCCCTCATTATACTTTTCATTAATTCCTTTAAGTAATTGTTTATATGTGTAATTACATCTGGTAATATATAATCTGGCATCTGAAAATCTCATAAGGTCATAAGCATCTATTACCAACCCAACGGGAGGAGAATCAATAATAACAAAGTCATATAATTCTCTTAATTTTTTTATAAGTTCTTCATTTTCATCGCTAATCAATAATTCCCCAGGATTAGGTGGAATTGGACCAGCTGGTATTATATCTAAATTTTCATATTCAGTCTTCTTAATTATTTCTTCCAAAGTATTGATTCCTGATAGATAACCAGATAACCCAACTTTATTACTAATTTTAAAATCATCAAAAATCCTAGGTTTACGTAAATCCATTCCTACCAATACAGTTTTTTTTCCGCTTAAGGCAATAACTGATGCTAAGTTTATTGCTATAAATGTCTTTCCCTCTCCTCCAATAGATGATGTAATAAGAAAAACTTTACCCCCTATTACTTCTTTTTCATTAAATAAGAATCTCAAATTTGAACGAATAGCTCTAAAACTTTCTGATATACTGGATTTGGGTCTATTAAATACGACAAGGTTATTTTCCACATTTTTACTTCCTATAGTTCCTATTATAGGTATTTTTGTAATATTCTTTAAATCAGAAAATAATTTTATTTTATTATCTAATAATTCTATTAAAAATAGAGCTAAAAAAGGAATGAAAAGAAAAATACTTGTATATGTAATTTGATTTTTTTTGATATTAGGGGTAATAGGTCCTTGACCGGTATTTTTAGCTTTATCTAAAATATTAATATCAGAAACTGTAGTGGCTTTCCTCATTTCTGCCTCTGAAAGCTTGTCTAATAGTGTATTATATATTCCATCATTTAGTAAGTAGCCTCTTTGAGCATTAACATATAATTGTTCTTTTTCAGGAAGAGTTTCTATTTCGAGTTCTAAGTTATTTATTTGCTTATTAATGTTATCCATATTATTCAATAGGTCTTTAGAAGAGCTATTTAACATGGAAGAAATTTTTGATTTAGCATTATTTAATCTATAATTTATTTCTTTTATAGGTTCTGAATTAGGTCTATATAAAAATAATTTTTCTCTTTTTTCTTCCTCAAGACTATGTATTTGCTGTAGAGTAGTATTAAATTCAGGATTAGTAATTCCTGCTAACGAAAAATCAATAACATCTTTATTGTTATATACAGAGTTTTTTAATTGTGATAATGCATTTATCTTAGTTTTAAGTTCTTCTTTTTGTTGATCTAAAGTTTGTATTTTAGATAAAACTAAATTAGTAGAACTTTCTGATTTTGAGAAAATTTTATTTTCAAGTTGTACTTTTTGAAAGACAGCTGAGGCACTATCAAGTTTTTTCTTTGTAATAATAATTTGATTTTTTATAAATAGAATTGTATTTTGATTAACTAGATTTTTATCTTTTAATCGAGTTTTCATCAATTCTTCAATAGATTTGTTTAAAAAATTAATTGTTCCATTTAAACTTAATCCTTTTTTAGAAACAATCATTATTGAAGATAAATCAGAATCAAAATCAACACTTGTGGAAGCTAAAATTTTATTAACAGCATTGTTTATTGTAGAAAGATAAAAATAAAATTCAAAATTATGCATAGACATATTTCCAATATATTCTGGATTAGATACTATTTTAAATTTTAAATTATTTGTTTTTACCCATGTATTTAAAGAAACTATTAATTGTTTTTTGTATGTATCTTTTCTATTGATATACTCCTCTTTTGGATAATAAAAACATTGTTCATTTACTTCTTCTGGAAATGTTAATTCAAATTTATTTTTAGAAAGATATTTAATTTTCACATGAGAGTTTAGACTTTGTGCATAGCTTGTGTCTATTACTACTTTAAAAGGAATATCAACATAGTCAATTTCAGTGGTTTTAATATTTCCTTTCAGATAATAATTTATATATAAATTTAAAGATTTAACTAGATTTTCATTATGGGTACGGGAAGTCAATATTTTTTTATAAAAAATCCCTTGAGTACCACCGTTATTTCCTCCCCAAATAAAATTTATTGATTGGCTGGGAGCTAATACATTAGAAGTACTAGAAGATATACTTACAGAAACTGAGGTTTGATAGAACCTATCAGAAAATCTGTTTATTATAAATGCTATGAGCCATCCAATAATAAAAAATATGATAAACCAGTACCAATTTTTTAACAAACGTTTGATAAATCTTTCGATACTAAAGAAATTATTCTCAAGAATTTCTGAAGCTTTACTTTTTTGATTGACAGACTGATTATTGTCTATATTGTTTTTGTTATTATTTTGCTGATTCATTATAAACTTTTAAAGAACACATATGTTGCAATTGCCTGCATTCCTAAAGACAGAAATTGAGTTGCATCTCCAAGAGTTGTACCCCCACCGAGTCCGGATATTTTCTCTTTTAAAGGATCTATAATTACTTGATCTCCTGATTGAAGATAAAAATATGGGGAATTTAGAATATCATCACGTGTTATATCTAAAGTAATATTTTTTTTACCTTCTGGATATTCTCTAATTATTCGTATATGTCTTCTGTCAGCAAATCTTGTTAAATCCCCAGATTTTGCAATAGCTTGCAGTAAATCAACTCTGTTACTTTGTTCAATTTTTTCACCAGGGCTAGATACTTCCCCAACCATATAATATTTTATAGAACCAATATTCATCCTTACTTCAGCTTTTCCTTCATTATATAATACTTGGTTTAATTTTGCTTGTACTAAATCTGTAACTTCACTTAAAGTAAGTCCATAAACATAAAATTCACCCAATCCATATATAGTTATATATCCGTTAGGGTCGACTATTAGACCTCCTGTTCTTAATCTGCCATCATTTGGATTAGTTCCACCTTTAAAATAAGTAGTATTTTCATTAGTTAGAAATTTTGCAGCATTTTCATCAGAAGTAATAAGAGTCATTGTAAGGATATCATCTTTTTTTATCCTATATTTTTCATAAGCTACAGGAATTAATCCATATTGGTTTAATTGTAAATTTTCACTTGGTTGAAGGTATTTTAATTTTTTAACTCCTATACAAGAACTAAGCAAGATTGAATTTAATATAATAAATATAAATATTTTTATCTTCATAGTGAGAATGATAATAGTTGGCAAAAATAGTTAAATTTTTAATAATTGGCTATACTTTTTAATTTCCATTTCTATTTTTTTTAAATTATAACTGTTTAAATTTATTTTGTTACATTCTGAACATATCTTTTCTTGTGTTTCATAAGAAAAAATAAGTTCTTCATCAAATTTTTCATACTTTTTAGATTTAGATTTTGTGTATGAGATATTGGGGATATAATCCAAATTTAATTTTTGTAAAATTTTAAAGAGTATTTCTTCTATTATATAAGGTTGTCCCATATTGAGTATATAAATTCCTGAAGAAAATAAAGGGTTTGATAGAATAATTAATCCTTGAGTTGCTTGAAATTTAGATATAAAATAACGTTTCATGCTTTTATGAGTTATTGTAATAGGTAGTTTATTTTCAATTTGAAATTTGAAAATGTTAAATATGGACCCATTACTATTGAAAACATTTCCGAAACGTAAAATTTTAACTATAAAATTATCTTTTTTTGAAAGAAACTCCTTAATGAGATAAAGTTCAGTTATTCTTTTAGAAATTCCCATCTTATTTATTGGGTTAACAGCTTTATCTGTAGATATAAAAATAAATTGTTCTGCATTTTGTTTTTTGGCAGTAAACAAAATATTTAAGGTAGCTTCAGTATTGACAGAAATTAATTCGGTGCTGTTATTTTCTAAAATAGCAATATGCTTATATGCTGCAGCATGATATATGATTTGAATAGGAAAAGTAGAAAAAATATGATTTATTGTATTTTGATTTCTTATATCTCCTAAAATTAAAAAAAGCTTTTTATTTTCAATAGCTGTTTTAAAAAATAATCCTAATTGAAAAATCCCATATTCAGAATGATCGAGGGCTATGATTTCTTTGATATTTTGATTTAAGAGGTGTTTAATTAAAGAACTACCAATAGAACCAGCTCCACCTGTTATAAGAATAGTTTTGTTATTTAAGTAATTATTTTTCTGTAATGAGATATTAATTTTCTTGTCAAAAATATCTTCAAAATGAATTATTTGATTATTTATATTTAATATGTCTGCTGTATCAATCAAAACATTCAACTTTATTTATAAATTTTTATCAATTATATTTATAATTCTTTTTAATTTATTCTTGGTAAGATTATTTCCGGAAGGTAAACTTAAACCGTGTTTGAATAAATAATTTTCAAAACTTTTATCTCCATAAAAAAAGTAATTTTTAAAAACTGTTTGTTTATATAATGGATTCCATAAATATCGAGATTCTATTCCATTTTTATTTAAAATATCTTTAATTTTTTTGTTTAAGTCTTTGGGGAAAATAAATGAACTTAACCATCTATTAGAAAAACAGTTTTCATCTTCTATTTGAGATTCAATTTCTAATTTATTTTTAAAATAAGATAAATAATAGTTAAAAATATTTCTTCGTTGTGTAACTTTTTGATTGAGACTTTTAAACTGGGCTAATCCTATCGCTGCTAATATATTACTTTGAGAATAATTATATCCTAATTCTTCATGTTTATAATAATCTATATCTTCTTTAGCTTGATTAGCTAGTTTTTTAGCATAGGAATAATCTTTTTGATTAGGTAATATTAAAGCTCCTCCTGTAGAACAAGTAATAATTTTATTGCCATTAAAAGAAAGAATTCCATAGTCACCTAATTGTCCTAGTGGCAAATTAAAATATTTAGATCCTAAAGCTTCTGCAGCATCTTCTATAATTTTAATATTATAATTTTTACAAATATCAAAAATACTTTTCATATTACAAGGCATCCCATATATATGAGCTACAATTAATACTTTTGGATGTATATTTTTATTTTTTAAATTTATTAATGCATGTTCTAAATATTCAGGAGATAAATTCCAACTTTTTTGATCAGCACCAATAAATACTGGTATTGCCTTTTGGTACAATATCGGAAATGCTGTTGCAGCAAAAGTAAAATCAGAACATAAAACATAGTCTCCCTCTTTTATATTTAAAATTTTTAATGCTAAGTGAATAGCAGATGTACCATTATTAGTAAGTAATATATTTTTATGGGAATAATAAAGAGATAATTTTTTGGTAAAATTATTAATAAATGAACCATAAGGTGATATCCATCCACTCAATAATGCTTCATTTACAAATTTTATTTCTTTATTTGTAATGCAGGGGGGAGAAAGGTATATTTTATTTGTTGTGTCCAAATAATTAATTTTTATTTTTATTTGATTTTGTAATTAATAATGGTAAAAATGAAAATATTAAACCTAAAGTTAATATTATTAATAATAAAAGATGAACCTTAATATGTCTAAGAAAATAAGCAGTTAAAATTATAAGAGCATTCTCAGAAATCATAATTAAAGAAACCTTTTTATGATCTAACCCTAATCTTAAATACCTATGATGCATATGGTTTTTATCGCCTCTAAATGGAGAATTTCCTTTTAATATTCTAATAATAAAAACTCCAATAGTATCTATTATTGGGATAATTAAAATTGCAATCACTATTACTGGTGCAGATTGTAAATGATAAATAGGGGTGCCAAATGGTGATAATATTAAAAATAAATTTAAAAATTTAATACCCATAAATGATAATAGAAAACCAATGATCATGGAGCCGGTATCTCCCATAAAAATTTTATATTTTTTATTAAAATTAAATCGTAAAAAAGCTAATAGGCTTCCTATGATGGTTAATGCCAATACTATCATAGGATAATTTATACTTCCTAGCCTCCAAAAAGTAAATATAAAAGCACAACAAGCAAGTAAAGCTATACCTGAGGCTAAACCATCAATACCGTCAACTAAATTGTAAGCATTAATTAGAAAAATAAATATTATAACTGTAAAAATGATACTGATTCCGTAAGGTAAAGTTTCAATTCCAAAAATACCAAAAAAACTTCCAATTCTTACATTAGATCCTATTGAGATCATTAATGAAGCTATGATTTGTGCATAAAGTTTTTTATTAGGTGTAACAACTAGTATATCATCCATTAATCCAATGAAAAATAAGATAATAATGGAAGAAAACAAGAAAATATAACTTGAAAATAATTCGTAAGCACAAATAGAAGACATAATGGTAATTGAATAAAAGATAGCTATTCCTCCTAAATTAGGAGTTCTTTTATTATGAGAACTCCTCTCTCCAGGTAAAGCCATTAAGTCTTTTTTATAAGATATTTTTATAATTTTAGGAATAGATATATAAGTCAAAAGAAATGATCCTACTAATCCTAAGAAACATTTTAAATAGAAACTATTTATTCCAAAAATATTTTTTAAATCTCTTATGTCAAATTCGTTCATATTTCTTTAATCCATTAAATGCCCATTGAACTGTATAATAGATAGATTTATACAAAGATAATTGCAAAAAATTATAATAAACAAAAAATTGTAATTTAAACATTAGCCATTTATTTCTAGAATAGGAATTACACCTTATTCTATATATTACTAACGGTTTATTTATAGCTCTAATTATAGTTTTTTTTGAAAGATTTAGTATCATCGCATAATCTTCTCTTCTATAAACATCAGGGAAAATTATTTTCCCAATTTTATTAGCATCATATATTAATGTTGAAATAAAAACAGGGCAATTTAGTAACAATCTGTTAAAATTTACATTATCTTCTGCACTAAAATCCTTTAAACATGGTTCTAATTTTTCATTTACTCTTTTATAAGAGGTATAAACTGCAGATTCATTATTTTCTTGTAAGTATTTAATTCGTTCTTCTAAAGCAGTAGGTAACCATAGATCATCACTGTCAATAAAAGATATATATCTTCCTTTAGCTTGATTGATGCCATAATTTCTAGCAATAGCAGTGCCCATGTTTTTTTTTAGTTTTAGTAATTTAATTCTATCATCTTTATAATTTTCAATAATTTTTATAGAAGAATCTGTGCTGCAATCATCAACTATAATCCATTCCCAATTTGGATATGTTTGATTTAATACAGAGTCTATAGTTTCTGATATAAATTTTTCAGAATTATAACAAGCTGTAATTATAGATATATGATTTTGCGAAATATGGTTCAATTTTGTAAAATTTTTGAAATTAAACTTTAAAACATGTGTATTTATTTTTTAGTCAATTGTTTCATCAATTATAACATTAGCAGATCCGTCTGTAAAAAGAGTATCAAATTTATCAAAATTTAATTTTTTTGCATTTGCAGCAAACCGAAAGCTCAAAAGATATAGGTAAATAATCAAAAAAGAGTAAATAAAATATTTATTAATTTGACTTTTACTGTTTTTTATAATAATTGCGAATAAAGTACCAGCAAATGCATCATAAACAATAGGAAGCCTAATTGAAAATATTTCATTCTGACGAAAACAATAATAAATACAATAATAGGTGAGACATAAATTTCTAATTTTTAAATAATTATAATTATTTGCTGTTTTAATGTTATACTTATCAAAAGAAAAAATGATTACTAAAAAACATATTTTAACAAGTTCTCCAACAGAAAAGGTTGATTCACCTAATTTTTGATAAGAATTGTAAGCATCAGATAAGGTATCAGCAGATAATGAATTAAAAATTTCTCCGAACCAATTATAAGGTTCTAATGGAGCAATTAAAATAGATAATACAATCAATAAAAAAGCTTTGAAAGTAGATATATAAATGTTTGCTATCCAATAAGCTGGCAAAAAAATTATAGCAGTTTTATGAAAATAGTAAGCTATTAAAATAGATAACAAAAATTTTAACAGTTTTCTTTGTGTAATATATTGAAATGAAAATAGGCAAATAGCTATGGAAGCTCCTTGTCTGATATGCCCTGAATCTTGAAAAAAATATGTAGGCATATAATAAAATAATAAAGTAAAAAATGGATAAGGAGAAAATTTATAGTAAAATGAACTTCTGAGACTTATGGATATAGTGGCAAAAGTAAATAGAAGAATGAAAAAAGGTAAATGTAAATTTCCTATTATTTTCGAAAATATTATATAAGTAGGCTCTACACCAGAATCGAATATTTGATTCCATCTAATAAAAGTATTAGCTCCAACAAAAAATCTTACATATGGCCAATAATCAGCTCCTCGGTTTCCTCTTGTTCCCGTAATAAAAATTAAAACTATAACCATGCAGATGTATGGAATTTTAATTTTTGGTTTTATATTATAATTACTTGAAACTTCCATATAACTATAGAAAGTCATAATAATCATAATTAGGTAAAATACGGGGTGTATCATTCCTTATATCTTTATTATTTGTATTAAATAATATATTTTCTTTTTTATTCCAAGGGAAAAAAGATAATTTTTAGCAAATCTAGTATAACATATTATATCTTTTTTAGTTATTTTTTCTTGATTTATTAATTTTTTTAATTTAGAAAACATATAACTCTTTTCTGGAGTTTTTACATAAGCATAATAAGCCAGGAAGCTATAAAAACCTTGCAGTATTACAAACTTTTTCCACACATTAGTCCATTTACTGTAAAAACATGTATTGAAATCTTTTTTAACAATTTTTATAGCTTCAAATATATCTAAACCTTTTATGTTATAATTTCTGGTAATAGATCCTGTTCTAACAAAATATTTGTAAAAATATTTATCGGATTTAGCTATAGTTTTTGCTTTTAAAAATAGACGTGGAATAGTGGCTATATCTTCAAAATGTAAATTTTTAGGAAACGTAATTCCTTCAAATAATTCTTTTTTAAATATCTTATTACAAGCAAAACAAGACATTTCACCAAATATAGAAAAATCTTCTTTTAAAAATATTTTTTCTTTTGATTGAGGCATTTGAGGAAGAAGTTCTATGGAGTTATTATTTTCATTTACTTTTTCAAGACTACAAAAAACGATTTCTGCATTATGTTTTATGCCTAAATTATACATTTCTTCCATCATTTTGGAATCAATCCAGTCGTCTCCATCAACAAAAGCTAAATATTCTCCATTAGCATGTTTTATACCATAATTTCTTGCATCACTTAATCCTCCATTAGATTTATTATATACTTTAATAAAAGAATAATTTTTAGAGTATTGTTCAATAATATTTAGAGAATTATCTGTAGAACCGTCATTAATTATTACTATTTCAAGTTCCTTTAGTGATTGATGAACTATAGATTCCAAGCATTTGGCTATATAAGGTTCAACGTTGTAAACAGGTACTATAATAGATATTTTATAATGCATAAATTTCCTAAATCATAATGATTGTTCGATCTATTAAAAAAGTTATTTTTCTTTAATCTCTTCAATAATATTATGAAAATTTTTATTTATAATAAGAAAGTTAGAATCTAAAAAATTTTCCATTTTCACATTATAATCTAAAAAATGAACTCCGTTAGGATATATTTTCCCTATAATATAATTATTAGGAACACAAAAGTTGTATATATCTTTTAAAAATGAGCCAGAATAAATAAAATTTTTTCCATATTCAAATTGTATAGCATCAATTTTATTATTTTTTATCATATTTTTAAAACCTTTAATAACTTCAAAATCCATTCCTTCTACATCAATTTTTAAGAAATTGATGTGAGAAATATTATTTTCTGAACAAAATTGATCGCCTGCGTAAATTTCTACTTTTTTCTCAATATAATTTATATTTTTATCGGAGTTATTCTCATATCTTGTAGAGAGATAATGACTTGTAGGAAAATGCTTAAAAATTGTTTCAGATCGCTCACTTCCAAGTGCTAGGTTAAAATAATGTATATCTTTAAATTGTTGAGTAAATTCTTTACATTTACTAAGTGTTTCATCTATTGCTTCTATAGCATAAATAGTAGCTTTTGGATTAAATATTTTATAAATTCTCGTATTGGTACCTACATTAGCTCCGCAATCCACTACAATATCAAAATTATGTTTAGCTAATTTTTTAAACAATAAATTTTCTCCATTTGAAGAAGAATCATAGCTAACATTATTCTGAGCATAAGTAAGATATTCAGCTATTTGTAAGACAGATTTAATAGGTTGTTTGTTTCTTTTATCAGAAATAAATTTTATTATTTTATTTTTTTTACTTTGTGGAATTAATTCTTTTAATGATCTAGACATTTTTAATAAATATTGTACAAAGTTATACTTTTATTTAAAAAACAATTAAACAAATTAAAAAATATGTATTTTAATAAGTGCATAATCATAATATATTTAAAATAGGTTAGTTTAATTACTAATAAAAAAAATTATATTTTTTGATATCTTCCCAAAATTCAGGATAGGATTTTTTAACAACTTCAGGATTTTCAATTTGCAATGGGAATAATAATTTAAGGGGTACAAAGCTCATAGCCATCCTATGATCGTTATATGTTTGTATATTTATATTATCAATAAAATTATTACATGAATAAATTTTTAGACTATTATCAGTTATAAAAACTTCTCCACCACATTTTTCAATTTCTGTTTTAAGTGCGTGTAAGCGATCAGTTTCTTTTATTTTTAAAGTTTCCAATCCAGTTATATGTATAGGGATTCGTAGTCCAAAAGCTGTAACGGCCACAGTTTGAGCTATATCGGGGCAATCATTCATATCCAGTTGAATTGATTTTGGATAGCAGAATTCTTTTATTTTAGATAAAATAATTTCGCCATTGATAAATTCTGTATTTACTCCAAAATAATCTTTATATATAATTTCAACTCTTCGGTCTGCTTGTAAAGAATTTTTAAAAAGATATTTTAACCTAATATTAAAGTCACTTCCTAAAGCACAAAGTGAGTAATGATAGGAAGCCGATGACCAGTCGCTTTCAATTACAAATTCTGTTTTTTTTAATTTATTAGTATAAGCTATAGAAATATTATTTTCATAAAAGTCTACCTTGATGCCTAATTGGGTTAAAATGTTGAGAGTCATATTTATGTAAGGAAAAGAAGTAACCTTTCCTTCAAGTTCAATATTTAAACCATTTTTTAATTGAGTTCCTATTAAACATAAAGCAGTTATATATTGACTACTCACTTGAGAAGAAATTTTAATCTTATTTTCATGTAATTCTTTCCCATTAATTTCTAAGGGAGGATATCCATTATTTTCTAGATAAGAAATATTAGCACCCAGCTTTTGTAATGCAGATACTAAAATTTCAATAGGACGTTCTTTCATTCGGTGAGACCCGGTAAGAATCGTTTTTCTTTTATTTTGAATAGAGTAATATGCTGTTAAAAAACGCATAGCAGTTCCTGCATGATGTATATCTATAAGTTCATTATTAGAAGATAAGGCATCTTGCATAAGTTGTGAATCATGACTTTTAGAAGTATTAATTAATCGAATAGTATTAGGGTATAAAGCGTTTAAAATTAACAATCGATTAGTTATACTTTTAGAACCAGATAATTGAATGTGTATTTCTTTCATGAGAAAGTATTATATTCTGAATTTAGGAATAAAAAAATAAAATATAAGTTAAAAAAATAATCAATCAAAAAATTATTTCAATTTTTTATTATTCAGATGTCTTGTTTTATCACGAAGCATTTTAGACTTCATATTTTTTTGAAAAGCATCTTCAAGGTCTATCCCTGTTTGGTTAGCTAAACAGGTAACTACAAAAATAACATCAGCTAACTCTTCACCCAAATCCTTATTTTTATCAGATTCTTTTTCTGACTGTTCACCATATCTTCTGGCAATAATTCTAGCAACTTCACCAACTTCTTCAGTAAGTTGAGCCATATTAGTTAGCTCATTAAAATACCTTACTCCGTATTTATTGATCCATTGATCTACCTGATGTTGTATTTTATCTAATCCCATTTATTCAAACTCTCTGATAGTTAATTTAATGATTTCTAAACATTCTTTTATTTGTTTTTCTGTAATAGTAAGAGGAGGTGCAAACCTAATTATGTTGGTATGAGTGGGCTTAGCTAATAGTCCATGATCCTTTAATTTAAGACATATTTCCCAAGCCAGTTCTTTATATGAAGAATTATTAATAATAAGAGCATTTAGTAATCCTTTACCTCTAATTTGTTTGGCAATTTTAGAATTTTCACAAAAAGTTTTCATTTCTTTTCTGAATATCAATCCCATATCATAAGCATTTTTTGCTAAGTTTTCTTCTTGTATTACTTGCAATGATGCAATACCAATTGCTGCAGCAATAGGGTTCCCTCCAAATGTAGATCCGTGTTGTCCTGGTTTTATAACATTCATAATTTCTTTGTTGGATAATACCACAGAAATAGGATAGGTTCCTCCGGAAAGAGCTTTACCCAAAATTAAAATATCTGGTTTGATATCTTCATAATCACAAGCTAATAGTTTCCCGGTTCTAGCAATTCCGGTCTGTATCTCATCACCAATAAAAAGGACAGAGTGGGATTTACATATATCATAGCATGCTTTTAAATATCCATCATCTGGTACATAGGCTCCTGCCTCACCTTGAATAGGCTCAACTAAAAAACCCGTTATATTGGAATTTTCATTTATAATTTTTTCCAAAGCCTGAACATTATTATAAGGAATTTTTATAAATCCGGGAGTAAACGGGCCATAATGAGTAGATGCTTCAGTATCAGATGAAAAAGAAATAATAGTAGTAGTTCTTCCATGGAAATTATTTTCGCAAACAACGATTTGAGCCTCATTTTCTTTAATTCCTTTAGA
This sequence comes from Apibacter adventoris, assembly GCF_002964965.1. Classification (NCBI taxonomy): domain Bacteria; kingdom Pseudomonadati; phylum Bacteroidota; class Flavobacteriia; order Flavobacteriales; family Weeksellaceae; genus Apibacter; species Apibacter adventoris. The sequence continues at coordinate 78,090 of NZ_PSZN01000003.1, forward strand.
TTCATACCCCCATTTACGGCAAAGTTTTATCGCTGTTTCAACCGCCTCTGCACCTGTATTCATAGGAAGAACTTTTTCATAACCAAAGTAATCTGTTATATATTTTTCAAATATTCCTAATTTATTATTATAAAAAGCTCTTGAGGTAAGTGTTAATTTTTTAGATTGTTCAATGAGTGTGTTTATAATTTTTGGATGGCAATGTCCTTGATTGACAGCTGAATAAGCGGATAAGAAGTCATAATATTTTTTTCCTTCAACATCCCATAAAAAAACCCCTTTTCCTTTTTCTAATACAACAGGTAAGGGATGATAGTTGTGAGCTCCATATTCATTTTCGTATTCCATTAAATGAAGTGGAGATAATTTTGGTTCCATGAACAAATTTATTTTTTGCTAAATTAATTAAAAATTATGGGAATTTTAAATTTAGTAAAATCAGGTTTATTATTTTACCTTACAATGCATGGAGACTCAAATTTTATAGGCAATCCTTTATTACAAAATAATTTCTACTCATTGCAAGGAAATATCCCAATTAAAAAGGAAACGTATCAACTTACTTATATCAATAAAAATTCAACTTTAGTTGAAAATTCCTTAGGTATTACAAAGACTAGAACATTCAATAAATTTAACTTTTATTTTAAAAATTACTAATCTTTTAGAATTTTTAAAATAAGCATGTTTACATTAATCTATAAATTAAACAAAAATAGTAGCTTTGCAAAAATAATGGATTGGAATTCTGCTTTTATAGATTTTAATGAATATTTGTTGTTGGAGAAAGGGCTTTCTCAGAACACACAATTAGCATATACAAGGGATTTAAATAAATTAAGAATATTTGCTGAACTACATAACGAATCTAACCCTTGTTTGGTAGATAAATTTTTTATGCAGGATTTTGTATATGATTTTGCTAAAAAAACAAAGTCAGATAAATCCCAAGCAAGATTAATATCATCATTAAAAGCCTTTTTTAATTTTTTACAAATAGAAGATAGGAGGGAAGACAATCCTGTCGAACTGATTGAAAGTCCTAAAATAGGGCTTAGATTACCGGATACTCTAAGTCATTCAGAAATTGAAAAAATTATTTCAACAATAGATTTATCAATGCCTGAAGGAACAAGAAATCGGACCATTATTGAAACATTGTATGGATGTGGTCTGCGAGTATCAGAATTAGTAAATTTAAAATTATCAGATTTATTTTTTGAAGAAAATTTTATAAGGGTTATTGGTAAAGGAGATAAGCAAAGATTAGTACCTATATCAGATTGGACCATCAAATATATTACTATTTATAAAGAAACTGTGCGATCACATCAAAATATAAAGCCTAAAAATGAAGATATTTTATTTTTAAATAGAAGGGGAGGAAAATTAACCCGAGAGATGATATTTATAATAGTTAAAGATGCTGCAGAAAGGGCAGGAATTTGTAAAAAAGTTTCCCCACATACTTTCAGACATTCTTTTGCTACTGTTTTATTAAAAAATGGTGCTGATTTACGATCTATTCAACAAATGTTAGGACATGAAAGTATTACTACAACTGAAATATATACACATTTAGATAAACAACAACTCCGAGATGCAATTGAAAAATATCACCCTTTTTATAGAAAAAATTTAGAATGATGTCTGTAAATATAATACAACATAAAAAAGAAGCATTAAAGAAGCAGGAAACTCATAAAAAATATTTAGAAAAATTAAAAAGTAAGAGACCTAAAAAACTTGATGTAATTATGCAGGAAATACATCAAAATGTTTTTAAAAACGTAGATTGTTTAAAATGTGCAAATTGTTGTAAAATAACAGGTCCCTTATATACGGAAAGAGATATAGAAAGAATATCTAAAAATTTACATATAAAAGCTTCTGAATTTATAGAGAAATATTTATACAAAGATGAAGATAATGATTGGGTATTAAAACAATTGCCATGTCCATTCTTAGATTCAGAAAATTATTGTTTGATTTATGAATTTCGCCCCAAAGCTTGTAAAGAATATCCACATACAGATCGAAAGAAGTTTTATCAGATTAATAAATTAACCTTGCAAAATACTTTAATATGTCCGGCAACCTACAAAGTTGTTGAAGAATTAATAAAAAAACTACCTTTGTAAATTAACTTTTTTGTTCTTTTTGTTTTGCAACCATTCTACTAATTGGGCCCCCAACCATGAAAAAGGGAAAAAAATAAAAAACATACATACGATATACCAGGTAGGATAACCTTTAAATGTGAAAATAGTAGCAATTGCAGCTATTAAAAGTATAAAACCTATTAACATAGCATAGGCTTTTTTCGCTGTTTTAACTATTAAAGCACATACAATTCCTCCCATAAGAGAAGCTATCCCTGAGGAAATTAATAAAGCTATAAAAAATTCTACTTTAGCAGTTCTTACAACCGACCTCCAATGTTCTATAGGTAATCCCTTATAATTAAAAGGAATCCAGTAAGAATTAATCATTACAGAAAAAGTAATTATAGCCAAAGCTACAAATAAACCTGCTATTACAGCAATTGTGTTTCTAATCATTTTTATGTTTATTCAGAAGCTATTACTGAAATTTCTATTTTAACATTTTTAGGCAAAGCAACTACTTGTACACATTCTCTAGCTGGAAAAATTTCTGAAAAATAAGAAGCATATATTTCATTTACTATTCCAAAATCCTTTATATCTGTTAAAAAAATAGTAGATTTAATTATGTTATTACATGTAAGATTTGCTTTTTTTAGAATGGCTTCTATATTTTTCATTACCTGCTGGGTTTGTTCTTCAATGCCTGTAGGGATTTCATTTGTTGATGGATGAACAGGAATTTGCCCCGAAATGAATAATAGATTATTTATTTTTATTGCTTGCGAATAAGGTCCTATAGCTGCAGGAGCCTTAGTGGTATTTATTATATTTTTAGACATTTTTTATGTTAATTTAATTTTATAAATATAAAAAAAATTTAAAAATTAGTGTTATCATTAAAATTTCTTGCTTCATATTTTATAGCATCTTTTAGAAGATTTGCCTTAATTCCTATATAAAAATCCCATGTTTTATTATAACCAGAAGAGATAGGTACCCAATTAAAACTAATATTAAAGCTACGTAAATCTCGCATAAATCCAAGGCGGGTATAACCAAACTCTCTACTTTCCATATCATAATTTGTAGATCCGGTTATTTTCCAGTAAGGAGACGGAGAAACTTCACCTGTTATATTTACTGTGGCAGATGTAGTTGAAAATCTGTTATATTCTTTAGTATGAGAATAGTTTAATCCAATATTCAATTTCCATGGAATATAGAAATGAGCGTAATTTTCGTCATCAAAATAATATTTTTCATATCTAATTTGTCCCTGTTTATTATATTTTTTGGAATAATTATCTTCATTTATCCCAAATAAAGACGGATCTAAAGAAAAATTTAACCCCATAGTATAGCTAGCAATTGTAAAATATCCAAATTTATCTACCATATGTCCAAAATTGTTATTTGTGGGATTATCAAATACTATTTTGTAAGGGTTAATTTTCATTCCATAATTAATTTTTAGTTTGGAATTGAAAACAGAAGAAGATCCTGTTGCAATTAAAGGAGACCATTTTAATGAATCTGCAGCAAAATTATAACCGGTAGAAATATTTAAAGCTTCAAATATTTTTATTTTTTTTACTCCACTTTTTTCATTTTTGTCTCTTACTTTCATTTCCAAATTATTTGCTATGGAAATAGAAACAGAACTATTTTCAATATTTGAAGGATCCCCTAATATTCCACCTTCGAAATAAGAATATTTAATTTTTTGTCCTGATTGATTTATGTATGTGCCATAATACCCCCATGAATCACTGGAAAAATCAGGCATATAGTTATAACTGATAGTAGGAGATATCATGTGTCTAATTGACTCTATAACTCCTCCTTTTTTAAATTTTGCCATTCCATATAATGTAGTGCTAATACTAGCAGACCCACCAAAAGTACGGTAAGATTTAAAACCATTATGATTGTTAATTTCTAGTTTATTTTCAGAAAGGTTATAGTCTTTTTTAATCGTTTTGGTTGTCCAGGCCTCTTTATAATTTCCATTAATACCTATTTGAAAATAATTGAAAATATTAGCAGTAGTACCAAAATTTGTTTGATTTGTTATACCATTTTTAGAATTATCAAACATTTTAGAGGTAAAAATGTCATCCATGGTAGTATTAACTGTATTTTGAAGGTTCATTTTGTAATCCATGTAGATGTTTTGGAGCATGCCTTTTTTAGCACCTGATTTGGGTGAAAAAGGATAAACCTGCGGCATAGTTACAGATAGGTTAGGTAATATCATTGTTACATCTCCCGAATTTGAATTTCCTGATGTAATGTTTTGAGAAGCAGATGCATTTAAAGAAATGGTTAAAGGATTATTATTAAATCTTTTCACTAAAGAGATTGAGGAAGAAGCTTGGTTGTTATTTACACTTCCGTTAAGTGCATTTTGATTATATATACTATTATTATAATAATTTTGGCTTACAAAATTAATAGCTGAATTAAAAGAAAGGGTAGGATTGGCTTTGGAATCCTGATAGTGAGACCATACTACTCTATAATTTTCAATTTCCGAATAATCATCTAAACCTTTTGTGCTGGTTATATTTTTTTCGTAAATAATATTAAAATTTCCTGAATATTTATATCTTTTAACATATCTCAATTTGTTGTCTGTCATCCAACTACCCTTAGTGTAAACACCAAACCGGCTTTCCAAATCTAAATATTCTCCGATGGGAACATAAAATCCCCATCTTTCTAGGTAAAACCCTTTAGTTTGTCTTTCTCCAAAGGTACCAATAAGAACTCCTGCTTCTCTTTTTTTACCAGAAGAAGGTAGATATAAAAAAGGAAGAATAAACGGAGTTGGGAACTGTTCAATATACATTTGAGTAGGTCCGGCAACCAAAGTTTTTTGGTTTTTTCCCGTGATCATCTTCATTTTGTTGGTTGATAAATGATAGTCGGGCAAAGAATCTTTTTTAGCTTTAAAGTATTCATCAGTAGTCATAATCCCCCTTCTCATATAGTAATTTTCATCATCTACTCTTTTAGCCTTTTCCGCTAATATTACCATTTCATCTTCATCGGTTCTTATATTGAAAGCAGTACCCTGTTTCGTTTTCATATTGAATACAGCTTCTTTATATTCAAATTTTTTATCTCCTTGTGTAAAGAGGATATTATCTGTAATTTTTCCTAAACTGTCAGTTTTACCACGCGCAAAAATATCTCCGGAATTCCAGTCAATGACGATATAATCTGCTGCAATAGACATATTTTCATAATCGACCTTGGCATTGTGAATTAAATAAGTTAACTTTTTAGAAAACAAATTTCTTATTTCATCTCCTTGAGTGTTAAGAATATCTTCAAGTTTTTCTTTTTTATTTTGAATTGTATCTCGAGTTATATGTGTGGAATCTGGGATGCTTTTTCCAACCTTATTCTGTGCTAACAGAATGTTAAAAATTAGAATAAACAAACAAAGTATACTATATTTGAATCTTGAATTAATCAATGTATATAATTTCAGAGAGAAATTTAAGTGCCAAAATTAATCAAAAAAAATTTTTAATGCGAGTTTTAACAGTATTTAACTTAAAAAATCTAATAATATTATTTTTAATCTCGATAAGCAGTTTATCATATTCTCAAAAAAAAGATTTTGTACTAGTGTTGGATGCCGGTCATGGTGGGAATGATTTTGGAGCCAAAGGTCCTTATGCTTATGAAAAAGATGTTAACCTTTCTTTAGTTTTAAAAGTAGGAGCTTTGATTGAGAAAAATAACAAGAATATTAAAGTTATATATACCAGGAAAGTGGATGAATTTATTCCGTTGATGACCAGAGCTGATATCGCAAATCGAAACAAAGCAGATTTATTTATATCAATACATTGCAATTCCAGTTCAAGTAGTGCACCTTATGGTACGGAGACTTATGTGTTAGGTGCTCATCGAAATAATGACAATTTTAATGTTGCTAAAAGAGAAAATGAGGTTATTTATTTAGAAAAAGATTATAAAAGTACTTATGAAGGTTTTAATCCATCTTCTCCAGAATCAATTATAGGGCTTACTTTAATGCAGAATGTTTTTTTGGAAAACAGCTTAAAAATAGCTTCTTTGGTTGAAGATAATTTTAAAAAGGAAAGTAGGCTGTCACGAGGAGTAAAGCAAGCAGGTTTTTTAGTTTTGGTGCAAACAGCTATGCCCTCTGTTTTAATTGAAACAGGTTTTATATCCAATTATCAAGAAGGGAAGTATCTTGCGTCAGAAGAAGGACAGAATGTTATAGCTAATGACATTTATGGTGCATTAATAAAATACAAAAAAGAATATGATAAAAAATCAGGAAAAACAGAAGAGATAAAAGAAGTAGTAAAAGAAAAACCTCTTGAAAATACTAGCTTAAAAGTACAATTTTTAGCTTCTTTTAATAAATATTTTCCAGGTTCAGCCCAACTGAGAGGACTTAAAAATATAGAGATTATCAAATCCGGAGGAAAATATATATACTATACGGGAAATACTAATTTGAGGTCTGAAGGAGAAAGCAATTTGAAAATAGCAAAGGAAGCTGGTTTTACAGACGCTAAAATTGTAGAATTTAATGATAAAGAATCTTTAAAAAATGAGTATTATACAATTGAAATATTACTTTCTCCTAAAAAATATAAAGAAAGAGATGCTATTTTTAGAGGACTTAATAATGTAATTAGAGAAAAAAATAATGATGTATATGTCTATACTTGTGGAAAAGTAACAAATTATGAATCTGCCAAAAGATTACTTGAAAATATAAAAAAAATAGGATTTACTGATGCTGTAATATCTAAATTATCATTCTAATTATATTCAAAATAATTCAGATTAAAATATAAAATATACTAAACATTTAAATAAATACGATTTGTTAATTTATAATATTTATTAATGAAGTGTTTATTTTTTACGAAATAATAAATTATAATAAAATCGGCTTGAAATTTTTTCAAGCCGATTTTTATTATGTCTTTATATAGCATCTGTATGTACCGTTTTTACAGCTCTTCCTGAAGGATCAGGATTATTTTTGAAAGCTTCATCCCATTCTAGTGCAACAGCAGAACTGCATGCTACAGATGGAACAGATGGAACCGTATGAGCAGCTGCGGGAGATGGAAAATGTTCTTCAAATATTGTTCTAAACCAATATTCTTCTTTTGTCATAGGTGGATTAATAGGAAAACGTTCAGCAGCCCTTTCCATTTGTTTATCACTTACTTTTTCATTAGCTTTTTCTTTTAATGTATCAATCCATGAATAACCTACTCCATCAGAAAATTGTTCTTTTTGTCTCCAAGCAACATCTTCGGGCAAATAATCTTCAAAAGCTTTACGTAAAATATACTTTTCAATCTTTCCATTTCCACACATTTTATCTTTAGGGTTCACACTCATAGCTATATCCATAAATTCTCTGTCCAAGAAAGGAACACGTCCCTCTACCCCCCAAGCCATTAAAGATTTGTTAGCTCTGAGGCAGTCATATAAATGAAGTTTGTCCAGTTTTCTTACAGTTTCCTCATGAAAAGCTTGAGCATTTGGCGCTTTATGGAAATATAAATAACCTCCGAAAATTTCATCAGATCCTTCTCCGGATAAAACCATTTTTACTCCCATTGATTTTATATATCGGGCTAGTAAATACATGGGAGTAGAGGCTCGTATAGTAGTTACATCATAAGTTTCTACGTGATAAATTACATCACTTAGAGCATCTAGAGCTTCTTCTATAGTAAAATGAATTTCATGATGAACCGTACCTATATAATCGGCTACTTTTCTTGCAGCCAATAAATCAGGAGCACCTTTTAATCCAATGGCAAAAGAATGCAATTGAGGCCACCATGCTTCGGATTTATTATCATCTTCAATTCTTTTACTGGCATATTTTTTTGCAATTGCAGAAATAATAGAGGAGTCTAATCCTCCGGAAAGTAAAACACCATAAGGAACATCAGACATAAGTTGACGGTGCACAGCGTCTTCAAGCCCTTTTTTTAGTTTTTCAATATCCGTTTTATTCTCTTTGACATTATCGAAGCTCATCCAATCTCTGTGATACCAGGATTTGATTTCACCATCAGGGCTATAAAAGTATTTTCCTGGTTCAAATTCTTTAATATCCGGACAAACTCCTTCTAAAGATTTTAATTCGCTGGCTACATAAAATTGTCCTTTATCATCATATCCCATGTATAGTGGAATAATCCCCATATGATCTCTTCCTACTAAATAGGCATTTTTAATTTTATCATATAGGACAAATGAATATATACCTGATATATCTTCAAATAATTTAATTCCTTTTTCTTTATATAAAGCTAGAATTACTTCACAGTCCGATTGAGTTTGAAAATTATATTTACCTTTAAATTTTTCACGAATATCTTTATGGTTATAAATTTCTCCGTTTACGGCGAGTATTAAATTTTTGTCTTCACTAAATAAAGGCTGTCCGCCAGAAGCAATATCTACAATTGATAATCGCTCATGTACTAAAATACTTTTGTCATCACAGTAAACCCCAGACCAATCGGGACCTCTATGACGAATTTTTTTTGCCATTTTTAAAACCTCAGGTCTTAAGGTATCACTATTTTCTTTTAATTCGAAAACACCAACAAATCCACACATGTTATATTAATTAATAATTGAAAGCAAATTTCCGATTATTATTATTAATTATCTAATAAAAACAAAAAATCAATTTATTTATTAAATTGATTTTTTGTTTTTAATTTATATTTTAAACTAGAAAACATAAGAATGTTTCGTTTTAGTTGTAAAAATAAAGAAGGAAAAAATGGATTTAAGACTGATAAGTATCTAAAAAACGTACTAATTTTTTTAAAGCAAGAGCTCTATGGCTTATTTTGTTTTTTTCATTGGCGGAAAATTCAGCAAAACTTTTTAAATATCCATCAGGAATGAATATAGGATCATATCCAAAACCTTGCTCTCCCTTTATTTCAGTAGAAATTGTTCCGTTTATTTTACCTTCAAAATACTTAATTTCGTCACCATTAACCCAACAGATAACACTTATAAAATAGGCTTTCCTGTTTTTAACACCTTTCAAGTTTTTCAGAACTTTGTTAATATTATCAACAAAAGAACCTGTTTCTGCATATCGTGCGGAATATACGCCCGGATCGCCATTTAACGCTTCAATAACCAATCCACTATCATCTGCAAAACTAGGAATGCCACCAAGTTCATATCCAGATTTAGCTTTTATAAAAGCATTTTCCTGGAAGGTTTTTCCTGTTTCTTCAATATCTTCCTGAAAATTATAATCAGCAAAAGTTTTTAATAGAAGATTTTTAGGTAATATGGATAATATTTCTTCTTTTTTATGTTCGTTTTGTGTAGCTAATAAAATTTCCATTTTACATTTTAGAATATTTGACTCCAAAAATAAGGATAAAAAGTTATTTTTTAGGCAAGCAACCTAAAAAAATATTTATATTCATGTGTTTTAAATATTTAAAATTCTTTGAAAGTATATGAAATTTTAGATTTTAATTAATATGGATTCCAAATATAATTTTTAGTTAGTCGGGAATATAAATATCCAAAAAGTATTAATAAAACAATTCCAAAACATAAAATAAAAGTATCATATGATAAAAAAAAATCAGGAGTATTTAAATGTTTGTATTTTATGTACATAATATATCCTGTTAGGTTATTTATAATATGGAGTATAGTACTAGTAAGAAGAGAACCTGTTTTATAGAAAACAACCCCTAAAACTATACCGGCCATTATACCTCCTAGCATTTGCCATGGAAAAATATGAGCTCCTCCAAATATAAAAGCAGATATAATTATAGCTTTTGTTGGTTGTACTTTATAATTTAATAGTCCTTTTAAAATTAAACCTCTGAAAAATATTTCTTCACATATTGGCGCGATAATACATATATTCAGAAAAGTAATAATGGGATATTGGGTTAAATTTCCTAAAAGTGCATTTTCCATGGAATGGTATAGATTCCCAAAGTATTTACCTTCTGTAGGAATAAGTCCGGTTAAGAATTCAGCTATAATAGATTGACCTATAAATAACAATAAAGCAATAGGAAATAAACTAAACCTCTGTACTGAATAATTGATAATAAATTTTTCGTGTTTAGAACTAAATACTATGAATTTATAAAAAAGGAAAATAAACAAATAGTTCATTAATATACTAAACGGAGAAAATATATAAGAGTTTATATGCAATGAATCTCCTATATTTTGAAATAGGTAACTAATTATACTTCCGCTAAAAAAGTAAATAATAAGTATAAAAATAATTTCTAAATAAGAAAGACGTATATAGTTATTCATTATGATAAGGTTTTCCTTGTAGTATACTGAATGCACGATATATTTGTTCCACGAAAAATAATCGAATCATTTGATGCGTAAATGTCATTTTTGAAAGGGCTATTTTATGAGGGTTGAGCGCTTGTATTTTATCGGAAAAGCCTAAAGCTCCCCCCACACAAAAAACCAAATGCTTTTTAGATAAATTCATTTGTTGATCTAAATATTTTGAAAATTCTAAAGAGGTATATTCCTTACCTCTTTCATCTAAGATAATTAAAGTATCAGAAGGTTCTAACTGAGATATAAGTAAGTCAGCTTCTAAATTTTTTAATTCATATTCAGATAAATTTTTTGCATTTTTTATATCAGGCAATTCTTTTCTATTAAATTTAACAAATAATGGCAATCTTTTTTCTAATTCATCTATTAAATATATCAATTCTTTAGAATTAGTTTTACCTATTGTAAGTAAAGTTATTTTCATGCTATACAAAAGTAATATATTTTTTTATTATTTATTTTTATTCAATTTAAAAGCTTTATGTAATTCATATAATCATTTAAAGAATAGAGTATATTAAAATAAAGAAGATATAATGGAATATTTAAAATTAAAAGATGAATATATATTAATGTTGAACATAAATTCTTCATTTATTATATTTGTTAAAAAATAATTAATATATAGATGAGATTACATATGATAGCCGTTGGGGCTTTAGCTGCTTCCTCACTTTTAGTGTCTTTGGATGGTAGAGCGCAAAATAAAAAAAATTCTAAAGGAGAGATGGAATCTTTTAATTTCAAAGTAGACCGTTTTGCAGATATAGAAGTTTTAAAATATCAAGTTCCAGAATGGAATAAACTAACTTTGAAAGAAAAAGAATTGGTGTATTATTTATCGCAAGCAGGATTATCGGGTAGAGATATTTTTTGGGATCAAAATTATAAATATAATTTACGTATAAGAAAAGCTTTAGAAAATATTTATAAAAAATATAAAGGAGATAAAAATACAGAGGATTGGAAAAATTTTGAAACATATATAAAAAGAGTATGGTTTTCGAATGGAATACATCATCATTATTCAAATGATAAAATTAAACCGGATTTTACTAAGGAATATTTTAATGCATTGTTAAGATCTACTAAAACAGAGTTAAATTCCGAAATAATAGCAATTCTTTTCAATGACGCAGATAATAAAAAAGTAAATTTAGATGAATCTAAAGATTTAGTTGAAGGATCTGCAGTTAATTTTTATGGAAAGGGAATTACAGTAAAAGATGTAGAAGATTATTATGCTACTAAAGGGACTCCTGATAGAGACAGACCTTTATCTTTGGGATTAAATTCTCAATTGGTAAAAAACGCTAATGGACAATTAGAAGAGAAAGTATGGAAAAGTGGAGGAATGTATGACTCTGCTATAAATAAAATTATTTTTTGGCTAGAAAAGGCGGTTACAGTGGCTGAGAATAAACCTCAGGCAGAAGCTCTTAAATTATTGATTCAATTTTACAAAACCGGAGATTTAAAAGTATGGGACGATTATAATATTGCTTGGTTACAGGCTACAGAAGGTAATATTGACTATATTAATGGGTTTATTGAAGTTTACAATGATCCTTTAGGACAGAAGGGATCTTATGAAACCATTATACAAATTAAAGATTTTGATATGTCTGCTAAAATGGAAGTGATTTCTAAAAATGCGCAATGGTTTGAAGATCATTCACCACTGAAACCTGAGCATAAAAAGAAAGAGGTGGTAGGAGTCACTTATAAAACGGTAATTGTAGCCTCAGAAGCTGGAGATTCTTCGCCAAGTACTCCCATAGGAGTAAATTTACCTAATGCGGATTGGATACGTGCAGAATATGGATCTAAATCGGTTTCTTTAGGGAATATAATAGATGCATATAATATGGCAGGAGGAACAGAAAAATTAAAAGAATTTGCATATGATGAAGAGGAGTTTGAATTGTCTAAAAAATATGGGGAGTTGGCTGATAAATTACATACAGCTCTACATGAAGTAGTAGGACATGCTTCAGGACAAATTAATAAAGGTATAGGTACACCTAAGGAAACATTAAAAAGTTATGCCTCAACTTTGGAGGAAGGACGTGCAGATTTAGTTGGGTTATATTATTTGTATGATCCTAAATTACAGGAATTAGGGTTAGTAGAAGATTGGGAAAAAGTTGGTAAAACGGCATATAATGATTATATACGTAATGGCTTGATGACACAATTAGTACGAATAGAACCTGGGAAAGATATAGAAGAAGCTCATATGAGAAATAGACAGTGGGTGAGTGCCTGGGTATATGAAAAGGGAAAAGATGAAAAAGTAATATAAAAAAATTGTAAAGAACGGAAAAACCTATTTTAAAATTAATGATTATAAAAAACTGCATAAATTATTTGGCGATTTATTACGTGAAACACAGAGAATAAAATCAGAAGGTGATTATGAAGCAGGTAAAGATTTAGTAGAAACTTATGGAGTTAAAGTAGATCCGGCTTTGCATAAAGAAATATTAGAAAGAAATGCTAAATTTAATACAGCAGCCTATAAAGGATTTATTAATCCGATTTTAACACCTAAAGTAAATGTTAAAGGAGAAATTACAGATATAGAAATTGTATATCCGAAAACATTTGCAGAACAAATGTTGTATTATTCAGAAAATTACGGTTTTTTACCTTTAAATAATTAATATTATGTACTTTATAAAAAAAAGCAGTCTTAAATGGCTGCTTTTTTTATATGCTGGATAAGTTAATTACCACATATTCGGATTGAGTCCCTATTCTAAATTTACCGCCCCATATACCGATTCCGGAACTTACATAAATATTAGTATTACCTTTTTTCTTATAGCCATGTGATACTTCATAAAGTTTATCTGTAATCCAGGAGATAGGCCAAACTTGTCCTCTATGCGTATGTCCTGATAATTGAATATCTATTCCGTTTTTTTGAGATTCTTCTAAACCATAAGGTTGATGATCCAATAAAATAATGGGTTGAGAGGAATCTATATTTTTTATTATCTCTTTTAAGGCTTTTCTACGGCTATTCGTTTTATCATCCCTGCCTACAAGATAAAAAATACCTTCTATATCCACATAAGAATCTCTTAAAAGATGCACATTAGTCTTTTCTAAAAATTTTATACTGGAATCAATACCCGAAATATATTCATGATTTCCTAAACAGGCGTAAATACCTAAAGGGGCATGAAATTTATTAAAATAAGGGGCTAGTTGGTAATAATATAAAGGATTTACGTTATTGTCAATAATATCACCGGGAATGAGTAAAATATCAGCTTTTTCCTGATTAATCAATTGTATCCATTCATTCAATTCTTTGCTATTAATAGTATATCCTAAATGTAAATCACTAATAGCAACAATTTTTATATTCTTCTTCAGGGGTTTATTTATGGCTATATTTAATTCAACCCTTTTCTTTTTTTTATAATTTATGTTTCCACAATAAAATATTGAAAATAAACAAATCAAAGCTAACCCTACGTTCATCCAGAGAGGTATTGGATATAAGTAATAGGTAACTAAATCCAATATCCCAAAAATTAATATGGCATATATAAGAATAATAATCCAGGATGTTCCTAATGTATATAAAAAAGTAATACTCTTAATAGTTAATTTTTTAGGAATAATTAAAACCGGTAAAATTGAAAAAGATATAAATATAGATAAAACCACTAAAAGTATATATATTACTGAATATCGTATAGGAAGTAAATTATAAAAATGACTAAACACATAATAATTAGCTCCTATGTAAATAACGAGTAATAAAAAAAAACGTATTAATTTCAATTTTGTAGTAAGAAATAAAATTAAGAAATATTTTTTATTTCTTCAATGAATTGATCGGCTAACTGATCTGCTTCATTTTGAGATAATGCTTCAGTATATATACGAATAATAGGCTCTGTATTCGATTTACGTAAATGTACCCAATATTTAGGGAAATCAATCTTTAACCCATCTATTGTAGAAATATTTTCATTTTTATATTTTTCTGTTAATTTTTTCAGAATAGAGTCAGTATTTACATCAGGATTTAGATCTATTTTTTTCTTTCCCATGTAATACGAAGGGTAAGTATTTCTTAAAGATTTACAAGAAATTCCTTTTTCAGCAAGAAATGTAAGAAATAAAGCAATACCTACTAAAGAATCTCTGCCATAGTGTAATTCAGGGAAAATAATTCCTCCGTTTCCTTCACCGCCTATTTTAGCATGCAATTCTTTCATTTTAGTAACCACATTTACTTCTCCTACTGCCGAAGCCGCATAAGGTTGTTTATATGATTCAGAAATATCTTTTAATGCTCTGGAAGAAGAAAGATTTGAAACAGTAGCTGAAGGAGTTTTGGATAATATATAATCAGCAACGGCCACTAAAGTATATTCTTCTCCAAACATTGAACCATCTTCACATATTAAAGCTAAACGATCTACATCCGGGTCTACGACAATACCTAAATCAGCTTTTTCTTCAGGTACTTTTTTCATAATATCCTGTAAATTTACTTCTAAAGGTTCCGGATTGTGAGGGAAATGTCCATTCGGTTCACAGTATAGTTTTATAACTTCAACGCCTAGTTGTTCTAAAAGTGGAATTACAGATATGCCTCCGGTAGAGTTTACAGCATCTACAACGATCTTAAATTTTGCCTTTTTAATAGCTTCGGTATTAACCAAAGGGAGAGATAATATTTTTTTAATATGATAGTCAATACCTGAAGAATTTTGAGAATATGAACCTAAGTGATCCACATCAACAAAATCAAAATCTTCATTATCTGCAATATCCAATAGCATTTCTCCTTCTTCTTTCGATATAAATTCACCTTTATTATTTAATAATTTTAAAGCATTCCATTGTTTAGGATTATGGCTTGCGGTTAAAATTATCCCACCATCAGCCTTAAGATGAGTAACCATGACCTCAACAGTAGGGGTAGTGGAAAGGCCTAAATCCACTACATTAATTCCTGTTCCTTGTAAAGTAGAGGCAACTAAATTAGAAATCATTTGCCCCGATAAACGGGCATCTCTACCAATTACAACTTTTATAGATTCATTATTAGAATTTCTTTTTAGCCAAGTGCCATATGCAGAGGCAAATTTGACGGTATCTACCGGAGTAAGGTTTTCATTTACATTTCCGCCGATGGTTCCACGGATACCGGATATACTTTTGATCAATGACATAGTATATTAAACTATTTTTTTGTTAAATATTCTTCTATTTTTTTATATAAAAAATTTTTGGAAAGATCTCCTAAAAATAATTCTCTGTTATTTTTTTTCTGAATAACTGTAATGGGTATTCCTAATTCTTTCATTTGAGGATCTAAGGAACCTATATTATCCATTAAATCAGAAATATTTATATGATATAAATTTTTCATTTTATTTTTTTCTACAAATGGTATTACTTGAGTTTGAATTTCTTCTTCATTATTTACATTTACAAATGCAAATTTTACTTTTTTGTTTTTATACTTTTCTTGAAAATCCACAAAATCAGGTATTTCTTTAACACAAGGAGGACACCAGGTAGCCCAGTAATTAGTTATATAAACCGTATCACTATCTATATGAGCAAGGGTTTGTATTTTTTCAAAATTAGATTTTATAATATTGGTACGAGTATTTTTAATAGTTTTATTAGAAGTTGCTTCAAGTGAAAGAGAACCTGCCTTTTGTTGAGTTTCATTAGGTTTATCTTTGCAGGAAAAAGTAAAAAAAATAAAGCTAACAATAGATAAACCTATGAGACAATTTTTCATTTTTTTATTTATTTTAATGTAACAAAAGTAATAAATTTTGCTATATATATTTTTTTAAAGAATAGAATTACGAATTTCTACATACTAGAAAAGTTTTACATAAATCTTTCTCCCCTGATGACTAAATTAAACTCATCAAAAATTTTTATCTTTGAAAAAAATAAGGTAATCATGAAAAAAAATATTTTAGCTTTGGGTATACTTTCATTTAGCTTTTTTTCTTGTGGTGATACTTCCGGAGGAAATAAAAATATTTTACCCAAAGACTCAAAAGATATTGTAGAAACAAAATCTAATTCTACTATAGAGAAAAAGGTTACAGATACACTAAAAAATCAAGATTCGTATCACTATAGAGAAAAAGAAAGTTCGGTAAAGGCAGATTCAACGAAAGCTAATACCCAAACTAAATAAAACACACACAATTTTTTTAATTGAAATTATAAATTAAGATTTATGAAAAATTTAATAGGGGGATTACTACTTTACTCATTTGCTTTAATTTCTTGTGGAGATAATTCCGGAGGAAATAAAGGAGTAGTTGTAGAAAATAACAACTCCGAATCATCAAATACAGTTATTCCGGCCAAGGAATCTAGTTATACAAAAACATTACAGTGGACAGCTTACAAAATGAAAGAAAAAGTTCCTGTAATTGGAACTTTTAATTCAATTTCATTAACTAATACCCAAGAAGAAAAGCCTATTTTGGAATCTTTACAAGGTGCTAAGTTCTCATGTGATGGTACAACTGTATCAACAGGAGATACTGCAAGAGATGGTACTTTAACAGCATTCTTCTTTAAGCGTTTACAAGATACTACTATTCAAGGAAATTTTGGTAAATTTGAAAACAATAAAGTTCCTATAACCTTTATTTTAGATGGCAAAACAGTAACTAAAGTTTTTGATTATACTCTAAAAGGAAAGGAGTTAACCATTAAGGGGAGTATAGATATACTTAAAGATTTTGGTGCGGAAAAAGCATTTACCAGCCTACATCGAGCCTGTTATGATTTACATGAAGGTAAAACCTGGACAGAAGTAGATATTATAGCAAAAATCTCTGAATAATATTTAAATCAGATAGATAGAATTCTATTTTAATTTAAAATGTAAATAAAAAATGTAATTTTTTTAACAAAAGTTTGTAAAATAAAAAAATGATTCTATCTTTGCACCACTCAAAAAAACACTTATTTATAAGTGAATTTAGGAAGGAGATCCGGTAGTTCAGTTGGTTAGAATGCCGCCCTGTCACGGCGGAGGTCGCGGGTTCGAGTCCCGTCCGGATCGCAGTAAATTTTGCATTTATCTCTAAAGGTGTGGTAGTTCAGCTGGTTAGAATACCTGCCTGTCACGCAGGGGGTCGCGGGTTCGAGTCCCGTCCATACCGCCAATACAAGATGTAAAACATCGCAAAGTCCTGAAAACTAACGTTTTCGGGACTTTTTGTTTTAATCTGTCCTAAGCTAAAAAAAGCAGTTTTACGCAACTCCCACAGTACAAATCGTGGCACATTATTTTTTAGCTGATTTGTACCACGAATAATGATTTAACTATCTGATATTAAAAAGTTTAAATATATGTGATTGTACCATAATATTTATTTATTCAGGTATCTTTCAGATAAAAAGTCAATCAAAGAACAACGAAATTTAGAAAATCTTTAAAAATGACTAAATCGTGGTACATTGAAAACCCATTAAATGTACCACTAAATAGACTTTTATTCGTTGATTTACAATATTTTGCATAAGTTATTTTTGAGCTCAAAATAGTAATTTTATAATAAAAAAAATCATTATTATGAGTACAGAAAGAACATCTTTTAGTGTATTGTTTTTCATAAAGAAAACAAGGTTGTTAAAGAACGAAGAAGCACCTATACGGATGCGCATATCCGTTAATCGGCAGATTGTCGATATCGTCATTAAACGTAGTGTTCCTGCAGAACATTGGAATCAAGCAAAAGAATGTTCTAACGCGAGAGGCAAAGTTGCATTGGAATTAAGCCATTATCTGGAAAGTGTAAGGGCGAAGATAATGCAAATCCATCGCGAAATGGAAATAGATGGCAAAACGATTACTGCCAAAGCTATTAGGGACAGATATTACGGAAATGATGAAGACCATAAGACATTAGTCGAGGTATATTCGGAACATAACGAGAAATGCAGGGCATTAATAGGAAAGGATTATACAGAATCGACCGTTGGTAAATTCGATGGCTCATTGGCATGCCTGAAAGAATATATCAAATATCAATACAAACAGGGCGATATTTATTTGTCTGAAGTAAATACTCAGTTTGTACAGAATTTCGAATTTTATCTGAAAACCAAACGAAACCTGCAAAACAACTCGGCTATTAAACATCTTAAAAGCCTGAAAAAAGTTATCCGTATAGCATTGGCTAACGAATGGATAAAGAAAGACCCTTTTATTGGTATTCAGTTTAAAACATGAGGAAACTTGTCCTGATTTTCTATCGCAAGAAGAGTTGCAAATTTTAATGGAGAAAGATTTCGCTATTCCCCGTTTAGATATGATACGTGATGTATTTGTGTTTTGCTGTATGACAGGTTTGGCATTTATTGATGTTAAGCAACTTACAAGCGAACATATATTTAAAGATAACAACGATAATCTATAGATTAGAAAAAGCAGGCAGAAAACAAACAATATGTGTAATATACCATTATTAGAGTCTGCAATCCAATTAATTGAGAAATATAAGAATTATCCTGAATGTAAAAAGAATAATGTTTTATTGCCTGTTATCAGTAACCAGCGCATGAACGCATATCTGAAGGAAATCGCCTACCTGTGCGGAATAAATAAAAAGCTGACAACTCATGTTGCCCGACATACCTGTGCAACAGTTGTACTTTTGGCAAATGAAGTATCTATCGAAAATGTTCCTAAAATACTCGGACATTCCAATGCAAAAATGACACATCATTACGCAAAAGTATTGGATAGTTCTATTATGCGTGATATGGAAAAAGTAAGAGTAAATTTCAAAATCTAATATTATGGAAGTACAAATTATTCAGAATAAAATATTTGAAATCAGAGGGCAACGTGTAATGTTAGATTTTCATCTTGCAGAACTTTATCATGTTGAAACAAGAGTGTTGAAACAGGCAGTCAGATGAAATATAGAACGTTTTCCTGATGATTTTATGTTTGAATTGACAAAAGAAGAGTCTAATAAGTTGATAAACATAGGGGTATCACAATCTGTGATATCCCCCGATTACAACATTGGGATAACAAAGATTTTTGCTTTTACCGAGCAGGGAGTTGCTATGTTATCATCTGTTTTACGAAGCAAAATAGCTATTGAGATTAATATATCCATTATGAGAGCATTTGTACTGATGCGAAAAATGATAACAGAATATGAAGATTTAAGGCAACGAATTGAGCAATTAGAAGTAGAAACCAATATGCAGTATAACGACATTTATCATGCTTTGACCGAATTAGCAAGTAAAAAAGAATTAGAGAATTCAGTAACAGGTATACATCCTGATTGTTGAGCCAATCGTTCATTGCTTTATTCTGCCTCTTTTCGCACAGGGCAATCGTCCTATTTTTAAATGCTTCAAACTTCTGCATCATTTCGTCAAATGTCCGTTTCTCTATATTTATAATTTCCATATTTTTTGAAATTTATACGATTGATTTTAAACACTTTATTTTCTCGATTTACAAATCTAAAAGTGAATATAGAGGATATATCAACCGTTTATTTTTCCTGACCTATTTTGTCCTATGCGCTTTTTGTTGACAACAAAAAAGTAGGCTGTTTACATCCATTATCCAGATATTGGTTTACCGATAAAAATGCATGTAGTTTAAACAGCATGAAGGCAAGAGCACGAGAGGACAAGCAAGCAAGCAATTTCGACTTGACGATTACATCGCCAAGTCACTCATTTACTTATATTTCATATAGTAAATGATTCTTTGCCCATCTAAATGGAAAAAGAATAAACAATGTATTCCTTTGCTCTGTTTTGCTGAAATTTACAGACTAAACTATTTGATTTTCAGAGAAAAATGTTATATTATTGTAGCTTGATTATCGGTGGATAACTCTATGGATTAATCAGGCTTTTCCTGCCAATATCCAAATCATAGAATTGAAATCAAAATAATCCGTACAATATGGATTTTTTAAGCACTTGCTTAAGGCAAGTTATCTTTTTGTCGGACGTAAACGTTTATGTCCGACAAAAAGAACTTGTCCCCTGCCCCGATGGTTGGGGAGAAACAGCCTCCGAAGTCGACTGTTTTTGAATAGAAGATTGATTTATCAGATTGCATTTGCGATCATTTTTATAACTTAAAACATTATTATATGGAAGAAAAAAAGAAACGGAAACAGAGTACAGGAAGAAAACCTGTTGTTGATCCTGCTAATAGAAAAATAACGATCCGAATGAATGAACAGGAATTTGTCAGATTCGAGCGATTGATGAATATAGCGGAAATAAAAGATAAAACGCATTATATCAAATCATGTATATTCGATAAGAAAATATCCATTATAAAAATTAATAAGGCTGATATGGATTATGTAAAAAAGACTGACCGAGTTTTATGCTCAATTTAGGATGTTCGGGAACAATTATAATCAAGTAGTAGTGGCTTTGAAATCTAATTTTTCAGAGAAAACAGCAATGAGGCTTCTTTATAAGTTGGAACAGCAAACGATTAAATTTGCTCATCTTTCTAAACAAATTATCGAGTTGACAAAAGAGGCAGAAAAGAGGTGGTTGGGATAATTAATCTTTCTTATTAGCTATTAGATTTTTTAGTTTTATTATTTTTGTCTAAAATAGAAATTTGGATGAATAAACAAGAACTAAAAGATTTAGAAGATAGACTTTGGCAAGCTGCTGACAACCTGAGAGCCAACAGCCCGTTAAAGGCAAGTCAATATTCAGCACCGTTGCTTGGATTAATATTTTTGCGTTTTGCATCCATAAAATATAAATTGCACGAAACGGCAATATTGGAAGAATATCTGCAAAGTAAAAACTCTCGCAACGCCAAAACAATAGAGCAAATAGCATTGAGAATTTGCGGGTTTTTCCTTCCCGAAAAATCAAGATACGACTATCTTCTGTCTCTTCCTACAACTGAAAATATACCCCAAGCCATAAAAGAGGCAATGGAAGAAATAGAGAAGCACAGACCTGAATTGGCGGGCTGTCTTCCAAAAGATGAATACTTGAAGTTGAAATCGGAAAAAGACGAAGATTTCACTTTTGCCAAAGATTTATTGAAAATACTGAAAGATATTCCAGAAGAAATTGACGGAGACATATTTGGTAAGGTATATGAATTTTTCCTTGGTAAATTTGCTTTAGCAGAAGGACAAGGAGGAGGAGAATTTTATACTCCTACCAGTGTAGTACAACTTATGGTAGAAATGATCGAACCTTACGGAGGTACAATTTTTGATCCTGCTTGCGGTAGCGGTGGTATGTTTGTTCAGAGTTCGGAGTTCGTAAATCGTATGAGGGAACACAACAAAAAGAAGGATATAGAACCTTTACAAGTTTACGGTTGCGAAAAAGAAGAAGAAACAACAAAAATAGCTCGCATGAATATGTTCTTGCATGGGCTACACAACAAAGTAGTGCAAGCAAATAGCTATTATGAAGATCCACACGACAGTTTCGAGAAATTTGATTTCGTAATGGCTAATCCTCCCTTCAATGTAGATGACGTCAAACTGAGCAGCGTAAAATCGCAACGAAGATTTAACAAATACGGAGTGCCCCAAAACAAAACTAAGAAAGGCAAGAAAGACGAACAAGAAGATAAAGAAACCGTACCCAATGCCAACTATCTTTGGATAAACCTTTTTGCAACGTCATTGAAGCCCAAAGGAAGAGCCGCTTTGGTTATGGCAAACTCAGCTAGTGACGCTCGAAACAGCGAAGCCGATATACGTGAACGATTGATAAAAGACGGCATTGTCAGTTGTATGCTCTCCTTACCCAAAAATATGTTCTATACGGTAACATTGCCTGCTACGCTTTGGTTTTTTGACAAAGCACGCACCGATGATAAACGCATACTTTTCATAGATGCCCGCAACATATTTCGTCAAGTAGATAGGGCACATCGGGAATTCACGCCCGAACAAATCCAAAACATTGCTTGTATTCGTCATCTTTATTATGGGGACAAGCAATATATGGTTGATTTATTGGCTAATTATGAGCAACAAATATTGGACTTGTCAAACGAGGCAGATAAACTTCATGAAATATATAATGAAGCACTAACAGAGAAAGAGCGATTAACAAAAGCTTTTGAAAGAATAAACGAAAAAGCATTGACCGAAGTCCCAATCGTATCGAAAGAGACAACCAAAGAACTGAAAGAAGTAGATCGTTTACTGAAACAAGCCGAAAAACTTTGGAAAGACAAGCTTGCCGAGCAACATTATTTCGAAGATCAATATACATGGCTTACCGAACGTTTTTCCAATGGAGAATACGAAGATGTTACAGGGCTTTGTAAGGCTGCAACATTGGAAGAGATAGCTGAACAAGATTATAGTTTGAATCCCGGCAGATACGTGGGGGTCGTGATTGAAGAAGATGGAATGACCGAAGAGGAGTTCAAAAACGAAATAAAAGAGCGGCACGATACCTTGAACAGCTTGAACCAAAAAGTCAAAGAATTAGAAACTTTGATAGAACAAAATCTTAAAAGTCTTTGGCTATGAAAGAAAATTGGGCTCATACTACTTTTGGAGAATTTGTAGATTGCAATCCTAAAATCTCTATCAAAAAAGGAGAGGTAGTAGAAAATTGCGAAATGGAGGATATTAATATTGGCTATAAATTTCTATATCCTAGAGAAGGTAAGTTATATAATGGGAGTAACTCAAAATTTCAGAATGGAGATACCGTTTTTGCAAGAATAACACCTTGTTTAGAGAATGGGAAGATAGCTCAAATAAAAGGACTCAAAACAAAGGCTGCTATTGGTTCTACTGAATTTTTTGTCTTTAGAGGTAAATCAAAAGTATCAGATAATGAATTTGTTTATTACCTAAGCCAATCTAATCTTGTCAAAGATACGGCAGTTATTAGTATGACAGGAGCCTCGGGCAGACAGAGAGCAGACCTAAAAGCACTGAAAAGATTAGAAATAATAGTCCCCAAAGATATAAACCACCAAAAACGCATTGCATCTATTCTTTCAGCTTATGACGACTTGATAGAGATAAACAATAAACGAATAGAATTGTTAGAACAATCGGCTCGCGAGCTTTACAAAGAATGGTTTGTCAGAATGCGTTTCCCTAACTATCAAAATACAAAGTTTAATAAAGGTATTCCTGAAGGATGGGAAGTAGAAAATATTGGTAAATCCATACCTTTTCAAATTGGAGGAGGATGGGGAGAAGACAAAAAAAGTGCTATCTACGAAATTCCAGCTTATGTTATTAGGGGAACTGACATTCCAAAGGCTAAATTTGGTATACCTAATAAGGATATATATAGATTCCACAAACAAAGCAATGTGAAATCTCGAGAATTAATCGAAGGCGATATCATATTTGAAGCAGCAGGTGGCAGTGAAGGACAATTGTTAGGACGTACTTGTTATATTACAAATGAGCTTCTTAATACTTATGGAGAGAAAGTTATTCCTGCAAGTTTTTGCAAACTTATCAGACCAGAGAATAATTGTTCTTTGTATCTATACTATTTCCTTAATTATTTATATGAAACAGGTCTTATAGAAACCTTTCAATTACAATCCACTGGAATAAGTAATTATCAATTTGAACCTTTTCTTAAATTTCAAGAAATTATTATACCAAAAGAAAATTTATTATTAGAATTTGAAAATAAGGTATTACCTATTCAACGAGAAATTGCGTTGATAGGAAAACAAAACCAAGAACTAACAGAAATACGCAATCGTCTTTTGCCTCGTCTTATTAGCGGAAAACTCGAAGTAAAAGCATAAAATTTCTATATCATGGGAATACGCAACTTTATAACCGAAGATCAGATAGAAAAGGCAGCCATTGAGGTCTTTTCCCATCCCGATATCAACTATCGACATATCGACTGTCTGCACAACGACACTACAGGTAGAATATCAGAGCGAGAAGTGGTTATAAAGCCCTTGCTATGGAATAAACTCAAACAATTGAATCCCGATATTCCCAACGATGCCTTACAAAAGGCTTTTGATAAGTTGACTTCTATCAACAAACTTACAACTCCGTTTCAGGTCAATCGTGACATGATGCGAGACCTCAAACTTGGAGTTAAGGTAGACATAAATTTGCCCGATGGTAGCACCGAACCCCGATATGTTAAAGTCATTGACTGGAACAACTACAAGGAAAATGATTTCTGGGTAGTATCTCAACTTTGGATTCAAGGCGAAGTATATCGTCTTCGCCCCGACCTTATCGTTTATGTCAATGGTCTACCACTAGTACTTATTGAACTAAAAAATAGCAACATAGACGTAAAACAAGGATATTCGGACAATCTGACAAGATACAAGGAAGCCATTCCCGACCTTTTTGTTTACAATGCTTTCCTGATAGTGAGCAATGGCAGCAAGACCCGTATAGGTAGTACTTTTGCATCTTGGGAGTTTTTCTTTCCTTGGTTGCGTGTCAGTGAAGAAAAGCAATCAATTGACAAAGAACGCATCAAGAACTACGGACGAAGCCTTGATTATGCAATCAGAGGTTTACTTCATCCCAAGAACTTGATTGATTATATCGACAATTTCGTTTTCTTCTATAACGACGTAGCTAAAATATGCGCAAAAAACCATCAATTCTTAGGCGTTAATAATGCGATAGAACGTTTTGCCTATTTGCGGGAAGAAATAAGAAAAGGAGTTCAAAGCGAAGAACTAAACAAGTTAGGGGTATTCTGGCATACGCAAGGAAGCGGAAAAAGTTTCAGTATGGTCTTACTTGCCCGAAAAATCATGCGTCGATTCGAAGGCAATTATACATTCCTTATCGTTACCGACAGGGATGACTTAGACGAACAGATATACAAAAACTTTTTGCGTTCGGGAGTTATTAGCGAAAAAGATAATTGTCGCCCCGCTAATAGTTCAGCTCTACGGTCAATTTTAACTACCAATACTAAATGTATTTTCACACTGATACAGAAATTCAGATACGACAAAGGCAAAAAATATCCGAACTTGTCAGACCGCAACGATATTATTGTCTTTATTGATGAAGCCCATCGTACCCAATATAAAGACCTTGCCGACAATATGCGTACAGGTCTTCCCAATGCCCAATTTATGGCATTTACGGGAACACCTTTATTTGGAAGTAAGCAACTAACAAACAAATGGTTTGGAGATAACGTTTCGGAATATAACTTTCAACAAGCGGTAGAAGATGATGCTACAGTTCCGATTTTTTATCGCAAACGCCTTCCTCAGATGCAACAAGCAAATGCAACGTTGAGCGAAGATTTTTTGGAAATAATAGAGGACGAAAATCTGAGCGAACAAGACAGTGCACGTTTGGAACGAGAGTACGGGAACGAGCTTACTGTTTTACGCAATCCCGACCGTTTGGATGAAATAGCAAAAGATATAGCTTATCATTTCCCTCGCAGGGGATATTTGGGCAAAGGGATGGTTGTAGCAGTCGATAAGTTTACTGCGGTACGTCTTTATGACTTCGTATCAAAACATTGGCAGGAAGAGCTTAAAAACATAAATCGCGAAATAGCTTCGGCTACAGGAGCAGAACAAGATGATTTGATAAAAAGACGACAGTGGATGCGAGAGACAGAAATGGCTGTCGTTGTTAGTGAGGAAGCAGGCGAAGAGGAAAAATTCGCAAAAGAAGGTCTTGACATAAAGCCTCACAGAATAAAAATGAATACAGTAGACGATGAAGGTCAGGATTTGGAAGATATTTTCAAAAATCCCGATTCAAAATTTCGTCTCGTTTTCGTTTGCAGTAAATGGCTTACAGGCTTCGATGTCCCTACTGCATCGGTTTTATATTTGGATAAACCGATGAAAGATCATACGTTAATGCAAACTATTGCTCGTGTAAACCGCATTACGGACTATGAGATAGACGGAAAACCTAAAAGAAGTGGCTTGGTTATTGACTATTGCAACGTTTTTGGCAGATTAAAGAAAGCGATGTCTACTTATGGAGGCAATACCCCAACAGAAGAGGATACTTCTTTTGACGATGATTCGGAAAGCCCAGTAAAAAAAGGAGAGGTTTTATTCGATCTACTGCAAAAGAGTATCGACGAATGCGTTGATTGGTGCAAAAGTTATGATATAAATCTTAACTCTATATTGCAGCAGGATAAAGTATTCAATCAGGTAGAAGATTTTTACAAATTTGCAGATAAGATAATCGGTATAAAAAACGGTAGAGAACAGTTTAAAGTATATGATAATGCTATCAGTTCTTTATATGATGCCTGCCGTCCTGAAATATTGAAAAGAAAGCAAGAATTTGTCTTGGCAGAAGTGATCCATTATTTAAGAAATATAGTAGAGAATAACAAAGACGATATAAATATTGACAGGGCAAGGCATCGTTTCAAAAAACTATTGGACGAAAGCATTGTAACTGAAAAGCCATTGGACAAGCAAGGTTTTCTTTCAGAACCAACTGTCAATTACGGAATAAAAGCATATCGAGAAATAGACCTTAGTAAACTTGACATAGAGAAGCTAAAGGAGGAATTTAAACAATCAAAGTATAAGAATATCGAGATTGATGACCTTAGAAATTTCTTAGAAGATAAGTTAAGCAAAATGCTTAGCGAAAATAGTACAAGAACAGACTTTGCTACCAAACTTCAAAATATCATTGATAAATATAATGCAGGGAGTTACGAAAACGAAGAGTTTTTCGAAGAGTTACTTAAATATCAAGCTTCTTTATCGGAAGAGCAACATAGAGCTGTAAGAGAAGGTTTGTCAGAAGAAGAACTTGAAATATTCGATTTGCTGAAAAAAGACAACCTAACCAAAGAAGAAACTCAAAAGGTAAAACTTGCAGCCAAGCAACTTCTGATTAAGTTAAAAGAAAATCATCGGACATTGCTTATTAATGAATGGTATAAAGATAGTGCTCAACAAGAAAAAGTAAAGGATTTAATTGGCAATACTCTTGATAGTTATTTGCCAGACTCTTACGACCGGAATATATTTTCGACAAAAAAATCGGAAATTTATAATTGCATTTTAGCTAAATCGGTTCAAGGGGTAATGATGCTTGGAGCGTAATTTTTTCAAACTTATATATGCAAGCTTATATTATTAGAGATTAAGTCTCCCTTTATAATATAGGAAGAAGGATCTTCTATAATTTTAAGTGTTACATTTTCTTTTTTCCCAACATTCATTAATCTATATATTTTATAGTTTTCACCTTTATCAAACATAAATGCCCATTCATTTCTAGTCATATAAAATTCTGTTTTGCTTGTTGAAGTAGTCCCTTTTACTTCTATAAATATTTCAATTTCATTTTCAACAACAATAAAATCATACGGTAAAGAACTTTCCATCAATTCATTTAGCCAAGTTATGGAAGAATATGTATTTTGAGATTGTAGATAACTATATATATATTCTTCACTCCACTTCCCAACATCTATTTTAGCTTCATCATGAATACTTTGAGAAGGACTAGTCATTTCTTTATAGTTAATCATTTCAGGAATAATAGTTTCAACCCTTATATTTTCCACATTCGCCTCTTTAGCTTGTACTTCAGGGATAAATGTTTCATGACTTACTATATTTTCAGTATTTATTTCGAGATCAGAATTCTCATTATAATTGCCCTTATCATGTTCATCAACATCAGTCAAATCTAAAATATGACTATCTAGTTTTATTACGTCTTCATCTATATTATATCCTCTTTCTAATAACCAAGATTTAATCTCAGATATAGATATTTGTAAAAATAGGCTTAACTCCTTTTCAATATTCTCTATATTGAAATAACCACATAATAAGGATGATAAAGAGTACATATTAAGAGGGCTTTTCCAATTTCCAGTGAAGTAAAAAGACGAATTTTTGTGCCATATTGTAATAGCAGATTCATATATTATGTCTTCTTCTGTTTTATAACAAAGAGACATTTCTTCTGTCGTATATACTGTTGTATTTATTATTACTTTATGTAGTGCATTTATTTGCTCATCTACTAATACAGAGTTCTTGTGAGAAAGAACTATACTTAAATAAGGGATAATATCTCTTAATTTCTTTTTTAAAGATTCTTCTTCAATTGGAGATATGTATTCAAATGTAAGATCATCATATTTTATTATTGGAATATTAAGTGCTTGACACAATATACCCTTATCCTTTATTTTAATTTTATCTGAAAATTGAATAAAATAGTCAGAATTCACAGGAGGGGTTAAGGAATCAACATCAAAGTGGTGTAATGAGTCTAAAATTTTAAACTGATTGTTTAGGGTTAACAATTTTAGATTAGATATGTCCCGATTGATACTGTTTCCTTCTTTATAAGATTTTATAATTTCATCATATATATGAAAAATTTGTTCTTTGTTTTCATTGTTAATATCTTCATAACTAAGAATTTCTAATAGACCAATACAATCGTCAATATCTAAGAACTGTTTTAATCCTAAATAATTACTTTTTTCTTTGGTTAACGAGGAATCTTTAAAATTTGCCACAGGGTATCTATTCCCAATAATATCTTTGAATCTAGGCGCATAAATATCTGTCGACTTGTAACATTTACCATCTGTAGCAGGTATAGATTGATTATTTCTTATAAAATAAAATAAATAATCAGGTATTGGTTTTTGCCCTCCACGATAATGATAAGTTGTTATTGTATCACTAGGATTAAAGATATTCCAGTCTTTTAATAATATTTCCCAAAATAGAGTTGCAAACTCATAGTTTCTTAAATTTTCAAGAAAGAATATAAACCTGAAATTGGAGACTGCATGTTGCCCTGTATTCCGATAATTATAATAAATATTTTCATAATAGCCATTTTTATCTATCCATTCTAAATAAGCTTCAGCACTATCATTATATGAAATTAATTTAGTTCTTTCCGTTCTCTCATATGAAATAATTTTTATACTGTCTTTCACATTTAGCTTGAGAAAAAATGATCTCCATTTATCAATCTCTGATTCATTATTAATATAGTCTGTTTTTATATAGTTTTGTGTCGAAACAAGGGTTTCTATTTTCAAAGCTGGATTATATCTATCAGGTAAGTAGCATTCTTCAGCTTTTTGCATTCCATTATTTGTTAGAAATTTGATTTTTCGTAGCTGCTTATAATCATTATCTGTTAATTCTTCTGATTTGTATAATTTAAATATAAACCGTGTTACCTCGGTACTTATAACTTCAGTAATTAGATCTTGAGATATTAGTTGAAAAATTGATTTTCGCAGAATCTCAATTTCATTTGGATATTTTACGTCCAAAGATTCTAACCAGTTTATTATGAAAGAATTATTTTTCAACTGAAAATAAACATCTTGATCAATAAATAAAAGAGAGGCAAATGACAGTTGAGAAGAATATTCTTTTTTTGGGAAATATAAATTCTCTGGTGCCTGTAAGTTCCCGTTATTATCTAAAATAAATTTCTGTTTTTTAAGGGAGATGTCTTCGGTAATTTTAGATGATAAAAAAACTATAACTTGGATATTATATTTTTTGTCTAATAGGCATCTTTGCTGAAAGGCTTTTGATTCGATTAGTAATTTATAATTATCTTTTCCAAAAATTCGTGAACCTATATCTATTAATTTTTCAGAGTAAAGAAGACCCCTATTCGCAATCTTGTAATTCACTCCAAACAACGGGGTTATATGTTCTGTTGGGAAATGTGAAGAATATTCTAAGGAATCAATTAAGGCATCTTGAGCTTTTATCAGATTACTGTTTGTTATGTCTGGAATAAAGTTTTTTTCTTTGACAGCCTCAGAAATCCCCATATTAAAAGACTCATAAAATTTACTCTGAGTGGATATACGAGTAATTAACAATTGTAATATATCATATTTGCATGGAGTTTTATTTAATTTTATTAGTAAATCAAATTGAAGTTTAGCAAGCTGGTAAAGTAAGAATTTATTCCATTCATTTATTAATAATTGAGTTCTTTCAGCGTTGGTAATAAAATCTCCATTAACGATAAAAGGAAAGTCAAAACAAACTTTGGTTGGTAAATAATTGTAAACAATCGTATTTTGAAGAGAACAAAGTTTGTTCTCAGAATCTAAACATGAAGCAAAAGTTAACTTGGAAATATCCGCTTCTTTTAGTTTTCTTGGACATTCTTCATCTGATAATAAGGAGACTTTTTGTTTTATTTCAAAAGGGATCTTAACATAGAAATCTTCTATATACCAATTACTTTTAGCTTCATTATTATAAAACAAACTATATACATTCTCTTTTATCTTTGTCTTAGTAATTACAAACTCGACTGTATCATCAACTTTAAAACTTATAGAATTTATATTTCTTAAAAATAAGATTATCTGGCAATCTTTAAAAACAGATATTATTTCATTATAAATTTCGTTTTTATCATTAATTTCTAAAATCGTATTTACATTTTCTGTATTGATATATTGATTTATGGGGCTGGGAATTTCTTCATGCCAGATAGGTATAACTTGCCAAGGATAAGATTTATCATTTGTCCATAAAGAAAAGTTTTTATCAAACTTAAATTTGTATTTATTCGATATGATATGAACGCAATCTGATGTTCTAAATACAGATTTAAAGCCAATGCCTTTATATCCAGTTTTATCACTTCTTTTATCTTTTTGACTATCTAGACTTCCAACTTTTGATATGCTTTTGATATCTAACTCTGAAAAGTGGGTTCCATTATGATAGAATAATAAATGTCTATCAAATAAATGAAATCCAACATCAAGTGTTAAACTATTGTCAATATTTGGAGAATCATCCGCATTCTGTAGTAGTTCAAAAACAAATCGGTTAACATCTCCAAATACTGTTTTTGAAAGAATATTTAATGTATTAGCTAAATCTTCGGAGTTACTATCATTTTTAGCTTTTTCATTAAATAAGTTTTCTATAAATTTTTTTTCCATGATAGACATTGGTTTGCGTTGAAATGGATTCTCCAAAAATAATATTAGAATTCCATTATTCGAAAAAAATAATAAATATAATTCAATTAAAATAAATACTTTATTTTTGCAAATTAGGGAGTCTAACTTGAGATCCGTATGGTATAAAATTAACATTTTAAACTGTTAAAATCAGGTTCGGGTACTGTTTTTTTGAAAAGGACTCACTATATTTGTAAACAAAGCTCATTGAAACAATGCATTACGTTGAAATTTAACGAAAAAACTTCGTTGTCTAAATCGTGGTACGTTAAATTTTCAGGATACATAAAATATTGGTTATGAACGGAATGAATAATTAGTTCATCTACCGTCCATACCGCTACAATAGAAGCTAATAATCTTAAATAAAGATTGTTGGCTTTTTTGTTTTACAAAATTGCACAAAATCCAAATCATTACAAGTAAAGTGCTTTTGTTTGATTAAACGGGTTATGAGAATTTTTACCTATTGGTAGTATATAATACTAAAATGGAAATTAAATATTAAAAAAAATTATCTAAGATTAGATAGAGGTATGCAGTTTTTCCATTCTGTAGAAAACTCTTTTCGAAAGCAATAGGGCAGCAATAGAGATTTTTTAACGCATTTCCCCCTGCTTGCATAAAATTTGTGCCGGTAATGTTTTAAACTTTATGTGAGTAATGTTCAATATCCAAAAGATTGTTTGGAAATCAGTTTCGGATTGATTGAGAGATGTTGTTTCTATGATATAGTTTTCATAGGCTGGTTGCATTTCGTGGTTTGTGACCTTAGATGGCGTAGACAAGAGTTCAAATAATTATAAGGTTGAAAAATCATCCTTAAGCATTTGTTTTAATGATTAATAAATATGCTGTGGTTATTTTTTTCAGATCGTTGATAATCTCAAACTTAGAAGAATTAATTGTATGAACTTAAAAATGTAAACAAACAGATTTTTTATAATGTCAAATAGTCATTTAAAAATTTTATTTTGGAATTTAACAATACAATATCTCTTGTACAGTCATAGAGTTGATATCTAAGTACTCGACTCAATTGAAACAGTATTGTTGAAACCTTAGTAGGGGATGTCTTACAATATTCTGCTACTTTATTTAACTTGTCTAGAAGAAATTTAGCACTTACTCTGTTTTTCAACATACTCAAATTTGTTTGCAACTGCTTTGTTTTCAGTTGTTCTAACGTTTGGGCCCTTAATAGCCAACGTTTGTAGATGATAATAGAAGTAATACTTACAAAATATAGCGTGAATAGAAAGAAATTAGAAAGTAAATCCAAAAACTTATAATGTCCTTGCGAAAAGAATGAAAATTGACCGAAAGGAATCTCATAATATTGATGCACATTGTATTCTACACAAATATCTATACCTAAAATAAAAAATATAAGAACGAGAGAGGTTTATAATATATTGGAGATATATTTTCCATTAATAGTAGTTATGGAATGAGCCAATATATATTTAAATACATGATTAATAGGCTAATTAGAATGTAACCAAATGTAATGCCTAAAGTATTTACAGTTTCTGTTTGCTCTTTGTATACTAGATAAACATGAATCAAAAAAATAATTCCAATTGAAATAATAAGTATAACATGTCTCCCTAATCTAAATTTAGAGTCTAACAGTAACCGATATTTCGGATTGTGTACTTTCTTTTTTTGCATATATTACTCTTCCAAAAAATTCAAAAGTATAAAACTTAAGTTGTCAATATTATCTCTATGTAAGTTGTATCCTGAGACATTCGATAAGATAATCACTCCACACTTATGAGCTATATCTAAAACCATAGAAGAAGAATAACCTCCAGTTGCTCCATTATGCCAATATAACTCTTTATTATCTTCTGATTTGATAATATGCCATCCCAATGCCACCTCGATTCTTTCATTTAAGGTGAAAGTAGGAGTCCTTGTTAAAGCCAATTCCACATTGGTACTATCAAATTGGGCTTTTGCAAATTTAGATAAATCATTTGTTGTTGACAAAATACCTCCTGCACCTAATAATACATCGGAATTCCACTCCCAGTTTTTAATTGTGTTTCCATTATCATCTAACCCACAGACTAAACCTTCTTTGACTTTACTTATATTTGTGAACGAACTTGTCATTTCATATTTTTCGAAAATTTTTTCTTCAAATAGGTCTTCTAGATTTTCTCCTTCAACTAAACTTAATGTATACCCTAGTATACCAACACCTAAGTTTGAATATTTATATTGTTTATGAGACAATTGAATAGAATCTAAATCTTTTTGAAGATAGGAGTACAAATCATTTTTATTATATTCTTTGTATGGATTAACAAAATTTTCTTTTGTACTTAACTTTAAATAATTTAGAGCATTTAAATTTGAAGGCAATGCAGATAAACCCGATGTATGATTAGATAAACTTTTGAAACTAAGCTCTATATTATCCTTGAACGGAAAATTATAGTACTTGCTAATATTATCGTCTAATTTGATCTTATTTGCTATAACTGCATTTGCTAAAAGAGTTGCTGTAAATACTTTAGATATAGAACCTATTTCAAAAACCGCATTTTTGTTTTCTATTTCTTTTAATGTGTTATTTGATTTTACAATACCATAAAAGCTAGTAGCTCCATCTTTTATAAAAGCAATAGCTAGCTGAGTATTGTTAGGAAAGTCTTTAGTCTGTTCTACAATTGCATTAATCTGTTTTTGAGGTAGATTCTTTAATGCACTCTTTTCATAGGACTTAGGGTTTGATCTAGATATATTATAGGGTTTGAAAAGAAACTCTTCTATTTTATCTTCTTCATTGATTGTTAACATCAGAACAAGCTTTTTTCTCTCAAAAGTTATTTTATAGAATGCATTAGAACCATTTCCCGATTGTTTTACTAATTGTCTACTGATGATATTACCACAGTTGTTTTTAAGGTATGATAAAAATTGATTTGTAATATATAAGGTTAATACTTGTTTCATCTCATTAGAGAATGAATTCTGAAATGTATCGTAATTACCGGAATTGTAAGAGTCTTGTAGTTTACTTGCTATGCTGTCAAATTTCTTATTCTGAGCCGACATGTAATTGCTAGGTAAGCTAATTATTAGAAATAATAAATTTAGATACACTCTCATATTTCTTGTCATATCAAGCAGATTATATATATCAATTTATCTTTGGAATTTATATTTCAATCCAATAGAGCCATAGGCAGAGACACCAAAGCTAGGATGTTTATCAGATTCTATTTTATTAAATCCATTATTATCATAAGAAATAGACTTATCATCATCAAAAAAAGCTTTGATAGTCCTATCCTTATAGTACACTTCACGCGACATACTTACTCCTATTGTTATAGGAATTGATAGAGATTTACCTAGCAAAAATTCAGGTTGCAATCCTAGATATCCATATTGAGTAACAAAATACATATCTTTACCATCCTTATTTACAGCAGACATCAACCCTTTAAATTCTCCAATTAATCCTAATTTAAACTTGTCATTAAACTGTGTAGCAACACCGACTTTAAATGAATTGTACATAGACAAATTGAATTGATATTTACCGTCTAACCTCCAATCTAGATAAAATGAGGGAAATATCATTGGATAACCCAAAGCATTATTTAGAGCAACACCCACACCCCAATCTAGATTCTGTTTGGCATGACGGATAAATAAGACTCCACCCTGTCCTAAAATTGCTTTTCCTGATATTTTATCTAAGTCAGATGTAAATATGCCTACACCCAACAAAGCCATCATTGACCATTTATCGTTTAATGGTCGTATATGAATTAATCCCACTTGAGCATTAAGAATTTCAGATTCAGAATAAATTTTTGATAAATTTTCGTTTCCTAAAGAAGCATAAGTACCACTTAATGCAACAGCCCACGCTTTAGGCTTATTATTTTCATTCATTTTGATGGATATTGGTACCTGTACACTTCCATCAATTGTTTTTAAATCACCCTTTCCTCCTAATTTATTTCCGTCGGCATCTTTAAATTTTGATGATGTAATGTATTCTGATTTTATCTCTATCTGTGCGTATCCATTATTTCCAAATATTATGATAAAAAAGCTGATCGTTACTATATTCATTAATTTGTATTCCATAATTGTTTTTTCATGATTATAGAAACGAAAGTAGACAATAAGAGATAGCAGATTTTTTATATAGACCAAAGTAACATTTTTGTAGACAAACGAAGTCAAGAACACATATCTGTTAGTTTGAATATTATTTTTTCTTTTCAACTGATAAACCATTTTTTTAAAAAGAGAATAATAAAAGCAAGGTTTTAGTAAAGAATAATCTTGACATATGTTTTTCTTTTTTACTTGTATTTTCTCATTTTTATTACGATGTAAATACAGAATGGCATAAACAAACCAACAAGACTTAAATATAGCATTTCTATCAATTTTATATTTTGAGATATATTGATAACAATTTCTTCAAATAGTAATAAGGCACATAGATTAAATGATGAATGTATTATGATAGCAGCGACTATATTTCCTTTTGTTTTTAGATATAACCAACTGATAATAATAGAAAGTTCTGTGGTTAATAGTATGTATATTAAAAAAACGAAAATTCCTGCTTGAAATCGTAAGTGCCAAACGCCCCAAAATATACCAATAAGAATACTTGAAATTAAATACGAATGTTTTCTCAGAAGTATGGGTAACATAAAACCTCTCCATCCTATTTCTTCTCCAATACTGCACAAGATAATCAAGAGTAGGTATAAAGAATACATACCTAAAGAATGATGTAAAGTTGGACATATCAACCTATGATGTTTTATAAAGCATATTATCAAAAAACAAATTACACATATAACAAAGGGGATAATGAAAGCTAATATATTCCATCTGAGATCAACCTTTTTGAGAGCGAGTTTAGATAATAATTCTTTAATTCCAATTCGACCATTCGCTAAATAGGTCAGACAAATCGCAAAAAAGGCAGGAGCCCATTGTTGTGGTACTTCATCTAAGGAATAGATTACCGTAATCGCTAATACCAAACAGATATTTAATAGACTATATAAAGAAATTAAATGATTGGCTATAAATTTTTTCATACCCTAAAATCCTATATTTAGCCCTGCTGAAACATAAGGAGCTATTTGAAAATAATATTCTTTATCCTGAAACATGCTTTTTATGTTTCTATTCGTTATCTCAGCTGGGCGTATTGCACTAATACCAGCTGTAATGAGTATAAAAATCTGTTTGCCTATCTTTATTTCGGGACGGAATCCTGCTACAATATATTGGTGTGAGAATATCTTATCTTTTCCATCTTGTTCTATAAAAGCCATTTGTCCATTCATTTCGGCTACAATATTTAGGCTTAAATATTTGTTGACGTTATATCCTGCTGACATTTCTAAGCCGTCCATCATTGATATCTTTACAGCATATTTCCCTTCGGCAGTCCAATTAAAATAAAAAGCAAGAAATACCATTGGATAGCCGAAAGAATTATTCATAGATATACCTAAACCGAGTTCAAGATTTGGTTTAAAATGATAAATAAAAATAGCAGAAGCATTTCCAAGTACATTTTTTAATCGGATTTTGGAAAATTGGGTACTTGGCATATAAATACCTCCGCCAACACTTGCCATCATAGACCATTTGTCATTTAATGGACGAAGATGATCAAGACTTAGCCCCATATTCATAATTTCATCGATGACTAAAGGCTCTGTAAAATTTTTGTTATCAAGTTTTGCATAAGCTCCTCCTGCACTAATAGACCACATCTTTAGACGGTTCTTATCATTTAGACTCACAGACAATGGAATATTAATACCTCCCTGATATACTGTTGCTGAACCTTTGCTATTTCCGATCTTTTCATCTCGATCTCCTTCTGTCATACGGTAACCGGATTTACCGAAATATTCCGTTTTAAACATGATTTGTGCATTTATGTTAGTATATCCAATAAGTATAAATGCAATAACTAATATCTTTTTCATATTGAGTTTTTTTAATGAATAATTTGATTCTGTTTCATCAAAATTCATTTTTTTAGAATGTTATTACGATTTTTTTTGACGAATCATTGAGTTGCCTTTGACGAATGATAATAGACCTGTCAGTTAATGCGTTAAATTTGTAGTATGAGAATAAAAAACTATATAATAGAGAATTACATTATTCTTATCTTTTGGGTAATTGTAACTTTTGTTATGTGGTTACAGATCATTCCACAAACAGAGTCTTTGATTGAAGCTACATTATATCCAGTTTTGGCAATGTTATCTGTTTTCCCATTTGTAAAATATCTAAGCGAGACATTATTACAGAGGGCAATGAAGCAAAAAACAACAGTGGTCTTCATCCTTCAGTTTTTAGGTATTTCAATCATTACAGGTATAATTTTCACCTTATATCAATATTTTTTCACTTTTTTAGAGAAAGAAGGAGTTTTTCCTCTATCGATATATTTCAATATGGATGATCTTCCTAACTTTTATATACTTATCTTTCTCTCGTCAGGAATTTTGATCAATTTATGCATTTGTGGACTACGTTTTTTCAGGAAAATACAAAGTTGAAACGAACACTTATCGAGTACCAGCTTCGATCTTTACAACACCAAGTTACTCCGCATTTTATGTTCAATGTATTGAACCATATCCATATATTGATGCAGACAAATGTAAAATTGGCATCTAATCTGTTGATTAAATATTCCGAAATTTTGCGTTATCAACTATATAATGGAGACAAGCAAATAACATTGGAGCAAGATATTCAATTCCTGAAAGATTATATTGCGGTTGAAGAGTTTCGTTGGGAAGATAAATTAACAGTTTCTAGTTCTTGGGAAATAGAAAAACCTCAAATGGAGATACCATCATTGTTGTTTATCACATTTATCGAAAACGCATTTAAGCATGTATCGAAGTCCGGTTTTGAAAAAGGATATATCAATATTGACTTTGAGCAAAAAGAGAATACAATCTCCCTAAATGTGGAAAACTCTAAGTCCACATTATCCACAAAGAAAAAGAACGTAGGAGGTTTAGGTTTAAAAAATATAAAACAACGATTGGAAATTCTATATTTTGGAAAATATAACTTGTCTGTAAA
Source organism: Apibacter adventoris (assembly GCF_002964965.1). Taxonomy (NCBI): domain Bacteria; kingdom Pseudomonadati; phylum Bacteroidota; class Flavobacteriia; order Flavobacteriales; family Weeksellaceae; genus Apibacter; species Apibacter adventoris. The sequence continues at coordinate 116,696 of NZ_PSZN01000003.1, forward strand.
AGAAACAGAGGCTACATACCATACCAAAATTATTATTAATATATAAAAATGACTGAACTAATCTCAAAAAATACAATACAAACTCAACTAAGCTGTTTAGTGGTTGATGATGAATCTATTGCGATAAAAGGAATTGAGAATTATATAAGCAAAATAGATTTTATGGAAGTTACTGATACATGTTCATCAGCATTAGAAGCAGCTGAGATATTCAAAAAGAAAAAGATCGATCTGATGTTTTTGGATATTAATATGCCTCATCTTTCAGGGTTAGAGTTCTTAGAATCACTTGGGAAACCTCCGTTAACGATAATCACTACCGCTTATTCTGAGTATGCACTTGATGGCTTCAGACTTAATGTCGTTGATTATCTCTTGAAACCAATTGCATTTCAGCGTTTCTTTCAAGCTATATCGAAAGCTCAGGATATGTTTCGATCTCAAGAGATATTGCAAAATGAACAAGAGGGAGTGAGGACAAATATGTATGTTCGGCAAGGAGATGCTTTTCAACGAATTGCATGGGAAGATATTCTTTATGCCGAAGGAATGCAGAATTATGTGAAATTGTATTTTACGAATAAGGTATTAACAATACATCAGACAATGGCTTCTTTGGAAGAAATCCTACCTCAAGATTATTTTTTCAGGATACACCGATCGTACTTGATAAATATATCTCATATTCATAAAATATCGGGAGGACAGGTTCTTATTAATGGCAGTCTTCTACCTATTGCGAAGCCAAGACGAGAGAAACTTTTAAACACTGTGGTATATAAAAATTTGATAAGTAAATGAGATTCTAAATATTATGTTATCTATTTGTAATATAGCTATTTGAAATAATGGAAACACAAAATTATTATCATTGTTGACTTTCCTATCTTTAAACATCTGTTATTCAACAGATAAATTTTATTTACCTCTTGTTCATACGGATTAAACGTTTCTATGAATACCAACTCCATATGAGTTTTGTTTAATTTCAGAATATTTTAGTGTAGTCGAATTCTGCTTTGCAGTTTTTTGTCTAATATCAAAACTTATTAATTTTAGATAATACTGTTTTTAAAACATCAAGTGCTATTAATTTAAAGCTTTTATAAGTTTTAGTAACTGTAGAAACTAAAAAATAATGTAATAATTTCGTAAACCATAAATCATAAATAACTTGTCAATCATAATATTGAGAAAAGATTTGAGGATATCAGTATTTAAAACAGTTTCATTAATATCAAAAAATAAAACATTTAGTTTTAGAAAGCATCTAATTTTTCATGATATAATTATTTTATAAAAACAAACATTAATATATATTTTGGGTTTAATAAATTAAAGTTTAGTTATGTATCTGATAATACTATCTTGTGCATTCATTTCTGTATGTTTTTTAGATTAAAATAATTTGAATATTTCAAATAAAATGCAAATAATATTTTCCTAATTTGATTTAATCCTTTTATAACTGGTTATAGAAAAATAAATTTAATTTGTTTAATTACTGTCTTATATCACAATAAATTTTAAAACAAAATAAAAGTCCTGTATTCTAGTGAAATATCAGGACTATTTAGTTTTAAACACTGAAAATTAATTTACTGAAAATTGTTCATAACTCTACTCTTAATTATAAGAAATAAAACATTTTAATATTAAATTTAAATATAAAGATCAATTTATTTTCAATTAAAAAATATTTTAATTATATTGCTGATAATTAACATATATTAGAATTATTATATGTTTTTTACTTATTGATTTTTGTGTTCTTGTATAACTTCTTTTAAAGAGTTTGTACCATTAATAGATGCCGGAAAACCTGCATAAACTGTCATCATTAACATGATCTCTTTTATTTCATCAACAGTCAATCCAATATTTAAACCTGCCTCAATATGAAATTTTAATTGGGGTTGTGCATTACCTAAAGTAGCTAAAGCCGAAATTGTTGAGATCTGTCTATACTTTTTATCCAAATTGTCACGAGAGAAGATATCTCCGTATCCATATTCAATAGTAAGTCTGACTAATTCTGGAGATAAATTTTGGAAATTTTCCTTTAGAATTTGCTCTTGATTATCTTTTAAAATGGCTAAAAATTTAGCTCCTAAAGTGTATTTATCAATAGTGGTATTTGTCGATGCTGTTTTTCCTTCTTTATCAATAATGCCTAAGGCTTTTCTTTCCTCTAAAACTTGCCTCAAAGCTTTCATTCCATTTATACATTTCGGAAATCCACAATAAACAGACATTTGTAAAATAATTTCTTTAACTTCATTAATAGTACTTCCGGTATTTAAAGCTCCATTTAGATGAACTTTTAGTTCAGGAATAGCACCTTGTGCAATTAAAGACGAAATGGCAACGATTTCTTTAGATTTATTATCCAAAGTAGTAAGGCTATAGACTTCTCCAAAAGAATATTCTATAATAAACCTGCTGAGTTCAGGTGAAATATCTTTTAATCCATTCACCACTTTTTCTCCTGCTTCTCCATCTATTTCTTTTAACTTATTCCAGCCTTTGTTATATTTCTCTGAAGTTTTGTTGGGTTGTGAGTTCATTATTGTAATATTTATAAGTGTTAAAAATATAAAAATGTATGATTTCATATTTGTTGATTTACATATTTTATTTGAATGCTAGTAAAATTTTTTCTTTTGTTTTTAACTTACATAAAAGATCAGATTTTTTTACATTTTCATCTATTAAAATCTTTGCTCCTTTTGATTTAATTGATATAAAAAGACAAAAATTGTTTTGCACAATTTCCAGATTATTTATTTAATATCTGTTTTTAATTTACAAATACAAAATTAGTGGGATCAGAAATATATATTATAGGATTTTTATAAGTGTTTTCGGTACTTTTTTAAAAATTCAGTAGGAGATAGGGTAGTTCTTTTTTTGAAAATACGAGCGAAATAGGAACTATCTTCAAAGCCTAGTGAAAAAGCTATTTCGCTTATATTGTTAGAAGTATAGATCAATAAACGTTTTGCTTCAGTTACTTTAATATCTAATATATATTGTTTTACAGAAATTCCGGTAATATTTTTACATAGAATATTTAAATTTTCAATTGGCATTCCGATTTTCTCTGCATATCTTTCAATTTTAATACAGTAAGGGTCTTCAAAAATTATTTGGTTTAATTTATTTATTGTTTTATTTACAACCGTTCTAACTACTTGACTTTCTTCTGCAACTCTTTTTAAAACAGAATGAAGATATAAAATTCCCGCTTTAATACTCTCATATGTCAAATGGTCATTACGTTTTTTTTCTTTTAATAAATTTGTAAATATATTTTCAATAAATAATTTGTTATATGTTATATCTAAGTAAGAAGCAATAGAGGTTAAATTAAGCTCTAAAACCAAGGTGGGATCGCATAATAAAATATATCCTTTACAATTTTCCGAATAGTTCCAATTATGAATTTGTTTCGGATAGACTAAAAACAATCGATTAGGGACTATTTCATATTCCTGCATATCAATAACATAAAACCCATTGCCTTGGGTAAACCAGACTAAGGAGTAAAAATTATGACGATGAGGCCAGTCTAATTCAGCATCTTCAGTATTTTCAAATGTTCCTACAAAATATGGAATATGTTGAGAAGGTAAATCAAGTATATCAGAGATGGAGTATTCTTTCAACATAGTTCAAATTTAATGAAAAACTTTCAATTCAGTATTTGTATGTTATACTGAATTTATATCAATAACACCTAATATTAATAAATAATATTTTATAACTTACGAAAGGAAGTTGTAAATAATTTAAAAAAAATATTTAAAATATTAAGTTTTTAGTTTTTAACATGATATCTTTTTGAACTTTTAATGAAAATTATATTGAGCTCTATAGGAAAACAAATAGCTAAAAATTTACTTATTTTTACTTTATATATGAACTGAATGAAAATATATCATTCACAGAATTAGGATTTTATTATCGTTGAAATAGAAAAATTGAAAAAGAAAATTTATTTTGTTAATTCGTTAGTAAATGTTAGAAGTCTTCCATAAATTTCAATATTTTGTATATTGTAATTGGATAAAAAGTTAAATTCTTTTTATATAATATAGAAAAATTAATAATTAAAAGTATCTCTCTGCATATTACCTAATAAAATAAATATTATAAACATGGAAAACACTCATAATGATGCACTAAAATTTAGTTATTCAAATATTTTTTTTTCATATTATTTTAATAATGAACGTATTTGTAGAAATATGATAAAAGATCATATGTTAGTATTTGTATATTCAGGAGAATTATTGTTGTTAGAAGAAAAAAATACAATAAAAATACATAAAGGAGAGTGTGTTTTTTTAAAAAAAGATAACCGGGTAAATATGATTAAACAGCCTAATGGTAAAGAAAAGTTCAGTGGAATATTTATGGTTTTTAATCGTAATTTTTTACGTGAATTTTATCAGTCATTAGATAAAAATAAAATACCTCAAAATATAGAAAAACTTAAGCAAAGTGTTATAAAATTACCCAAGAGTTCTGCCATAACCAGTCTTTTTCAATCAATGATTCCTTATTTTGATTCTGAAGAAAAACCGATGGAAAAACTTATGAAGCTTAAACTTTTAGAAGGTGTATATTCATTATTACAAATTGATGAGCATTTTTATACTTGTTTGTTTGATTTTACAGCTATATGGAAAATCGATATTATGGAGTTTTTAGAAAATAACTATATGTATAATCTTTCAATTGATGAAATTGCTCATTTTACAGGACGTAGTTTATCTACATTTAAAAGAGATTTTAAAAAGATAAGTGATTTATCTCCACAAAAATGGTTAATCGAAAGACGTTTGAAAACTGCTTATGATCTTTTGAAAAACGAAAATAAGAAAGTTTCTGAAGTGTATTTAGAAGTGGGATTTAAAAATTTTTCTCATTTTTCTACTGCATTTAAACGGCAGTATGGTTTTCCGCCTTCTAGATAAAAATGAGCGATTTTGCAAAATCTTTTGAGCTTCTGAAAAAACAGATAAGAATTTTTAATTTGTACCTTTCGTGTGTTGAATTGAAAAATAATATAATAAGTTACTTTATATAATAAAATTAATATAATTTACAGAATATTTAATTAAAAAGGGAGGGGTAGCCTATGCATAGGCTACAGATGTAACAGACTCTAATCAGGTGAAAAAATTAGTGGAAGCAGCAGTAGAAAAATTTGGCAAAACAGATATTATGATAAATAATGCAGGATTAATGCCACAATCTCCATTGGTCTGTTTGAAAATTGATGACTGGGATAGAATGATAGATGTAAATATTAAGGAGATATTGTATGGAATCGCAGCAGCTTTACCTTATATGAAAAAAACAAAAATCAGGACATATAATAAATTTTTCTTTAGTAGTAGGGTATAAGATATCACCTGGTAGTGAGGCTTATTCAGCAATAAAATTTGCAGTTCGTGTAATTAAAAAAAATAAAAGTTATTAGGTCATAAAACGGAATGTGAAAATTTTAGTTTATATGGAGACATATGTAACAGAAAAATGTTAGGTATTTAAAATAGTTAAAAAAACAATCATAAATAATCTTAGTATTATAAATAAACTTAAAAAAATGAAAAAAAGAAAATTAGGTAAAAGTGGACCAGAGGTATCCGCAATAGGATTTGGTTGTATGGGGCTAAATTATGCTTATACTCAAATATTAAATGAAAAGGAAAGTATATCACTTTTAAAATCTGCTTATGAAAGTGGAGTTAATTTTTTTGATACAGCAGAAATGTATGGACCATATACAAATGAAGAACTGGTAGGAAAAGCTTTAACATCTGTACGTGATAAAGTAGTAATAGCTACTAAATTTGGTATTAAGCTAGTAAATGGTAAGCAGGAACAGGATAGCAATCCTAAACATATTCGTAAATCAGTGGAAGGGTCTTTGAAAAGACTTGGAACTGATTATATTGATTTATATTATCAACATCGTGTTGATTTGAATACCCCAATTGAAGAAGTTGCTATGACAATGAAAGATTTAATTAAAGAAGGAAAAATAAGATATTGGGGTTTATCTGAAGCAGGTGTTGAAACTATAAAAAGAGCACATAGAGTTCAACCCGTAACAGCTGTAGAAAGTGAATATTCACTCTGGTGGCGAAAGCCAGAGGAAAAACTTATTCCAACATTAGAGGAATTAGGAATAGCACTTGTTCCATTTAGTCCATTGGGAAAAGGTTTTCTTACCGGTGAAATTAAAAAAAATGCAACTTTTGAAAAGGGAGATTTCCGTAGTATTGTGCCTCGTTTTACACAAAAAAATCTGCAAGCTAACCAAAAACTTATAGAGTTACTTCAAAAAATAGCACAGGAAAGAAATGCTACTCCGGCACAGATAGCTTTAGCCTGGTTATTAGCTCAAAAGCCTTGGATTGTACCTATTCCTGGTACAACTAAAAAAAATCGAATGCTTGAAAATAATAAAGCCGTAGAAATCGATTTGAACAGTCAATCTTTACAAGAAATAAACAGAGCACTCGAAAAAATTAAAATAGAAGGAGATCGTTATCCGGAAGAACTTGAAAAAAGAACAGGGTTATAATTTTATGAATACAAGATACTTTCTTTCAAAAGATTAAAAAATGTGAAAAAATAGAAATAAAATATTATTTTAAATGAATGTAAATTATTTTATTAGTAAAGTTCAGATAATAATATTATAAATCTGTTATTATTAAAAGGAATTCATTGAAAGCAGGATCAAAAAAATACACTGTACATACCAGTCAGCAGTTAGATTTTTCTTCTTAGACGATTTCCAATCTGAGGGGCTTACCCAAATTTCAGAGTATGAGCACCCAAATTTTGTTTCCGTTATCATGTGTAATTTACATTGCCGTTTTCAGTAATTACACCTTTGAAGTGATTTAGTAAAAAGCTCTAAAACCTAATATAGGAGCGGCTTTAGAGCTTTGGGTGACCAATGGGTCTCGAACCCACGACCTTCGGAACCACAATCCGACGCTCTAACCAACTGAGCTATGGTCACCGTTTTGAGAGTGCAAATATATAAATAGATTTTTTATTTTCAAACAAAATTTTCAAAATCTTTAAGACCGATCCATTGAGGTGAAGTAAACCCTTCTCCGGCATCAGTACCTATAAGTCTACCTAAATTTTCTGCTCTGTAAATAATACTTTTTTTAAAATTTTTGGATGTAATAGGTGTAATTGGTTCCTGAGATTTAGGATCATAAAATTGAGTTTTGTAAGCCATACAAGCTTCAGTTTTCTTGTATAAATATTCCGAAATATCTATAATAAAATCAGGTTTATCTTCATTCCACTGAATATAATTAAAGAGGTGTTTAGGTCTCCAACATTCTTGTTCAATGTTATTTATTTCCGTTTTAATTTTTCTTAATCCCGAAAGGAAACAAGAATCATAAACTAATTTAGAAGCTTTTCCATGATCCGGATGCCTGTCTGCTATAGCATTAGCCAATATAATAGTAGGTTTATATTTCCTAATAATTTTTATAATTTCTAGTTGATGTTTTTCATCATTTATAAAAAAACCATCTCTAAATTTTAGATTTTCTCTTATAGAAATTCCTAAAATTTCTATACTTTTTTCAGCTTCAATTTTTCTGGTTTCAAATGTTCCGCGTGTACCCAACTCTCCTTGGGTTAAATCTAAGATTCCTACTTTTTTATTTGAAGCAACCATTTTAGCCAAAGTACCTCCACAACCAAGCTCTACATCATCTGGATGTGCACCTATGGCAAGAATATCTAATTTTGTCATAATAAAGAATTGATGCTCATATATAAAGATACATTATAATACTAAAATTTTTATATAATAATTTTTAAAATATAATTTATAATTGAGATTCAACCTGTGCCATCAAACTTTCTATTTTAGATTTAATGTCTGAATTTGAGGATATTTGCCAGGCTCTTATAGTAAATGTATTACCTTTGGTTCTTATTATTAATCCGTAATCTGCACTTTTAGAAGTCCATATTCCTGGAGAAGATGGCTCTCCGAATGTTTGTTGTATTAGAGATTCCACTTTTTCTATTTTTTCAGGGGTAGATTGTATTTCATTACTATATTTATACATATTTTCTTGTGCTATACCAAAAACTGAAAAAATAGTTAAAAATAAAATTAAAAGTTTTGTTTTCATAATTGTTATTTCATTTGTTAGTTATAAAGTTGTTTTTTGTTAATGTATTAGGGGGGAAATGTATAAAATTAGAATAAATATCTTTTAAAAAAATATGCATTTATTAATGTCAATATTTGTGCCATAAGTTTAAATAAATATTATAAAAAAAGTAACCCTGTTCCGTATTTAGGATCAGGGTTGTTTTTCTTTAAGTAAAAAATATCTTTAAAAATATTATTTTTTATAATTTTTGTATTTATTAAAAAATTTATCTACTCTACCGGCAGTATCAACTAATTTTACTTTTCCTGTATAGAAAGGATGGGAAGTACTGGATATTTCCATTTTTATCAAAGGATATTCTTGCCCTTCGTATTCTATAGTATCTTTAGTTTCTGCAGTAGATCTGCAAATAAACATTTCGTCATTACTCATATCTTTAAATACAACCAATCTATAGTTCTCAGGATGAATGTCTTTTTTCATTATTATTAAATTTGAGATGCAAAAATACAATTTTTTTCTAAATTAACAAGAACTGTAATTTATTTTTCAAATATATTTTTTAAGTTTTCATTTATAATATCTAAAAAATCTTCAGTATTTAGATAATCATCTTTTGTCATTTCTTTTCCTTTAACTAAAAGCGCTAAATCTTTTGTCATTTTTCCGGATTCTACCGTATCGATACAAACCTTTTCTAAAGTTTCTGCAAATTTTGTTACTTCAGGAGTATTGTCTAATTTTCCTCTATGCATTAATCCTCTGGTCCAGGCAAAAATCGAAGCAATTGGATTGGTTGAGGTTTCTTTACCTTCCTGATATAAACGATAATGTCTTGTTACTGTACCATGAGCAGCTTCTGCTTCAACAGTTTTACCGTCAGGGGTTACTAAAACAGAAGTCATAAGTCCTAATGATCCAAAACCTTGCGCCACAGTATCAGATTGTACATCTCCATCATAATTTTTACAAGCCCAAACAAAACCTCCGTTCCATTTCATAGCCGATGCTACCATATCATCAATTAGTCGATGTTCGTAGGTAATCCCTAGTTCTTCAAATTTATTTTTATAATCTTTTTCGTAAATTTCTTGGAATATATCTTTAAAACGACCGTCATAAGCTTTTAATATAGTATTTTTTGTAGAAAGATACAAAGGCCATTTTTTTGTTAAAGCCATTTGAAATGATGAATGTGCAAAACCTTTAATAGATTCATCTGTATTATACATAGACATAGCAACCCCACTATCTTTAAAGTCAAATACTTCCCATGTTTGAGCTTCTCCATTTTCAGGAGTGAAAGTCATGGTAAGTTTTCCGGGACCATTGGTAAGAACATCGGTAGCTTTATATTGGTCCCCAAAAGCATGTCTGCCTATAACTATTGGCTGCGTCCATCCCTGAACATATCTGGGAACATTTTTCATAATTATGGGTTCTCTAAAAACAGTACCTCCTACAATGTTACGAATAGTACCATTGGGAGATTTCCACATTTTTTTTAAGTTGAATTCTTTAACTCGTGCTTCGTCGGGGGTTATAGTTGCACATTTTACGGCAACATTATATTTTTTAGTTGCTTCTGCTGAATCTATAGTGACCTGATCATTGGTTTTATCCCGGTTTTCAATTCCTAAATCATAATATTTAAGATCAATATCTAAGTAAGGGAGAATCAATTTATCTTTAATGAATTTCCAGATGATTCTTGTCATTTCATCACCATCCATTTCCACAATAGGGTTAAGTACTTTTATTTTTTGCATAATTACCTTTAATTGATTTCTTCAAATATAATAAGAGTCATCATAGAAAAAAAAATATTTACTTTATAAATATTAAACATTTATTAAAAACCTGTATTAAAAATTATATATTATTTAAGATTTTTTTAAATAATATTTTGGTTAAGTTATGTAAATATCAGTTTATAGCTGATTAATAAAATGTTTAAAATCTGTTTGAGACGATTGATTAAAATATGATTTTACATACAATTTGTTTATTTAATTGTATAATTAGTATCATATGAGAATATCATTTTTTTAATAAAAATGACAGGGTAATTGTTATATTTTTAACTTATAAAAGTTGAATTTAGAATAGAAATGAATATTATTTTAAAATTTGGTAACATAAAAATGCTATAAAATAAGCTATACCTGTCATAAAAAAGAGTTGTAAAAAAGGCCATTTCCATGAATTTGTTTCTTTTTTCACAATAGCCAGAGTACTTACACATTGCATAGCAAAAGCATAAAATAAAAGAATAGAAATACCAGTAGCAAAATTAAATGTTGGTTTTCCTGTATTATGGTTTATGTCTTTTTTCATTAATTCTTTTAGTTTTAAATTTTCAGCCCCGTCATCTTCCATACTGTATATGGAAGCTAATGTCCCAACAAAAACTTCTCGGGCAGCAAAAGAAGATAATATACCAATATCAATTTTCCAATCAAATCCTAAAGGTTCAAATATGGGTTCAATAGTCTTACCAAAAGCACCTAGGTAGGAATTTTCTAATGTAGTTTTTGTGAAATAGGAAGTTTCTTTAGATTTGTTATTAGCCTTACCAAAGGAACCTAGTACCCATAAAATAACACTGACGGCTAATATTATTTTACCGGCATTAGCAACAAAACTCCATGATTTTTCAAATAACCCGTAAAATACATTCCTCCAAAATGGAATTTTGTAATTAGGCATATCTAAAATAAGATAGCTTTTATAGGTAGATTTAAGAAACTTATTGGCAAATGCTGCTCCTATAAAGGCCATTATAACACCTAATAGATACATAATCATCATAGTTACTCCTTGTAAGTTAAATAAACCATGTCCTTTAGGTATAATTAATGCTATAATGATGGAATAAATAGGCAATCTTGCAGAACAGGTTATAAAAGGAGTTACAAGAATGGTAATTAATCTTTCTTTAGAATTTTCAATATTTCTTGCAGACATAATTGCAGGGATTGCACAAGCTGCACCTGATAAAAGTGGAACCACACTTTTTCCACTTAAACCAAAAGGTCTGAACCACCTATCCATAATGAAAACAACCCTCGCCATATATCCGCTTTCCTCCATTAATAAAAGGAAGAAAAATAAAATAGCAATTTGCGGAACAAAAACTACCACACCACTAATACCCGGAATTAAACCATCTGCTAATAACTCAGTTAACGGTCCGGCAGGTAATTTTTCTGATAAAAAGGAGCTAAAACTTGCAAAAAAACCTTCAATCCAGTCTTGAGGATAGCTTGATAAAAAAAATAAAGCTTGAAAAATCAAAAATAAAATTCCAAAAAATATTACATATCCCCAAAAAGGATGAAGTAAAACTTTATCCAGCTTATTAGTAATGGTTTGATATGTAGGATCTTTATATACAACCTTTTCAATTAAGTTATCTATAAATTGATGTCTGGATATGGTCTCTTTTATTTGTAATCTTTTGGGTATTATTTTGTATTCTTTAATAACTTCAGATACTTTTTTTCTGTATTTTTCAGGAATATTCTGTAAGTTGGTTTGTGATAAAAATAACCATGCTAAATAATCATTTGTATGAAATGTCTGGGTAATAATATTTATAGCTCCAGTTATTTCTTTAGGATAATTGAAAGTGTTTTGTTTTTTTTTACTTCCGCCATTATGTATGGCTTCTTTAAGTTCTTTAATACCTATGCCTTTTCTGGAACTTATAAGTATAACCGGAGTATCAAAACAAGTAGAAAGATTATCTTTTCGTAAAAGAATACCTTCTTTTTCTATTTCATCTATTTGGTTAATAGCTAATATGGTTGGTATTTCTAAATCTATTACCTGTTCATATAAAAAAAGACTTCTTTTCATATTATGAACATCGGCAACAACAATAATTAGATTAGGGTAATCTGAATTTGAAGGGTCGGAAAATGCATTTAAGACTACTTTTTCATCTTCAGAAGAAGGACATAAACTATACGTTCCCGGTAAATCTATAAGTGTATAGTTAACATCTTTATATTTGAATTTTCCTTTTTTTTGTTCAACAGTAATACCCGGATAATTTCCTGTTTTTTGGTGTAATCCACTTAATTGATTAAAAAGAGTGGTTTTTCCTGCATTTGGATTCCCTACAAGAATAATATTTTTTTCACTCATTTTATTATTTTATTCCAGCTTTATTAATATACAATTAGCTTCTTCTTTTCTTAACATAACCGCACTTTTTTCTTTGCCGTATTCTAAAAATAGCGGACCGTTCCAAGGAGCTTTTCTTTTAAGTCTCACAGATACTCCTGGAACAATTCCCATTTCCAAAATTTTATTTGGTATAATATCTTCAGTGAAGCCAATTACTTTAGCCATTTGAGTGGGCTTCAACTCGGAAAGGGAAAGTTTATTATCAGAAAGCATAATTCAAATTAAAAATATATGTACTATATATAATGTACTAATTGATGGCAAATATATATAATTATTTGTATTTAATCTAAATTAAATATTCTAAAAAAAAAATAGATATTTTTAAAATGTAATTGATAGTATAAATCCATTATTAATGTATATTATTTTAATTATAAAATAAGAGCAAAATATTAGTATGAATATTAAAAGATAGTCTTAGCTTTGTTTTCACACTCTAAGTTCAGATTTATGAAAAAAAGATTATCTTTTTTACTATGTTTTATGATTACTTTTTACTTATTACAAGCAGGAGGTTTTAGGGTTTCTTTACAAGGAATACGCCAAGCAGCCATGGCACATACCAGTGCACATACAAGAGATGCTAGTGTTGTTTTTTTTAATCCTGCCGGAATGTCTTTTATTCCTTCTAAATTAAGCATTACAGGAGGAATGTTTGCTGTGATAACAAAAGCTGAATTTCAGAGTGTTAATAGTTTATACAAAGCAAAAACAGATAATCCGGTTAGTCCTCCCTTTAATTTTGCTGCGGCATATAAGGCCACAGATAATTTATCTGTAGGTTTAAGTGTATCTACCCCTTATGGAAGTAGTGTAGATTGGGGAAAAGATTGGATGGGTAAAAATTTAATTACAAAAATTAAATTAGAAGCATTTTTTATTCAACCAACAGTAGCGTATAAAATAACAGATTGGTTTAGTATTGGAGGAGGTTATATTTTCGCGACAGCATCAGCAAATTTAGAAAAGGCTATATCTAATATAAATGGAAGTATGAAATTAAAAGCTGGAGGTGCTCCCGGGTATGGGTATAATCTAGGTATGTATTTTAGACCTACAAAAGAACTAGATGTAGGAATATCCTATAGGTCTGAAGTGAAAATAAAAGCTAGAAAAGGAAATGTTTATTTACATATCCCGTCTTCATTAATTGGAACAGATAAGTTTGCAACTACTACAGATCGTTTTGATACAAATATACCTTTGGCATCAGAATTAACATTGGGATTAACTTATAAAATTTCTAAATGTTGGTCAATATCTTCAGATTGGAATTTTTCCGGATGGCATGAATATAAAGATTTAACATTTAAATTTTATCAAAATAAAATAGGGAATGACCCTCATAATCCCACTATATCTTCATCTCCCAGAAAATTTAAAAACAGTAGTGCATACAGGATAGGTACAGAATATTCGCCTTCAGATAAACTTGCTTTTAGATTAGGGTATTATTATGACGAATCACCGGTAAAAGATGAATATTGGAACCCAGAAACACCCAGTACGGATAATCAGGCTATAACCGGAGGACTAGGTTATAAGTTGACAGATAATTTATATATTGACTTGTCAGGAATTTATTTTGTTGGAGAATCTAGAAATATAGATAATGATAATGCAGGATTTTATGGACAGGTAAAATCAAGTAGCTACATGGTTGGTTTAGGGTTATCATGGAATGCCTTTTAAAATTTATACTATTTAAAGAAACAATGAAAAAAATTTTATCCCCCTTTTTATTTAGTTTTTTAGCTATTATTTTCTCTTGTAACAACGATTTTGATGGGGAAGGAAATGTTTCTGATATTGAAGTGAACTCTGGAGAAGCGAATTTTTCTAAATATATAGCTTTAGGAGGATCATTAACATCAGGTTTTAAAGATGGAGCTTTATATATTGAAGGACAAAAACAATCTTATCCTGCTATTATAGCAGAACAAATGAAAAGAGCCGGAGGAGGGATGTTTAACATACCCTATATGGAAGATGAATTAGGCGGAATTCCTTTTTTAGGAATTTCTAATAAATTATCTTTAGAAATTGTAAATGGAGGTCTTTCTCCGACTGTAGCACAAGGTAAGGGAATAACCACATTAACGAATATTTATTCACAAGGTCCTTATCAAAATATGGGGGTACCCGGAGCTAAATCATATCATTTAATATCATTAGGATATGGTGATCCTACAAATCTACCATTAGGTGCAGCAAACCCCTATTTTATAAGATTTGCATCATCACCTAATACTTCAATACTAGAAGATGCTATGAAGCAAGATCCAACTTTTTTCTCTTTATGGATAGGGTATAATGATATATTGGGTTACGCTATGTCCGGAGGGGATGGGAGTAATACCCTCACCTCAGTCTCAACATTTCAAACTACATATAATACTTTATTAAGTAAATTAGTATCTAAAGGAGCTAAAGGAATAGTGGCTAATATACCCAATGTAACAGCAAGTCCTTTTTTTACCACTGTTCCATATAATCCATTAACCCCTCAAAATTTAACAAAAAACAACCCTAATCAGATTAAGGAGTTGAATAATGCTTTTGAATCTATAAATAATGTTTTTGATTTTTTACAACATCCGGAAAGAAAAATAAAGTATTCCTCTACGCAAGCTAATCCATTATTGATAAAAGATAAGGATTTAGTAGATTTAAAATCTCAAATTAAAATGGTTTTAATTTCTAAAGGTGTTTCTACAAATCAGGCCGAATTGATGGGGACTTTATATGGACAATCTAGACAGGCAACTGGTGAAGATTTTATTGTTTTAACAGCATTAAGAAGTATTGCTCAAATCAATTCAAAAGCTATCTCTGAAGGAATTCCTTCTAGTTTAGCGGTAAATGGAGTAACTTATCCATTAGTAGATTCATGGGTTCTTACAGCGAAAGAAAGAGAGAAAACAAATTTAGCAACAATGCAATTTAATAACATAATAAAGAATCTCTCAGATAAATATAACTTAGCTTTTTTTGATGCTAATGTCTTAATTAATGATTTAAATAAAAATTCTGGTCTAAATTTTAATGGGGTAAATTATACTAGCCAATTTATTACAGGTGGTGCTTTTTCTTTAGATGGAATTTATTTCACAAGTAGAGGATACGCTATAATTGCAAATGGATTTATAAAAGCTATTAATAAAAAATATAAATCAAATTTACCCTATGTAGATCCTAATGCATATGAAGGAATAAAATATCCTTGAGAACCTAATTAATAAATTAAAAAAATAGGTGAAATGTTACTCATTTTTTTATATATTACTTAAAAATAATAAATTTGTAACATCGTAAAATTTTATGGAACTATATAAATAAACTATAATAAATGAATCAGCCAGTTCATATTTTTGCAACAAGAGAAAATATTTCATTAGCAGAAACTATTTCTCAGTGTTATGGGATGCCTTTAGGGAAACTTAGTTTTTTGGATTTTAGCGATGGGGAATATCAACCTTGTTTAGAAGAATCAGTAAGAGGTTCTAGAGTTTTTGTAATAGGATCGACCTTTCCTCCGGCTGATAATTTAATGGAATTGCTTCTTATTATAGATGCTGCAAAAAGAGCTTCAGCAGAAAAGATTACAGCAGTAATTCCTTATTTTGGTTTAGCTCGACAAGATCGGAAAGACAAGCCTAGAGTTCCTATAGGAGCAAAATTAGTAGCAAATCTTTTAACAGCAGCCGGAGCAACGCGTGTAATGACTATGGATTTACATGCAGATCAAATTCAAGGTTTTTTTGAAATTCCGGTAGACCATTTGTTTGCATCTACAATTTTCATCAGCTATGTTAAATCCTTAAATTTAGAAAATCTTACAATAGCTTCACCGGACATGGGAGGAGCTAAACGGGCAAGAAGTTATGCCAGTTATTTAAATGCAGAGGTAGTAATTTGTTATAAAGAAAGGAAAAAAGCTAATAATGTAGATTTCATGACCTTAATCGGTGATGTTAAAGGAAGAAATGTTATTTTAGTAGATGATATGATTGATACGGCTGGAACATTAACTCGTGCTGCTGATTTAATTATGGATGCCGGAGCATTAAGTGTTAGAGCTATGGCTACTCATCCTATATTTTCTGGGGGTGCTTTTGATAGAATTAATCAATCTAAATTACAGGAAGTAATTGTTACGGATTCAATTCCGTTGAAAAATACTTCCATAAGTAAAATAAAAGTATTATCTTGCGCCCCTCTATTTGGTGAGGTGATGAACTTAGTTCATAATAGAGAATCCATTAGTACAAAATTTATCATGTAAATATAATTTTATGAAATCAATTACAATTCAAGGAGAAAAAAGAGAAAGCGTAGGTAAAAATTCATCTAAAGCCTTACGTAATGCTGAAAAAGTTCCTTGTGTTGTTTATGGGGAAAAAGAAGTATTACACTTTTCTACAAACGAAAAAAGTTTTAAGAATTTAGTTTATACTCCCGAAGCACACACAGTTACTTTAGAAGTAGAGGGTAAAAAAATAGAGGCTATTTTACAAGATGTTCAGTTCCATCCTGTAACTGATAAAATTATCCATGCAGATTTTTACGAATTAAACCCTAAAAAATTAGTAACTATGGAAGTTCCTGTAATTATTACGGGAAGATCTAAAGGGGTAGTTAGAGGAGGAGCACTTCGTGTTAACTTAAGAAAGTTAAAAGTTAAATCTTTACCTGCAAACTTACCGGATGAGGTAGTAATAGATGTTACTGACTTAGATGTTGGAGATAAGTTTGAAGTCTCTAAAATAGAAGCTGAAAAATTTCAAATTTTACATCCGTCTAATACGGTTATTGCAGCTGTTAAAACATCGCGTAATGTTAAAGGTGATGCAGATACAGCAGAAGATAGTACTGAAGCTGATTCAGCAAAATAAGAAAGAAGTTTTCAAAAATAAAAAAACTGCAATTTTTTGCAGTTTTTTTGTTTTCTTAATTTATATTTATAAAACTTTTAGATATAGAACTCAATATGTTTTTTACTTTTGAAATATTTAATTATCTATGTTAGGTTTCAAATGTAACATTTTGTTTGAAAATTCTTTTTTTAATTATATCTATAACTTGCTTCTGAAATCTTAAATTAATATTTCAAAAAGTAATTTCAATAAAAAATAGTTATTTTACCTTTTTATTTTTAGCTAGCATAAACACAGAAATCAATCCCATAATAATCATAATTATTAATTGTAAACTATGAGATAATATGGCATAAGAGTACCCAATATCTTTACCTAATTTAGCCGATTGATTCATACTTAAAAAAAGAGCTGAAAATCCTATCATCATAGCTCCATGATAAGCACCTATTCCTCCGGAAGCAGGAACTAGCATACCTAAAGTTCCAACAGCTAAAAGGAAAAAACCGGTTTTAATTGGTATAAAAGAGGTTTCTGGAAGAGCAAATACAACCATATAGGCAGCAAAAAAATAACATATCCATATACCAAAAGAAAGTAAGAAAAATTTGACTCTTTGCTTTAGTTTAAACACAGAAATTAATCCGGTAACTATACCATTTAAAAGATTTATTAATTTTTTTGTAAAAGATAATTTTAAAATTCTTTTTCTAAATACAAGGAAAGAAATACCTAAAAGAATACAGATGCCTAGAAAAATATAATATATTGTATAACTTTTTTCGACGTTTGATGTATCGGAGTTATTTCCAAGTAAATCAAAAAAGGAAAGAAGGGAACTATAATTAAATAAGAGAGCTAAAAGTAAAAATAAGATCATAAAACAAAAATCAATGATTCTTTCAGTAACGATAGTTCCAAAAGAGTTTGAAAAAGGAACATCTTCTACAGTTTGTAAAGCTGTAGCTCTTCCGATTTCTCCCATTCTGGGTATGCCTAAGTTTAAAAAATAGCCAAAAGATAAAGCCCATAAAGAATTAGAATTGCTTATTTTATATCCCATAGGTTCTAATAATAAATTCCATCTTATAGCTCTAATCCAATATGCCCCTAAACCAAAAATAGCAGCAATACCTACCCATAAGTAATTTGCACGTTTTACTACAGAGACTGTTTTTTGTATGAAATCACCACCAAGGCTTCGCGAAACTAAATACATCAAAGTACCCGCTATAAATAAAGATATAACAATAGTGATAAAATTTTTTAATTTTTTACTCATAAATAAAAGAAATTCGTTTAATATTTAATTGATAAATAATGATTTAAAAAGATAAAAAAATAACAAGCTAAAATATAATCTTAGTTTATACTTTTAAAATTAATATTATATCTTTTCTAATTTGCTATAAAAATAGCGTTCAATTTTACTTTAAAATTTATAATTTAATAGTAATTTTTTATATAATTAGCGATTTTTGTGTTATATATTTATAATGATAAATGAATAATCAAATATTTTATAGTATTCTAAGATTATCTATTAGTCGGACATCTCCGGCATAAGCTGCAATAAATGCACGGTAATGTGTACCTTGTAAAAATTCCTCAGGTGTCAGTAAAGATTCTTCATCAGCTATATTAAAATATTCAAGTTTCAGATCTGAATTATTAAATATTTTTTTAATAATTTTAATTATTTCCTTCGGATTATGATATTTAACTAACTCTTTAGCTTGTATTAATGACTTATAAAGTATTGTAGATTTATTAATATAATCCTGAGACAATCTAATATTTCTAGAACTCATAGCCAGACCATTTTCTTCTCTTTTTATGGGAATTCCTATAATGTTAATTGATAAATTTAGATCTTTAACCATTTGTTTAATTACTTGTAATTGTTGAAAATCCTTTTCTCCAAAATATGCATTGGTGGGTTGAGTTTGTAAAAATAATCTTTTTACCACAGTAGCAACCCCTTCAAAATGTCCAGGCCTAGAAGCTCCTTCCATAACAGAATTTAGCCCTTTTAAATCAATCGGATCAATTTCAGTACCTTTAGGATAAATATCTTCTATTTTAGGCAGATAGACAGCATCACACCCCACAGCATTTAACTTCTCTATATCAGAATCTTCAGTTCTAGGGTATTTTTCCAAATCCATTAAGTTATTAAATTGAGTAGGATTAACAAAAATGCTGCATATAGTATATTGGTTATCTTCTATTGATTTTTTTATTAAGGAAAGATGGCCAGAATGCAAAGCTCCCATTGTAGGTACAAAGCCTATGGTAAGCCCTTTATATTTAAGAGATTGAATAAAATCTGTTACCTCTTGTTTATTTTTTAATACCAGCATAACTATGGTAAATTTAATTATCAATATATTTGAAAACGACGCAAAAGTACTACATTTCATTAATTTTTTGTAACTTTGAGAATTAAAAATCAGTCTACAGTTTATAATGAGTTCAAAAAGAATACTTCATGTAACTTCTGAGTTAGTTCCCTATTTTAATGAAAATCCTATTTCATCAGGAGTTTACAATTTAGCCAAACAAATGTTTGCACAAGGAAATGATGTAAGAATTTTTATGCCAAGGTTTGGAATGATCAATGAGAGACGATTTCAGCTTCATGAAGTAATTAGATTGTCTGGAATGAATTTGATCATTAATGATTTAGATCAACCTTTAGTTATTAAAGTTGCTTCTTTACCTGGAGAAAGGATGCAAGTTTATTTTATAGAAAATCAAGAATACTTTAAAAGAAAAGCAATATATCATGATAATTCTAATCAATGGTTTGAAGATAATGATGAAAGATCTGTTTTCTTTACCAAAGGAGTATTAGAAACTATAAAAAAATTAAACTGGGTGCCCGATATTATACATATTCATGGTTGGATGGCCAGTTTTTTACCCATTTATTTAAGAACTATTTATGCAAACGATGCTTTCTTTAATGATATAAAGATTATAACATCTGTATATAATCATGGTGATGGGGGATTATTTAGTGAAAATCTAAAAGATATTTTAGAGTTTGATAATATAGATACTAGTAAATTACAATTTTTAACAGATAATTCGTATACAAGTATTATTAAACAGGCTATGAATGATTCAGATTCAATTGTTAAAGGGGAAGAAGTTTTATTAGACGAATTAGAAGATTTATTTAATAAATTAGATACTCCAAAATTTGGCTTTGTACAAGATGAAAATGTAGAAAATATCTATCAAGATACAAATGAAATAAATATTCAAGAGTAAAGGAATATATGAAAATATTGAAATTTAATCTTAAGTTATTGGTATTGTGTTTTATATCAATAACTTTTTTGTTAAGTTGTGAAAATGATACTACAGATATTGGAGCTAATCTCATTCCGGATAAATCTGCAGGAAATATTGCTTATGTTGATTTAGTTGCTTATAATGTTTCAAATAACGATACCATTAGAGCCGATTATAAAACTCTTACCAAAGGTTTAATTGGTGTTTATGAAGATAATATTTTTGGCAAATCGAAAGCTTCATTCAGTACTCAGTTAAGATTAAGTACTTCCGATGAAATTAAAGGTTCTATGCAAATAGTAGATTCTGTGGTATTATCTCTATTTCCTGAATATAACAGTTCTCAGTCAAAAGTAAAACAAATTACACTAAATCCGGGCACTACAAGTGGTATTGATACTATAAAATATATAACTCGATATCCTATAACTTCATTTTTAGGAAAAACTGGATCCACAATGCAACTGTCAGTAAACAAAATTAATACTTTTTTAGAATCAATAGAGTCTAAATTTTATTCAAATAAAACTGTAACTATAGGAGAACTTTTAGGTACTAAAACTATAGGGGATTCAGTAATAAGCACATCTATAAGAACCAGTAATGGAAGTACGATTTTGGAAGCAACAACTCCTGGTTATTATATAAAATTAGACCCTACTTATTTTAAACAAAATTTTTTCGATAAAAAAGGGAGTGTCAATATTGCGGATAATTCTCATTTCATTCAATACTTTCAAGGACTAAGAATTTCACCTATTAATGAATATTCTCAATTTATGTTTAATTTTCCTGTTAATAAAATAAAATTAATAGCATATTACAGATATAAAGTTAATTCATCAGATTCAAAATATACTAATGCTTCTTATTCCTTCACTATGGGAGGTAATTATAATACATCTTTAGGGGAATATAACTTTTATAAAAGAGCTACTGCTAGTAATGAATTTTTACATAATAGAGATAACCCAGATAAAATATCAGGAGAATCTAAATTATTTCTACAAGGAATGGGAGGTCCATCTATTCATATAAAATTAAATGATTCCCAGTTGTTAGCCGTAAAAGATTCAGTACAAAATAAAGGTTGGGCTATTATGGGAGCTAAATTAAAATTCTATATGACAGAAAATTTTGCTTCTAAGCCAAATTATATTTATGCATATAATGTTACTCAAAAGAAATTTTTGCCCGATCTGACTAATGGTTATGGAAGTTCATATATCTTTAATCCGATTTATGATATTATTGGGAATCCAGGATATTATACTTTAAATATAACAAAACAAATAAAAGATATAATAGAAAAAAATCTTCCTAATGATGAAATTTTAGTAGAAATGGGAGATTTTTTAAAAAATAGTTCAAATGCATATTTAGGATATACCAAAACAACACGGGCCTATGAACCATTCAGGTTAGTTTTCTATGGTAATAAAACAGCAGGAGACAAACAATTAAGGTTAGAAATAGCCTATACAAAAAATTAAATTGTAAATATTAACAGTAATTAAATTTTATTTTTTATGTGTGGAATAACCGGATATATAGGACATAAACAAGCATATCCAATCATTATAAACGGATTAAAAAGATTAGAATATAGAGGGTATGATAGTGCAGGAATTATTCTAAACGAAAATAATAGTTTTAAGCTAAAAAAGACAAAAGGAAAAGTTTCAGATTTAGAAAAAATATGTTCTAATTTGAATTCTACCGCAACTGTGGGGATGGGACATACCCGTTGGGCTACTCATGGAATTCCCAGTGATAAAAACTCACATCCTCATCTATCTAATAATGGTAAAATAGCTATAGTACATAATGGAATTATAGAAAATTATGATACCATTAAAAAAATGTTATTATCAAAAGGATTTACCTTTCAAAGCGAAACAGATACCGAAGTTTTGGTAAATCTTATTCAATACATTCAGGATTCTCAAAAATTAAATATAAGTACAGCTGTTAGAGTTGCTTTAAATGAAGTAATCGGGGCATATGCTATAGCGGTAATGGAAGTAGATCAGCCTCAAGAGATGGTCGTAGCTAGACTTAGTAGCCCCTTAGCTATAGGTATTGGAGATAATGAATATTTTGTAGCCTCAGATGCTTCTCCATTTATAGAATTTACCAAAGAAGCTGTATATTTAGAAGATGGCGAAATGGCAACTATTACACTCAAAGGAGTAGATGTACATAAAATAAAAGATAATAAAAAAGTTAATCCGATAATCCAAGAATTAAAGATTAGTTTAGAAGAAATCGAAAAAGGAGGGTATGACCATTTTATGCTAAAAGAGATCCATGAGCAACCTAAATCTATTATGGATACTATGAGGGGACGTTTGTTAGTAGAAAAAGGCATAATTCAGATGGCTGGAATTTGGGATTATCAGGAAAAATTTTTAAATGCCAAACGAATTATTATTATTTCTTGTGGAACCTCATGGCATGCAGGATTAATTGGAGAATATTTAATAGAAGATTTAGCCAGAATTCCTGTAGAAGTAGAGTATGCTTCTGAATTTAGATATAGAAATCCCATAATAACAGATGAAGATATAGTTATAGCTATATCGCAATCAGGGGAAACAGCAGATACTCTCGCTGCACTTAAATTGGCAAAAGAAAAAGGAGCATTTATATATGGTATATGTAATGTGGTAGATTCTTCAATTGCACGGTTAACAGATGCAGGGTCTTATACCCATGCAGGGCCAGAAATTGGTGTAGCTTCTACTAAAGCTTTTACAGCACAACTTGCAGTCCTAACTATGATTGCCATAAAATTAGCAAAACATAAAGGAACCATTAGTAAAGAAAAATTTAATTCTTTATTAACAGAATTGGAATCAATTCCAGCAAAAGTAGAACAAGTAATTAAAGATACAGAAGAGCAAGTTAAAAAAATAGCAGAATTATATGTAAATGTTAATAACTTTTTATATCTAGGTAGGGGTTATAATTATCCCGTAGCATTAGAAGGAGCATTAAAATTAAAAGAAATCTCTTACATCCATGCCGAGGGATATCCTGCAGCAGAAATGAAACATGGTCCTATTGCATTAATTGATGAAAATATGCCGGTAGTAGTAATAGCACCGAAAACTACTCATTATGATAAAATAGTTAGTAATATACAGGAAATTAATTCTAGAAAAGGAAAAGTAATAGCTATAGTAACTCAAGAAGATACACAAGTTAAGAATATAGTTTCTCAAGCTATAGAAATACCAGCTGTTTCAGAATATTTTGTTCCTATTTTAGCCTCTGTTCCATTACAATTATTAGCCTATGATATAGCTATAATGAGAGGGGTGAATGTAGATCAACCTAGAAATTTAGCTAAATCAGTTACAGTAGAATAATCTAAAAAAGTATATGTTATATAAAAGACTTAGGTATCTAAGTCTTTTTTTTGATAAATAGTACAAAAATCATAAAAAAATAGAAATATTTAGTTACATTAAAAAATAAAAATAGCCTATTTTTGCAAAAAATATCAAGAGATGAATAAAAAAGTAATTTTAATGATTTTAGATGGCTGGGGAATTGCCACAGATAAAAAAGTATCAGCAATAGATCAAGCAAAAACTCCATTTATTGACAGTTGCTTTCAAAAATATTCTAATACAACATTGATTACTTATGGACTAGATGTAGGCTTACCAAAAGGACAAATGGGAAATTCAGAGGTAGGACATATGAATTTAGGAGCCGGAAGGGTCGTATATCAAAACTTAGCAAAAATAAATCTTGCCGTTGAAAATGGAACTTTAGGAAATGAAGAAGAATTAAAAAAAGCCTTTGAATATGCCAAAAAAAATAATAAATCGGTTCATTTTATAGGATTAGTTTCTGATGGTGGAGTTCATTCGCATATTTCACATTTAAAATCTTTGGTAGAAGCAGCGAATACTTCCCAAGTAAAAAATATTTTTGTTCATGCTTTTACAGATGGACGAGATTGTGATCCTCAAAGTGGGAAAGGTTTCATTAAAGAAACCTTACAATTTTGCAATAAAAATAACGCAAAATTAGCATCAATTGTTGGTAGATACTATGCAATGGACAGAGATAAGAGATGGGAAAGAGTTAAAATAGCCTATGATACTATAGTAAATGCTGAAGGAATAAAAACTTCTGATCCACTGAATGCTATACAAAAATCTTATGAAGATGGAATTACTGATGAATTTTTAATGCCGATTATTGTGACGGAGAACGATAAACCTATAGCAACCATACAAGAAGGAGATGTAGTGATATGTTTTAATTTTAGAACAGATAGACCAAGAGAGATAGTAGAAGTTTTGACACAAAATGATTATCCAGAACAAAGCATGAAGAAACTAGATTTATACTTTGTTACAATGACGGAATATGATGAAAATTTTAAAAATATCCGAGTAATTTTTAAAGAAGATACCATTAAAAATACCTTAGGAGAAGTAATAGCCAATGCTACAAAAAAACAAATCAGAATAGCAGAAACTGAAAAATATCCACATGTAACATTCTTTTTTTCAGGAGGAAAAGAAGAAGAGTTTAAAAATGAAAGTAGAATATTATGTCCTTCTCCTAAAGATGTTCCTACCTATGATTTAAAACCTCAAATGGCAGCATATGATATTAAAAATGCCATTATACCGGAATTAAAAAAGAAGGAGGTAGACTTTGTTTGCTTAAATTTTGCCAATGCCGATATGGTTGGTCATACCGGTGTTTTTGAAGCAGCCGTTAAAGCTTGTGAGGCAGTTGATGAATGTGCTAAAGAAATATGTCAGACAGCTTTAGAAAATGGCTATGTTACAGTTATTATAGCAGATCATGGGAATTCAGATAAAATGAAAAATGAAGATGGCTCACCTAATACTCAGCACACTACCAATTTAGTACCAATGATAATTGTAGATAATCAACAATATAAATTACATCAAGGAAAGTTAGGAGATATAGCTCCTACAATTCTAACTCTTATGGGAATACCTATACCTAAAGAAATGACAGGAGATGTATTAATTTGAAAAATAATTAAAAATTAAAAAAAAGGAAGATTATAATCTTCCTTTTTGCTTTTATTTAGATAAATAATAATTAAATAAAAATCTTATTTTTTGAATTTTCAATTCAATATTTTTTTTCTGAATAATAATTTATAAGACATTATCTTATACCTGTGATATTCTTGAAAGAAAGTATTTTAATATTTAAAAATACTACTAAATATTAAATAAATGATATTTTTGGATTATAAAAAATAACTTATTTTATATTTGATTATAATACCCTTTATTATTTCGGCGCAATATTAATCTATATAAAATTATTCGAAAATAAAATCCTAAAAAATTATTTATTTAAAAACATTTTTTTATACTACTTTTTATATATAATTTCTTTATATTACTTTTTATTTTAATAGTATGATTATAATTTTAAATGTTTTTATATATAAAAAATATTTAATGCAAATAATTTCATTTAATTAAATTATTTAAAATTATTATGTCATAATATTAAATAATGTAAGCTATTAGAGTTTAAGAAATGAATAATTTAATTATTTTAATTTAAATATAAAATAAAATTATAAATAAATATGCATTATTGTTAATATAATATAAATATATTAAGAATTTATTTTTTATTAAGTTAAATAAAAGGAATGAAATTTGTTATATTCGAAAAAAAATATTATATTAATTATGAGTCAAAAAGTAGCGGATCAAGTAGTAGATATACTTGTACAAAGCGGAGTTAAAAGAATTTATGCTGTTACAGGAGATAGCTTAAATGAATTAAATAGCTCCGTAAAAAGAAATGGAAAGATAGAGTGGATACATGTTAGAAATGAAGAAGCAGGAGCTTTTGCAGCAGCGGCAGAAGCAGAGTTAGAAGGTATAGCTTGTTGTGCAGGAAGTTCAGGTCCTGGTCATGTTCATTTAATTAATGGTTTGTATGAAGCTAATAGAGGTCATGTACCCGTAATAGCCATAGCCTCCACCTGTATAAGTACTGAATTCGGAACAGATTATTTTCAAGAAACAAACACCACAAAATTATTTGATGATTGTAGTGTGTACAATCAAATAGCCACAACTCCGGAACAAGCACCTAGAATGTTACAGGCAGCTATACAACATGCTATAACAAAAAAAGGAGTAGCTGTTTTTGGTATTCCCGGAGATTTAGCAGCGAAACAAGCCAAAGAAGCATCTAGTTCACTTAAAATTTATAAACATACTTCCATAATAAGACCATCTGATGAAGAGCTATATCAAATAGCAGATATATTAAATAATAATGAAAAAATAACAGTATATTGCGGTATAGGTGTAAAAGAGGCACATTCAGAACTCATTCAATTAGCAGAAAAATTAAAATCACCAATAGGGTATTCTTTTAGAGGAAAAATGGCTACTCAATATGATAACCCCTATGAAGTAGGCATGACAGGATTATTAGGATTACCTTCCGCATTTCACAGTATGCATAAATCTGATGTTATATTACTTTTAGGAACAGATTTTCCTTATGCGCAATTTATGCCTTTAGATAAAAAAATAATACAAATAGATGAAAGAGCTGAAATTTTAGGAAGAAGAGCTAAAGTGGAAATAGGGGTATGTGGAAAAATTAAAGACACCCTGCAAGTTTTGTTACCATTAATTAAAAATAAAGCAAAAGACATATTTTTAAAGGAACAGCTTGAAAGATATAAGGAGGTAAAAAAAGGTTTGAAAATATATGTAGATGATAAAGGAAAAAAAGATCTTATTCATCCTGAATATGTTGCAGATACAATAAACAGATTAGCTGAAGACGATGCTATTTTTACTGTAGATACCGGTATGTGTTGTGTATGGGGAGCTCGTTATATACATGCAACAGGAAAAAGAAAAATGTTAGGTTCTTTTAATCACGGTACTATGGCGAATGCTATGCCTATGGCTATAGGAGCAGCACTTTCGCAACCTGAGAAACAGGTGATTGCATTTTGTGGTGATGGTGGTTTATCTATGCTTTTAGGCGATTTAGCAACTATTTATCAATACAAATTACCAGTTAAAATATTTGTATTTAATAATAGAGCCTTAGGTATGGTAAAGCTGGAAATGGAAGTAGATGGAATACCTGACAATGAAACAGATATGATAAATCCTGATTTTGGGATGATTGCCCAAGCAATGGGATTTAAAGGAATTAATATTCACGATCCGGAAAAAGTTGAAGCAGCTATTAAAGAAGCATTTAGTACTGAAGGACCGGTTTTGGTAAACTTTATGACCGATCCAAACTCTTTAGCATTACCTCCTAAAATTGAATGGAGCCAAATTAAAGGAATGAGTACTGCTATGATAAAAATGATGTTGAGTGGAAATGTTAAGGAAGTAGTAGATACTATAAGTAGTAATATAAAACATATTAAAGAGATCATTTAAAACCTAAAAATACATTAAAAGCAGTTATAGACTTATAACTGCTTTTGCATTTAAATAATCATATAATAGACAATTATTTGTTAGATAAAGCTTTTGTAAGAGGAGGGATAATTTGTTTTTTACGGGAAACAACACCTTTTAAAATGGCTTCATTTTCATGTAAAGTAATTCCAAAAGCATTTTCTGCTATAGGAGCTGCATTACCTAAAACCAAAATTTTAGAATCACTATCAAGAATATTAGTTACAACTAATAAAAATAGATCATAATTCTGAATTGATATTTCTTTATTAATAGCATTAATCAGTTCAGCTTTTTTACAAAAAACATCATTAAAATCAACACAATTTATTTGAGCCACACGTACTTTTTTACCATCAACTTCAAAAGATTTTGCATCCATAGATAACAATTCTTCAGCTTTTTTATCAGAAATGTTAGTACCCGCTTTAAGAAGGTCTAGCCCATATACATTAACATTTACTCCTGCAATGGAAGCCAGCTCATGGGCTGCTTTAATATCTTCTTCAGTACAAGTGGGAGACTTAAATAATAAAGTATCTGAAATAATGCCGGATAACATAAGTCCTGCAATTTCAGGAGGAATTTGTATATGGTTTTCCTTAAACAGCTTTAAAATAATGGTTTGAGTACAACCTACAGGTTCAGCACGGTAATATAATGGATTTACAGTTTGAAAATTCGAAATTCTATGATGATCTATGACGGCTCCAATAGTTAGGTCGGAAATATCAGAAACAGATTGTTGAAATTCATTATGATCTACCAACATTACCTCTAATGTTTCCTCTGAAGCTTTAGTAATGACTCTCAGAGTCTTCGTTTTAAAATAATCTAAAGCATACTGTGTTTCATCGTTAGGGATCCCAAGAGCTACAGGTTCTGTATTTTTACCTATAGCATTTTGGAGATAAGAAAAAGAAATTGCAGAAGTAATAGCATCTGTATCAGGATTTAAATGTCCGAATATTAATATTTTACTCATGAGTTATTATTTAAATTATTTATAATATAAAATGTTTATTTTATATTAAGGGTACAAAGATACATAATTTGAAAAAATCTTATTTTAATTGTAAGATAAAGATTAAATTCTATAAAGGTATCATATTTTTAAATTAACTAAAACTTTTCTATTTTTGCATAATATTATAATGAAGAACCATGTTTCAAAACTTACAAGATAAATTAGATAAGGCTTTACATAACATATCAGGAAGAGGAAAAATAACTGAGATAAATATTGCGGAAACAGTTAAAGAAATTCGCAGAGCCCTGGTAGATGCAGATGTTAGTTATAAAGTAGCCAAAGACCTTACAAAACGTATACAAGATAAAGCTTTAGGGCAAAATGTACTTACCTCCATTTCACCCGGGCAGTTAATGGTTAAAATTGTACATGACGAGCTGGCATTACTTATGGGGGGTGAAAATGTAGGCATTAATTTATCTGGGAATCCTACGGTTATATTAATTGCAGGATTACAAGGTTCAGGGAAAACTACATTTTCCGGGAAATTAGCTAATTACCTTAAAAACAAAAAACAAAAAAAGGTTTTATTAGTAGCTGGAGATGTTTATAGGCCTGCTGCAATAAATCAGCTAAAGGTGTTGGGAGAGCAAATCGGAGTAGAGGTATACTCTGAATTAGAAAATAAAAATCCCGTAGAAATAGCACAACATGCTTTAGACTATGCAAAACAAAATAAATTTACCGTTGTAATAATAGATACTGCTGGTCGTTTAGCTATAGATCAGGAAATGATGAATGAAATAAGAAATGTTCATCAAGCCGTAACACCTCAAGAAACACTTTTTGTAGTAGATTCTATGACGGGGCAGGATGCCGTAAATACAGCTAAAGCCTTTAATGATGTACTTAATTACAATGGTGTTGTGTTAACAAAATTAGATGGTGATACTAGAGGAGGAGCTGCGTTAACTATAAGGACTGTTGTAGAAAAACCCATTAAATTTATTTCTACAGGAGAAAAAATGGAAGCTTTAGATATCTTTTATCCTGAACGGATGGCAGATCGTATCTTGGGCATGGGAGATGTGGTTTCTTTAGTTGAAAAAGCGCAGGAACAATTTGACGAGGAAGAAGCCCGAAAACTTCAAAAGAAAATTGCTAAAAATCAATTTGGTTTTGATGATTTCTTAAATCAAATCAAGCAAATTAAAAAGATGGGGAATATGAAAGATCTAATGGGAATGATTCCTGGTGTAGGAAAAGCCATAAAAGATGTAAATATTGATGATGATGCATTTGTACATATTGAAGCTCTTATCTATTCTATGACTCCTCAAGAAAGAAGAAATCCAGCAATTATTAATACATCTCGTAAAAATAGGATCGCTAAAGGAAGCGGAAGGAGCATTCAGGATATAAATCAGTTATTAAAACAGTTTGAGCAAATGAGTAAGATGATGAAAATGATGCAAACCCCGCAAGGAAGAATGATGATGCAAGCTATGGCAAAACAAATGGGAGGTGGAGCAAAACCTTTTTAAATTATTATATATTTAATGTAATTTTCTAAATTTTAATCGTAAGGCTTTAGTTATAGGATAGACCCTTAAAGCCTTGGATATTTTAATTTTTTGTATAGATTCCATTGGATTTACAGGGATGTCATTCAATTCAGAAACTAATTTTTGTAAAATAATTTTATAATATTTTGGGAAACGTGAATCTCTATATTTTTTATCCATAGAAAATAATGTATCTAGTAAATATCTATTGTTAAAAGGAGAAATCACAGTTGTATAAATATTATAAATTGTTTTTAGGGAACCAAGCCAATTAGAAATTCTATGTTCCCAATATAAAAAGTCAAGTTCATCATATCCCATTTTTTTAAACTGAGCAAAATCATCTTGCCAGGTTTTAAAAATATCTAAATGATATTTGTCTTGTTCACATTTAACAATATAAGCCAGATCTTTAGGAGATAATTTTTGGGGCAAGGGTCGATAATAAAACCTTCCCACTTCACTTATATTTCCGTTAATTAAATACTTATCTTTAAAATGAGGTCGATAAAAATTATCAGTAATAATTTCAGAATTATAATCAGAAACAAATATAGCCTCTTGCGGAAAATGATTACTCAGATATTTATTAAATTCAAAAATATTTAACCTTTTTCCTAATCTATGCAATATTTCTTTAGCAATTTTTACAT
The DNA here is from genome assembly GCF_002964965.1 of Apibacter adventoris. Taxonomy (NCBI): domain Bacteria; kingdom Pseudomonadati; phylum Bacteroidota; class Flavobacteriia; order Flavobacteriales; family Weeksellaceae; genus Apibacter; species Apibacter adventoris. The sequence goes on from NZ_PSZN01000003.1 coordinate 147,913, forward strand.
CTATATCTGAATAAGAATGAATTTTGTCTATAGTGAAAAAATCAATTTTATCAATATTTTTTTTATTACAGGCTAATAAAATACGAGAATCCCAACCGGAAGTTAACGCTGAAACCAAAGGTTTTCGGTGCATTAAGGAAATCATGGTGTTTTCTAATATTCGTATAATTTCAGATATACAATAAGAAGTGTCCTTTTTTTCAATTTTCTGAAAAGGATAAAAACGAATTAATTGTTTATTTTGAAAATCGTAAAAATGATTAGGAATTAATTTGCTTATTCTTTGATAAATAGTTTTGTAAAAAATATTTCGTCGATTATTTAATACATTAAGTGGAACATCTGCAGACACTATGCTATATTTTTCACCTAGTAATTTATATAGCAGGTGTGGTTGCTCTGCTAAATTAATTTCAGAAGAATCATGGGTAAAATAGCATTCTAATTGAGAAGAAGCATCATTCAATAATATAAACCGATCATTAAGTTTAATAAGTAAAATAAAATATCCTGTCCATTTGTCTATTTGCTTAATTATAGATTGTAAAGGCAATGAAAAATCTATAGATCTGACTACTTGATCATTTAGTAATTTTGGGTTTTCAAAATCAAAAGTTTCTCCAAAAAAAACATAATTATCACCAATAACTAACTTTTCTATATCATCTTTACAAATGGCAATAGATAAGCCCTGCCATTCGTAAATCTGAGCATTTTCTGCATATACTTTGTGTTGAGAAGAAATAACATATTGTTTAGGATAGAGTCTCATAAAATAATTATTTTCCTATATAAATTAAAAGTTCCCCTTGGCTATAAGAAACAGAAACATCATCCAAATAAGCCCTATTTCTAGTTCCGATCCGTGTAGCAAAAGATAAAACGTCATTATTTAACGGATATTGTAATCCAGTAGTTGTAATTCCTCGTGTTTCAAAAAAAGGAATAAGAGAAATAATTTTATTTTTTACTCCTCTTAATTTTGTTTTTTTATCAGTGAAAAAAAAGATTGAATAGTCATCATGAAAAGTAATTTTTATTTGGTTCTTAAAAAATAAAGCAGTAGATAGATTTCCTATAAAATGATCACTTTCTTTTCCCGATGCTCCCCAAATATCAACTTCGCGAATCCCTTTATTAATAAGTATTTCTAATGCTTTATGAAAATCAGTTTTATTCTGGTCAGGGGTAATTATAAATGGAATATCTTGGGGAATATGGGGAAGAGAAATACTATCCATATCTCCGGATATATAATTAATTTTTATAGGATATTTATATACATATTGAGTATATGCCCCATCTGTACAGGAAATGATTGAATAAGGATAATTAAAATCAGGTATCGATTTAGGAATTTCTCCGTTTATAAAAAGCAAGGCTTTATTCATTAGGAATCCATGAAGTAACATTCATTTTGCTAAATTAATAATTTATTCTGCAAGAAAGAATAAATAATTATATAATCCGTTTAAATAATTTTTAAGTAAACATATGTAAAAACAGCCAATAAAAATAGAGAATAAAAAAGGTAATTTTTAAATTATTCATAATTATTAAAATTACAGGAATGGTAATATATTAGTATTATTATAATAGTAAAACTTTATTGGTTTGGAGTCCAAAAAGTTTCCTTTATTCCGGCTTTATTTCCCAAATATCTGGCAAGAACAAATAAATAATCAGATAAACGGTTTAAATATTTTTGTAGAATAGGGCGTATTTCTTCAACTTTAGTTAATGAAATAATACTTCTTTCTACACGTCGGCATATAGTTCTTGCAATATGAGAAATAGAGGTAGGAACATTTCCTGTTGGGAGTATAAACTGAGTCAGAGTCGGAAGTTGCTCATCCATTGTGTCAATCCATTTTTCAAGTTGGGTAATATATTTTTCTGAAATTAGAGATTTAAGGCGTGGTTTACCATTTGTTAAGATCATCTTATTTTCTGGAGTAGCTAACTCTGCACCTATATCAAATAAAGAATTTTGTATAATTTGCAGTTGGTTGTCAATTTTTTTTTGATTATTATAACATCTTATCAGACCGATATAAGAATTTAACTCGTCCACCTCTCCAAAAGTATGAATTCGCATATGATTTTTAGATACACGATCACCTCCGTATAATAATGTAGTTCCCTTATCTCCTGTTTTTGTATATATTTTCATATAAAATATAAATTTAATTGAAAGAGTAAATTACGAAAAAATGACTTTTTAAATTTCTTTTTTTTCAATCTTTTTTAAATAGATAAAAAAATATAAAAAACTGTTTTGTGTGTGAATAAATTGGTAGTTGGTATTTTTTTAGATTTAAGATTTTGATTCAATAAATTGCTTAGCCCTTATTTCTGCCCAGGAATAAGAGGTATCTTTTAAACTAAAACCTACGTGTCCACCAAATTTAGGTTTTTCAAAGTAGAGGTTATGATTGGGAATCTCAAAGTTATTTAAAAAACTTTCAGGTGTTAAAAACGGATCATTTTCAGCATTCACTATTAAAGTAGGAATAGTTATTTGGTTTAAAATAAATAAAGGCGAGTTTTTTTTGTAATAGTCTTCTTTATTCTTAAAACCAAATAGAGGAGCTGTAAATAAATCATCTAATTCATCAAAAGATTTAATATCACGTAATTTTTTTTCATCAAAAATTTCAGGAAATTGAGATTGTTTAATTTTAAGTTTACGTTTAAAATCTACCATGAAATTTTTCAGGTAAATAATATTAGAACGTTTTCTGAAAACTGCAGCATTAGAAAGGAGATCTAGAGGAGTGGAAAAAGTAACACACGCTTTAATACAGAAAGGAGTATGCATTCGACCAAGAAAGTTTAAAGATAAAATGCCCCCCATAGAATATCCTATTAAATTAATTTCTTTATAACCGTGATTAATAGCATGCTTTATTACCTCATTTAAATCCTCAATAAGTCCCATGTGATACAATTTGGGTAACCTGTTTATTTCTCCTCCACAGCTTCTTTGGTTCCATGCTAAAATAGAATACCCGTCATTATGAAAGTAATTGGCACAACTATTGACATAAGTTCTTCTAGAATGACCTTCTAAACCGTGAGAAATAATAATAAGTTTGTCAGTATTACTTTGTTTCCACCAATCCAGAAGTAAAAAATCTCCATCGCTTAATTCTAAACGCTCCCTTATATAGGGTGGGATGGGATATTTTTTTAATATTCCGGGTATAATAGTAGATATATGAGCATTTTTATAAATAATATTGTCTGGAGGCTCATAACTTGATTGATTAATATATTGCATATATTAAAGTTAAATAATAAATTATTTTTTTCCTATTAATTTTTTAATTTTTTGTTTTTGGCTTTTTTTAGTGAGATAAATTTGATTTTTATCAATTAATATTTTTATAGTTTCTATTTCATTCCGATTTGTAAGTTTAGCATATGTTTTGCCTATTATTTTAATCATATCTTTAGTCATAGACAATCGTATAAAGTTTTGTAATCTATCATCCCATGATAATTCTTTAAAAGCCATTCTATTTAAATCAATTAATGAAAATTTATATAGGTTGTTTATTTTTTTTATTAATATATTGCCTGGAGATAAATCTTTAAATAAGATTTGTGAATTATGCACTTTATAGATAAATTCAGTAAATTTCTGTAAAATTATATTCCAGTCTTCAAACATTTCTTTCTTTTCAATAAGTTCTCTAAAAGTAAAATCATATTTATAATATTCTGAAAAATAAAACGAGTGAATTAGTTTTTTACCTTTTTTTTGTTCAAAAAAAGCAATAGGCTTAGGAGTATTTATATTTTTTGAAAGTAAAAATTTTGCATTATAAAATGAACGATAAGCTTTTGATTTTCTAAATGTTGAATAAATATATTGGTTTATTAAAATAGGTTTTTTAAAAGATTTTACAGCTAAAGTACCTAATACATCGTTATGAATCTTTCTTAAAGTATTCCTTTCTTTAAATATAAGACATCCTAGTGTATTGAAATTTTTAATAATATCAAAAAACAAATGTTTTTCATATTTAAATTCTTCAATAATGTGAATTTTCCATTTCATATTGACAAATATTTCTAATTTTTGTAGTTTTTTAATAGTTTTTTATTTTTAGTTTTTCAAATTAAATCTTTTCTTTTTGAGAAAAAAATTCGCTTAATATAATTCCTGTAGATATTGCTACATTTAAACTTTCTGTTTTTTGTTTTTTCCCAAATCTGGGAATTGTAAACTTGAGATTGGAAATTGATTTAATATCTTCCGATATACCATTTCCTTCATTTCCCATTACGAGAAAAGCCTCTTGAGGAAGGCAGGAGGTATAAATATTTTCTCCATCCATGTCTGTTGTACAAACAGGAATAGGAGAGGTAGTTAATAATTTTTTTAAATCTGTATAATTTACTTGTACTCTTGCTAAAGATCCCATGGTTGCTTGAACTACTTTAGGGTTATAAACATCTACAGACGTTTCACTGCAGAAAATCTGCTCTATACCATACCAATCTGCCAAACGTATAATAGTTCCTAAATTCCCGGGATCTTGTATAGAATCTAAAGCAATTTGAATTCCCTGAATAGAATGAGGTAAAGTATCAGGCAGTTCCACTAAAGCCAGGGCATTATGCGGATTTTTTAAAAAACTAATTTTTTTTAATTCTTCATGAGATATAATTTGATATTGATACTCCTGCATAAAGGGAATAGGTTCCGTAGTATATATATTAGAAATTAAAAAATTAGAGAAAACAAACTCTTTAATGTTTTTTATACCTTCAACCACAAATAAATTATATTTTTGTCTATATTTTTTTTTATTAAGAGACTGAATAAGTTTAACTTTACTTGAGGACAACATAAAATGAAATTAAAAAACAATATTACATTAAAGATATTAATTTTTGTTCAAATACTTTTTGTTTTTTCTTGTAGAACTAATAAAGTAGCTAAAAATGAACATCTTTTTATTGAAAGTAATTTTAAGTATTTAGATAAAAAAGGAGCTCCGTATTTGGATTTGTATGGAAATCCATATTTAAATGAAAAAGGACAACCTATTTTAAATAAATATAGAAGTCCTTATTTAGATGAATTGCCTAACTATGTAAAACAAAAACCTAATAGGAAAATTCTATTTTATATTCCTTTAAGACTTTGGCTATATGATATTTCTAACCCAAAATTTGACTCTGTTTATAGCGAATATTACGCTGTAAACTCAAAACAACGAAAACAAAGTTTATTAGACTCTTTATACATAAAATATAATATGAAAGAATATGTAGGGAAGTCACGTTGGATAGATCGTTTTTTTTATCATAATGGCGAAGCACCTGTAAAGATAGATGAAAATATATCTAAAGGGTCTGCAGAAAACTTACAAAAATACTTTATTAATAGAGGTTGGCGTAAAGCTATAGTTACAGATAGTCTTATTACCAATAAAAAGAAAGCCAAAACACAGTATGATATAAGGTTAGGCAGACCTATGACGATAGGATCTGTAAAGTATGATATTGATGATGGAATTTTAAATCCTATGTATGCAGGGTATTTACGATATGTAAAGGAAAGGTTGAAAAATAAAAAAGATACCATGAGTAAGGAGAAATTTATTTATTCTATTTTTGGAAGAGATTCTATTATAAAAAAAGGAGATAGGTTAGATGCATATGTGTTTGAAAATGAAATTTCTAAACTAGAAAATATTTTTAAAAATTTAGGATATTTTGGATTTAATGATTTAAAAGATGAAGTTATTTTTTATGTAGATACTGCAAAAAGTATCTATGAAGTTCCTGTAACCTTAAAAATAAGTAAGAGTTTATTGAATAATAATAACACATCAACCGATTCCTTAAAATCAGATACAATAAAAAAAGCCCCTCATTTCAAAAGGTTTACCTATAATCAGGTTAATGTTACTCTAGATAGAGCCAGATATCAGCCGAACCATGGAGTGCCTATAGATTCAACCTATTATATAGTTAAAAAAAAAGAATTAAAAAAAGATAATTTAGGAAAAATTGTTAAAATTAATGGTAAGAAAATTAAAACTCTAACACGAGATTCTATACTTATAGTAAATAAAAGTGGAGGAAGATATAAAAACCGTGTACTTTCGGATATGATGGTGTTTAAAATAGGTGATAAATATCGTTTAAATTCCGAAATAGAAACTCGTAGGAATATATATAAGGTAAATAATTTCAATATTTTAGGATTTAATACCTTTGCTGAAAGAGGTTCAGATTCTACTCTTATATCTAATATAATATTATCACCTATGGATAAATATTCTTATGAAATAGGATTTGAATCATTTAGTTCTCGTGTTGCCAATTTTGGGATTACCCCCAATCTAACATTTACAGCTAAAAATCTTTTCAGAGGTGCAGAAAATCTGAGTATAACTTTTGGCGGTTCTTTAGGTAATATAGAGTCTAAAAAAAATAACCAAAAACTCTTTAATGCTTCAGAAATATCAATACAAGCCAGTTTGTCTTTTCCAAGATTGTTAGTTCCGTTTAATGTTAAAAGTTTGGTTCCTAAAAAATGGGGACCTTCCTCTGCCATATCGCTTGGTTATAATGCACAATACAATATTGGTCTTGATAGACATAATTATAATGCGGCAATATCTTATAATGTAACTCCAACGCGAACTACCATACATCAAATTTCTCTTTGGAATTTACAATATACGCAATTTCTAAATCCAGGAAATTATTTTAATATCTATGAGGAAGATGGAAAAACAAGAAATGAAGTATATAAATATTATTTTAAATATAATCCTTCGGCCGGTGTAGATTATAATGATAACAAAACTATTAAAGATGATCAGCTATTAGTTACTTTACAAGACGACAGAACTTTTCAAGACTATTTACAAAAACAAAATGCGAAATTGTATGATAGTTATTATAATTTGGTCGAAAGACGAAGATATAGATTTACTCAGAATGTTTTAATATCATCATTTAAATATGATTTTACTTATGATCAGAGGTTAGGATTTTTTCCAAAAAAAAATCTACTTTATTTTAGGACTCAGGTTGAATTTGCAGGTAATCTACTATCTCTCTTTAATAATTCCTTAAAAGATTTTAAAACCTCAAACAATAAAATAGTAAAAGAAATATTTGGAGTTCCTTACTCACAATTTATAAAATTAGATATTGATATTAGAAAATATTGGAATTTTTCAGGGAAAAGATCCTTAAATGCTCGTTTTTTTGCCGGTATAGGAATTCCTTATGGTAATTCTTTTGATATGCCTTTTGATCGGAGTTATTCTGTCGGGGGACCCAGTGATGTTAGAGCATGGAAAGCTTTCGGATTTGGTCCTGGAACTTCAAAATTAAGTTCTAAGAACGGTTATGAATTAGTAGCTTTAGATAATTTCAAGTTATTTTCCTCAGTAGAATATAGATTGCCTTTACCAAGTAAAGGATTTGAAGGTGCTTTGTTTGTAGACGCAGGCAATGTATGGGGAACTCAGAAAAATTCTCACAATAAATTTGAATTTAATTCCTTCTATAAAGAATTAGGTATTGGAGGAGGTTGGGGAATTCGTTGGAATATAAGCAATTTTATTATTCGTTTTGATTTTGCTTATAAATTCCATGATCCTACAAGAGATGAAGATGATCGTTGGTATTTTAAATACATTAAACCTTTAAAACCACAAATTAATTTTGCTATAGATTATCCGTTTTAATTTAAAACTATTATAATGAAATTCTATTCTAGTATAAGGCTCAGTAACTCATTAGGATATTTTGTAGCTCTTATGGTAGCTGTAATAACTGTTATTTTTTCTAATGAAAAGGTCTATCAATTAAAAAAAGAAGAATCCGTAAAAATAACTAATTATGCAAAAACCTTACAATTATTAAATACAGAACAGTCATTACCCTCCAATACACAGCTATTTTTAGTACAATTAATAGAGCAAAATACTACTATTCCTGTTATTTTAGTAGATGAAAAAGGTAATTATCTGGATTCAAAAAATGTTGATAAAAAAATTATATCTAATCCCGGAAAACTAAAAAAAGAATTAAAAAATATGGGAGACACCTATGCTCCCATCCCTATAATTTTACCTTTTGGAAAACAATATGTATATTATAAAAACTCTATATTTCTTTCCCAGTTAGAATACTATCCCATATTGTTATTTCTTTTTATTACCCTGTTCTTTTGGTTTACTTACTGGTATTACAAATTAACCAAAAAAACAGAGCAAAGCCTTTTGTGGGCAGGTATGGCAAAAGAAACAGCACATCAAATAGGAACTCCTCTTTCCTCAATTATAGGGTGGGTAGAAATCCTCAAAAATGAACCGATAGATCCCAAACCTGTTCAGAATATAGAAAAAGATGTAACTCGTCTTCTTACCATTACAGATAGGTTTTCTAAAATAGGTTCTTTACCTTCCTTGGAAGAAGCAGACTTAGTACAAGTTTCACAACAAGCATTTTATTATCTGGAAAATAGAGTATCCAACCATATTCAATTTTGTTTTCAGGCACCGGAGAAACCTATGCCAGTAAAATTGAACATATCTTTGTTTAGTTGGGTTATAGAAAATCTTGTAAAAAATGCAGCTGATGCTATGAAAGGTGAAGGATATATAAAACTGGAAATAAAGGAAAATAAACATCATTTATACATAGATATTTCAGATACAGGTTCTGGAATTTCATCTCCAAACACTAAAAAAATATTCAGGCCCGGATTTACTACTAAAAAAAGAGGTTGGGGTTTAGGTCTATCTTTAGCCCGAAGAATCATTGAAGACTATCATCACGGAAAAATATTTGTATTACATACAGAAGTTCAAAAAGGTACTACATTCAGAATTATGTTAAAAAAATAATACCGCTTATACTGCAAAATACTAAGCCTTAAAATAAAAAATATATAATTCCTTTATTTGTTTTATTAAAAAGCTATAGTATTATTATTAATTAAGAAGGTAAAATCCAATGGTAATATTATAGATAAATTCCAGTGATTAATAAAAAAATAATATATAATTTAAAATTATTTTTGTGTTATAAATATTGTTGTATTAAAAAAAATTAATCATATGAAAAAATGGTGTAATATAATAGTCCCAACATTTATTTGTTTATTAATTGGTAGTACAGCTAAGTATTTTCAATCTGATTCGCTTAGAACTTGGTATCCATATTTACATAAATCAATATTATCACCGCCAAATATAGCCTTTCCTATAGCTTGGGGTATTATTTACTTATGTATGGGCATATCCATTGGGCTCATTTTCAATTTAAAGGGTTTACAAAAAAAATCTGCAGTATTTTATTTTTGTATACAATTATTTTTCAATTTTACTTGGAGTATTTCTTTCTTTTATTATCAAAACCCTCTTTTAGGACTTATTAACATTATTTTGCTAGATTGTGCTGTTTTAATTTTTACATTTAAGTGTTATTCTATACAAAAAATAAGCGCTTGGTTGTTTTTTCCTTATATAATTTGGTTGGGATTGGCCACTTATTTAAACAGTTATATTGTAATATATAATTAAAAAACAAGAGATTTGTTTCATGACTCATTTCATTTAATATTAATTACAAAAATTTAATAATCTAAAAAAAATAGAAATTTTGTTTATTCTGTGTTTTATCATCACTTAGTAAAAAATTAACAATATTCTATCATCTACGGATTAAAAAAAATATTATTTTTGAACCTATGATTTTAAAAGGAGACCATTTAATCAAAACATATGGAAGTAAAAGGGTAGTAAAAGATGTTTCCCTAAATGTACAAAGAGGAGAAATTGTTGGTCTTTTAGGACCTAATGGGGCAGGGAAAACTACAACTTTTTATATGATAGTAGGCTTGATAAAGCCCACACAAGGAGAAATTTTTTTAGATAAAATAGATATTACCCAAGATGCTATGTACAAAAGAGCACAAAAGGGGATAGGATATTTAGCCCAAGAAGCATCAATTTTTCGTAAATTGTCTGTAGAAGATAATATAAAGGGAGTTTTGGAAATGACTAAACTTTCTAAAAATGAAATAAAAACCAAAACAGATTCACTTATTGAAGAATTTGGTTTGGAACATGTTCGAAAAAATAGAGGGGATTTACTTTCAGGTGGTGAACGTAGAAGGTGTGAAATAGCTCGTTGTCTGGCTACAGATCCTAAATTTATTCTATTAGACGAACCTTTTGCTGGAGTAGACCCAATTGCAGTAGAAGATATACAAAAAATCGTTCGTTCTTTGGTAAATAAAAATATAGGTATATTAATTACAGACCATAACGTACAACAAACTTTAGCAATCACCAATCGTACATACATAATGTTTGAAGGAAATATATTAAAAGAAGGGTATCCAGAGGATTTAGCTAATGATCCTTTGGTTCGACAAGTATATTTAGGTGAAAACTTTCGTTTTGAAAAAATCTAAAGTTTTAATAATCAATAGATCCATGAGACATATTTTTTATTCTTTTTTATTAAGTTTTCTATTTTACCCATTGACAGCACAAAAAGTTCCAGAAAACCTAAAGAAAGAGTTTAGCCAAGAATCATTGATGCAAACTGTAGATAATATAGAAGGAGACAAAACTTCAATGCATTCTGTATTAAAAAAACATTTGGGCAAAATAGTCGTAATAGAATTTTGGGCAAGTTGGTGTAAAGATTGTCTATTAAGTATGCCTGAAACTCATAAACTTAGTGAAAATAATCCACAAGTAGATTTTATATACTTATCTTTAGACAGATCTGAGGATGCTTGGAAAAAAGGTATAGAAAAATATAATTTATCTATGGGTGATAACTACTGGTTTTCTTCTGGTTGGAAAAATCCTTTTAACGAATTTATTGATTTGAATTGGATTCCTCGTTACATGGTTATCGATACTAAAGGTAAAATAGCCAAATATTATGCAATTTCAGCAAAAGATCCCGAACTTCAAGAAACTATAAATTTATTATTGCAATAATTATAAGATAAATAGATGAAAAATATTTAATTAATTTATTTTTATTTTGGGTAGGCTATCCTCTATAAGTTGTCCGGCTTCTATTAATTGAGCGTACCAATCCTCTCCAAATTTTCGTATCAAAGGTTCTTTTAAAAATTCAAATACTCTAACTTTTAATTCTTTTCCCAAAACACAGGCATCAGAACAAATGTACCATTCATCATAGTTAACAGCGATATATTTACGCAATTTTTGTAACCTTATCGGATATAGGTGACAAGATATAGGTTTTTTATACTCTATTTTCCCCTCCTCATAGGCTTTTTCTATACCACATTTAGCTGTTTGATTTTCATCAAAAATAACATATGCGCACTCTTCCCCATCAATTAGAGGAGTGACATAATCTCCATCAAAATCAGTAATATATTTGCCTTGTTTTTCAATAGCTCTTCGACCTTTCTCTCTTAGATAAGGAGAAACTTTAGAGTAAATTCTGTCTAGTATAGGTAATTCATCTTTATCTAGAGGAGCTCCCGAATCTCCTTCTACACAACAAATACCCTTACATTTATTAAGGTTACAAACAAATTTTTTACGAAAAACATCTAAAGAAATAATAGTGTCGTCTATTTGAATCATATAGTAAAAAGTATAAAGGCAAAGGTACGGTTATAATTTATATTAAATTTAAAAAAATAGTAAATAAATTGTTTTTGGCGAAGTATTTGTTATGCATTTGATTTCACTTAAATATATAAAACTTTACATATGAAAAAAAAAATTTTACTAATTGGTGGTGGTTTTGCCGGTATAAATATCTTAACGCAGTTAAAAAATGATAAGAATTATGAAATTGTCTTAATAGATAAGAATAATTACAATTTTTTTCCTCCCCTTATATATCAGGTAGCAGCCAGTGTATTAGACCCAGTAGCCATAAGTTATCCTTTCAGAAGATTTATAAGACATAAAAAGAATGTACGTTTTCGTCAGGCCGAATTAATTGAAGTAAAGCCTGAAGAGAATAAAGTTATATTATCTAATGGAGAAATAGATTATGATATTCTTATAATAGGTACAGGAACACAAAGTAATTATTTTGGAATGGAAAACATAGAAAAATTTTCTATTCCTATGAAAACTTTAAATGATGCTTTATTACTAAGAAATACACTTTTGGAGAGATTAGAAAAGGCTTCAAGAGAAGAGGATTTGGATAAGCAAAAACAATTATTAAATATTGTTATAACAGGAGGTGGGCCTGCTGGAGTAGAGATTGCTGGGGTAGTACGGGAAATTATGAATCATATGATTCCTTTAGATTATCGTGAATTAAAATCGAAAGTAAATGTTTATCTGGTAGAAGGATCAGATGTACTTTTAGGACCTATGAGCGATAAATCACATAAAGTTTCATATGATACGTTGAAAAAATTAGGAGTAGAAATTTTATTAAATACCCAAGTAAAAGATTGTGATGAAAATTCTATTTTTTTTGCTAATGGAACCAAAATCGATACTAAAACTATTATTTGGACAGCAGGAGTAACATCCAGGGTTTTTGATGGCTTACCTAAAGATTTATATGCCAGAGGTAGAAGAATGCAGGTAGATGAATTTAATAAAGTAAAAGGTTATGATAATATATTTGCTGTAGGAGATACTTGTATTATGACTACCGATCCTAAATTTTCAGAAGGGCATCCACAATTAGCACAAGTAGCCATGCAACAAGGAGAAAATTTAGCAAAAAATCTGCAAAGGGAAATAAATGGCAAGGATTGGAAACCCTTTCATTACATAGATAAAGGATCAATGGCTATTATTGGTAAAAATAAAGCTGTAGCAGATTTAGTCGCTCCCAAAATGTTTCTTAAAGGTTTTTTTGCTTGGGCTATATGGTCATCTATTCATTTAATATCATTAGTATCTATAGGAAATAAATTGAATACCTTTTATAGATGGCTAACGATGTATTTTTCTAAAAACACTTCGTTAGGTATAAATTATAAAATAGGAGAGCCTAAAAAATAACTATAAAACTCACATAAAATGTCCATATTTTTTAAATATGGACATACTTTTAATTTTTATTTTTTTGATTTTGAGGAACAGAGTCAGAAATAGAAGTATCCATGCTTACAGTACCTTTATAAACAGCTCCGTTTTCAACTGTAAAATTTTTAAGTTCCATATTTCCTAAGATGGTTCCGGATTCTTTTAGAGATAAATTGTCAACATGTATATTACCTTCAACAATGCCAAAAACAATCAATTCTTTAGCTTTAATGTCTCCTTTTACCATGCCTGTTTTTCCAAGTATAACTCCACCTTCCTTATTTACAACATTGCCTAAAACATGTCCATCTATTCTTACATAATCTTTGCATTCTATAGAGCCATCAATAGAACAATGTTCCGCAATAATTGTAGTAATATTTTCAGGTATTGATTTAGAAGAATCATTTTTTTTTGATGCGAACATATATTTTAAATATTTAGTTTATGGAATATATAAATAATTTATAGGATTTTTCTTTTCGTTATTATGTATAATTTCATAATGAACATGTGGTCCGGTCGATCTGCCAGTACTACCTAATTTTCCAATAACGTCTCCCGCTTTTATATTTTGACCGACTTTAACATCAATTTCAGATAAATGCCCATAAAGGGTTTCATATTTGTATGCATGTTTAATAATTACACAGTTTCCATAACCACCTTTAATACTTGCAAAAATAACTTTTCCATCCGCGGTGCTTTTAATAGGATCTCCAATTGTACCTGCTAAATCTAAACCAGGATGAAATTCTCCTCCTTGATGAGAAAAAGGATTTCCCCTTACACCAAAAGTAGAAGTAAGACGACCAATATGTGGAAGTCCTATAGGAATAGATTGAATTTTATTTAGTATCTCCGAAACTCTTTCTTGCTTAGATTTAATTAAATCAGAATTCATTTCTTCTACAGAATAATATTCTCCACCTACTTCAGAACGAGTATTTCTTTCATTTCTTTTAGAAGATGTTAGGGTTTTAACTTCACGTTCATTTAAATATTTTTCAATTTTAAGTAAATATTCTTCTGCTTTATTAAGATTATCTAGCTTTTGATGAATTGAATTCTTATTGTTTTTTTGATTATTTAATTTATTTCCCAGTTTGTTTTCAAGCATTACAACTTTATTATATAATTTTTCTTTTTCATGTCTCTCATATTTTATAAAAATAAAAAAACTAAAAAATAAAATTAAAGTAAACAAAGAAAAATAAAAAACCATTTTTTTATAAAGAGCAATATTTTTTACATGTTTATCCTTTATTGTGTATATTTTAGTCTTGTTACTGTGTTTATTGGTAATTATAATGGTCGAATAGTTAGAATTTTTCATAGAAAATTTAACATTATTATTAAAATGAGCAGTAAAAGTATTAGATATTTAGTAAATACAAAAAATAAAATAAAAATTTAACAATTCTTTAATAAAACAACGAGATATTTTTTTTATATTTTATTAATAAAGAAAAGAATAGGAAAGTTAAATTAACAAAGGAAACAAGAAACTTTTCAAAATAAAATTTTATAAATATCTTCTACTTTAGATACTTTTTCAACTCTTATATTATATTTCTTTGTATCAATTTTATTATATTTAGAAATAAAAATAACATCATAACCTAATTTTTCACCTTCTAAAATTCTTTGTTCAATTCGATTTACAGCTCTAATTTCTCCACTTAATCCTACCTCTCCAGTAAAAAGGCAATTATCAGGTAAAGGTATATCTTCGTTAGAAGATAAAATAGCACTTATTACCGCTAAATCAATAGCGGGATCGTCTATTCTAATGCCCCCTGTAATATTTAAAAAAACGTCTTTTACCCCTAAGTGAAAACCGGCTCTTTTTTCTAATACAGCCAGTAACATATTGAGTCTCTTTGCATCAAATCCCGTTGTAACCCTTTGCGGAGTACCATACACGGCTGTAGATACAAGTGCTTGAATTTCAACTAACATAGGACGTAAACCCTCAAGAGTAACCCCAATAGCATTGCCAGATAGATTCTCATCTTTTTTAGATATCAATATTTCAGAAGGATTTTTGATCTCCTTTAGTCCCGATGAAAACATTTCATAGATACCTAATCCAGAAGTAGATCCATATCTGTTTTTGTTGGCTCTCAGTAGACGGAAAATATAATTTCTATCCCCTTCGAATTGTAGGACTACATCTACCATATGTTCTAAAATCTTAGGTCCGGCAATAGTGCCTTCTTTATTAATATGTCCTATTAAAATAACAGGAACAGAAGTTTCTTTTGCAAATTTAATTAATTCTGATGTGCACTCTCTTATTTGAGAAATACTTCCGGGAGAAGATTCAATATAAGAAGAATATAAAGTCTGTATGGAATCTATCACTACAAGATCTGGTTTTAGTTCTTGCGCTTTTTTTATAATTTTTTGAGTTTGAATTTCAGTTAAAATATAGCAATCAGAATTAAGTATTTCCATTCTGTCGGCCCTCATTTTAATCTGGTTATTACTTTCTTCTCCGGATACATATAAAACTTTTTTAGATATTTGTAACGAAATTTGTAATAAAAGTGTTGATTTTCCCACTCCAGGTTCTCCACCTATTAAAATAACGCTACCGGGAACAATTCCTCCCCCTAAAAGATTATCTAATTCCAGATTACCAGTGATAATACGCGTTTCCTCTTGTGAGGATATTTCAGTTATTCTATGTATTGTATTTTTAGGCTTTTTATCAGTAAAAGATGAATTATATTTATTTTCTTTTTCCATCACTACCAATTCCTCAACAATAGTATTCCATTCACCACAAACCTTACATTGGCCTACCCATTTGGGGTATTGAGTTCCACAATTTTGACAAAAAAAAGTTGTTTTTGTCTTTTTCATTTATTCTGTTTAATTTAAATATTTACAAAGTTAAAGTTATTATAAAAGATAATGAGTATAATTAAAATATTATCTATAAAAAATTTTATTAAAAAAATCATAAGAACGAGAAAAGAGATTAGGTTATATTTACCCTTTTTATGGATAGTAATAATACAATAAAATTTAAAATTTGTAAAATGAAATTTTTAAATAATTTAACTTATAGATAGATATACTACTAATAAAAATTATGATTAACATATTTTAATAAGAAAGATTTAACTTGATAAATAATATTAAAGAGATTTAAATAAAAATAATAATTGATTCATTACTTACAGATAATTAATGCATTATCAAAAATATAAAAAAAATATTAAAAAAAAGTTTTGTAAAAATTTGGAAGCAATAAAAAAAGTCCTATCTTTGCACTCCAATTTAATAATAACAAAATATTAAATTGAAAACGAACAGATCATTGACATAAAAATTTTAAGATAAAAAGTAGCAAAAACGACTTGGGAAAGCTCTATTAAAAATTAGGGTACAGGGAAAACTTTTGTAAAATTAAAAAGAATTACAATGGAGAGTTTGATCCTGGCTCAGGATGAACGCTAGCGGGAGGCCTAACACATGCAAGCCGAGGGGTATTTTGGAGCTTGCTTCAAGAGAGACCGGCGTACGGGTGCGTAACGCGTATGTAACTTACCTATATCACGGGGATAGCCCGGGGAAACTCGGATTAATACCGGATAACATATAATGTAGCCTTACATTGTATTAAAAGGATTTATCGGATATAGATAGGCATGCGTAGGATTAGTTAGTTGGTAAGGTAACGGCTTACCAAGGCAATGATCCTTAGGGGGCCTGAGAGGGTGAACCCCCACACTGGAACTGAGACACGGACCAGACTCCTACGGGAGGCAGCAGTGAGGAATATTGGACAATGGGTGAGAGCCTGATCCAGCCATCCCGCGTGAAGGACGACAGCCCTATGGGTTTTAAACTTCTTTTGTATGGGAATAAACCACATTACGTGTAATGTGCTGAATGTACCATACGAATAAGCATCGGCTAACTCCGTGCCAGCAGCCGCGGTAATACGGAGGATGCGAGCGTTATCCGGATTTATTGGGTTTAAAGGGTCCGTAGGCGGATTTGTAAGTCAGTGGTGAAATCCTACAGCTTAACTGTAGAACTGCCATAGATACTGCGAGTCTTGAATAGTATTGAAGTAGCTGGAATGTGTAGTGTAGCGGTGAAATGCATAGATATTACACAGAACACCGATTGCGAAGGCAGGTTACTAAATACCGATTGACGCTAAGGGACGAAAGCGTGGGGAGCGAACAGGATTAGATACCCTGGTAGTCCACGCTGTAAACGATGGATACTCGTTGTTGGGGAGTAAATTCTCAGTGACTAAGCGAAAGTAATAAGTATCCCACCTGGGGAGTACGACCGCAAGGTTGAAACTCAAAGGAATTGACGGGGGCCCGCACAAGCGGTGGAGCATGTGGTTTAATTCGATGATACGCGAGGAACCTTACCAGGGCTTAAATGGGAATTGACGTACTTAGAAATAAGTATTTCTTCGGACAATTTTCAAGGTGCTGCATGGTTGTCGTCAGCTCGTGCCGTGAGGTGTCAGGTTAAGTCCTATAACGAGCGCAACCCTTATCATTAGTTGCCAACGGGTAAAGCCGGGAACTCTAATGAGACTGCCAGTGCAAA